>JBHHXX010000005.1:0-52462 GCA_046757245.1 Candidatus Geothermarchaeales archaeon
TATTGAAACGCTGGTCATCTTCCACTCACCGCGCTCACAAAGTAACTTTCCCCACGATGATCTGGACGTAAACCTTGCCCGTATCTATCGCATAGGTCCGACTTTCAGATTGCCCCCAGTAGTCAACCGTGATCGTGGCACTACTTGCCGTGGCCGGATCAGTCCCCGGCCAAGCAACAACCTCTGTTTCCACCCCGGAGCACTTTATGCCTACATCCCCGGTATACCCTCTCATCGTCGTGTTGACATCAATAACCCAAATTTTTATGAGGTCTACGGTTCCCTGCGAAGTCATCATCGTTGTCTTGGTCATCCGAACAACGAAATCCAGGGTTACGTTGGTGTATTCAACGCCTCTTTGAACCACTATTCTCTGGAGGCTTTTTGACATGTCGGTAGTAATGTTTTCGTCCCCGATCACCCACTCCTCATAGCCCAGACTTAGAGGTATATCCCTGATGATGTATCTCACAACCCCCGTTGAATCATTGTATACATTTTGATCCCCAGTCGCATCTATGTTGATGGATATCGAGTAATTGGTCACCGAGGGCATCGACCTCAACGCCCCGTAGCGAGGCATGAATCTAACCGTGCGGCTCGATCCAGGGTTCCACGCGACCCATTCCACCGCGTCACCGAGGAGACTCATCGAATTCTTTATCGTCTCGAGCTCCGATGACCTCCTCTGGGAATTTAAGATGTTAAAACCATAAAAACTCGCCACAAGCACTAGTGCGGCTATCACGCTCGTAATCACTGCCGCAGATACGTAGGACGCCGCTTTTCTACTTCTCGATATTTTGGAGATCGGTTGCAACATCACACACATATGTTTAAACCCGCTCATATCATTGTACCCCGACCGACTAGAGACCTACATGGATATGAACACCGCGACATAGGGGAAAATGACGTAGGAGACGTAGCCTAATACAACCAACGCGGCCGCGTGCTTAAACCCCACGGCCGTTACCCCGGAGCTTATTTTCCCGGTGACGAGTCCGATCAGGAAGCACTGCATGATGAGCGAAACCGCGAATAGAAGCCTCGTCTGCTCCATTTGATACTCGGTGATTTGACCGGTTACGCCGAATACCTCCCCTCCGCCCATCCCTCCTCCAATCATCAGGGTTCTACCCATGAGAGAGAGAGTTAGCAAGGTTGATCCTATGAGGAGAACGGCAGCGATATATGGTATCACAGTGTAGGGACGCGTTTGCATCTTCCTCTGCTCCTCGATCTCCTGCGTGGTCGTGCCGAATTGAGATAGGGCCTCCAAGGTAGCGGGCACCCCACCCCCAACATCAATTGTCTCAACCAAGAGGAAGCCTATCATTCGGGTCCTCCAGTTTTCGGTTTCCCTTTCGATTTCTTCTTGAATTCTTTTTAATGAGACACCCCATGAGATCTGTGAGGCTATGTTCCTCAACAGTTTGTTGAAGGAGCGTGTGTATTCCCTACCAGCTAGGTTCAGAATGCAACTTTCAGGGGATAACCCAGTCTTTTTAATCTCCACTAAGTCGATGAGGAAGTTGGTTAAACCCCTCTCTAATTCCTCGGTCTTCTTGGCGACACTTCTATACGCCAGAGCACTTGGGGCGAGTAAAAGGGAAAAACCCACCGTCAATACCTCGGGCCATCTATAGGGTTGCCCCAAACCTATTGCCGCTATGAAACTCGGAGGGACAATGCCCCCGACGTTCCAAGAAAAATAAAAGTATATGTGTATTACCCAGAAGATTAAGGCGGGAATTATGCTCAACATAAGTACTTTGTAGTGCTTTTTAGGTGAAATCGGAACTTTTGAAACCGAGGCGTGGGCTATAAGCATGAAAATGAAGGAAATAAATGGAGATATCACAAAGCTATAAAGTATGACGCTTTCGACGACCGAGGGGCCAAACACCGCGGCGGCGAAGAAGGATTGAACGCTGAATAGAATATAGAGCGTCAGGGACATTATGATGGAAACCATCACATAGATCTCTAAGAAAACGCCCAACCTCTCGGACATCACCCTAATTTTATCGATCCTACTCCTCAGAATCGAGTCCGTCTTCATTCTTAGGAAGTGAACAACGTCTCCCCCGCTGTAAACGGTTGTAACGTAGCCAAGGAAGAAGTCCTTAAATTCAGCGAAGGGATTCGTCTGAGCGACCTCCGCTATGGCAGTCAGGGGATCCTTAGCCAGAATCGTGACGTGTTTCACGATTTCCCCCGCCTCTTTACTAATCGCTGGAAATAGTTCCTTCAGCTTAGACAGTCTTGAAATACTCTTATATGGTGACACTCCACCCGTCGCCATGATGGATATGTATGCGGCAGCGTAAGGCAACTCAATGTCTATTGAATCGTGGCGCCCAGAAGCCGAAATTTTAGGAATAAGATAGGAAACGCCTAGGATGTAGAGGGGTATTGGGAGAAGGAGTATCGATATCAATAGGTAGGATGTATCAAGGACCAATAAAAAAATGCCCAGCGCTGTTCCTACAAATCCAACCGTAGTGGCGAAAAGGACTATTGAGGCGTAGCCTAAGGGGTGGATCTTAAGGTTTGACTTCTTTATGTCCTCACTTAAGCCCGGAAAAAATTTTAGATAAATTGGGCAAGCCCGAGCGAAGAAAGTGAAGACAAAACTAGTGATCCTGTCGGATAGTTTCATCGTCACCCTCCCCGTTTCTCAATGTTTCCTCCATCCCAGAATCCGAGACATGTTCGCTAACTATCTCATCTTTCCTACCAAGGATCGGTTCGTATGCAAGTTCCCCTGCTATAAGCTGGTAAATCCTATCCGGATCAGAATAGTACGTGCTGAAGAACTTCGCGACGTCGAAATAGCTCCTGATGTTGTTCTCCATCATATATTCGATTATCCTCTTTCTCTTCTCGACTTCGATCAAAATTTCCTCTAGAGATATACCAAGCTGATCGGCTATGTCAATTAGAACCTTGCTTTTCTTCAGCTGAGAAACGTGCTCTTGGGTGGGGGCTTTCCACGTGAACACCGTGTTATAATCGTCTACATCGATGATTTCACTGACAGATTTTACTCTTCTAATGGCTATTGCCTCCTTCTCCGTCTTCACCGTTTCAAATCTTTGGATAACTACTGCAATGTTCATCAGCGGGATGTAGGCGGGAGCTATATCCATAGGTTTCTGAAGCAAACGCTTGATCGCCGCATCCAGATTTTCTGCGTGCATCGTAGCCAACCCACCGTGTCCAGTCGCCACGGCTTGAAACAGGACGTAGGCCTCGGCGCCCCTCGTCTCACCCACTACTAAGTAGTCTGGTCGGTGTCTAAGGGATGTGCGGACAAGGTCGAATAGCTCAATTTCCCCTCGCTCGGACTCTCCAAGCCCGTAGCTCGGCCTAGATATCATGGATACCCAGTTCTCATGCGGTAAATTAAGCTCCGGCGTTTCCTCTATGGTGATTATCTTCTTCCCAGGCTTTATTAAACAGGCAATAGCGTTCAATAGGGTCGTCTTTCCAGACGCCGTGCCCCCGATGACTAAGATAGACTTCCTATGTTCCAACGCGATCCATAGATAAGCCACCGTTTCGAGTGATAGGGTCCCTAGCTTAACGAGATCTATGATGGAGAAGGGATCCTCCCTGAACTTTCTAATCGTGAAGGATGATCCGAAAGGCGTCACCTCTTGGCTATAGGCCACAGCCAGTCTATGTTTGTTGGGTAAGCTTCCGTCCATAATTGGAAATGCTGAGCTTACGTGTTTTCCACACTTGTGAACCAACTTCACGACTAGGTCATTAAGTTCATATGCGTCGTCGAAAATGATGTTTACCGGCATACTCTCGTATTTTCTATGCCAGACATATATGGAGCGCATAACCCCGTCACATGATATATCCTCTATCTCTGGATCAAGCATTAGGCCGTCGATGGGGCCATATCCTATGAGGTCTCTCTTCACGTAGTACATTATCTTGGCCCACGACTCAGGCATAACCTCCTTAAACTTGTATTTTTGCATGATTCGTCTGGCCTCTTCATCAAAGTGTTCTTCCGGGTTTTCAAGTTCCTCAGGGGCCTTCAATTCGTATAAGAGGATGTCTACAATGCGCCGATAGATTTCTTTTTCCTCCTCGGTCAACTCGGGCTCATGGAGTACGTATTTTAACACACCGCTTTCTCTGTCCTGAATAATATCACGGTAGACGAAGGGCTCTTGAAGGTACTTGGTCTCGATAACAGATTCTTCAAACTCTAGAACTGGTTTTTTCGGCTCCTGCTCGACGATCACCATCCCATCCACGCTTATCTCCGATTCCTCTTCAACCTCTGTTTCGAAGGTTACACCGGGTAGCCGTAGAATGGGCTCTTTAAACACCATCAAGATAATGACGATGATTCCCGAAATGATGACCGAACTGATTAAAAATAGTTTTAATAGAAGGCTTGAGGAGAGAACACTTATCCCTAAAATGGTGAGGGGAAGAGCGATGGGGCCCCAGAACATCGCATGGGTAAATGCAAAGAAGAGGAGGACTTCATATGCCAGAAGGATGAATAGAAATATTATTTTACGAGTAATCCTAAAACTCAATTTCCCTTCTAATTCCTTTTCTTCCTCCGCTGCGCTCACTTCCTCCTCCCTTTCGATGGTCTCGGTCTCCGATTCCACCGCCTCTTCAACACCCGCTTCCACCTCTTCACCAGCGGGTGCCTCGATAGGTATAGCCTCAAATTCTCCGGTCATGACTGCTCCCTTTAGCCTTTTAATCAGTATGTTGAACACGTAGAGGATGCACGCTAACGTTATGTATGAGCCTATGAAAATAACATAGGAAGGCGGTGTAGCCCAATGAGTCCAAGGAATCGGATTGCTAAGCCAGTCTTCACGTATAGTTAATCCTCGGAATAGTGGGCTAAGAGCACTTGTGGCAAACTCTAAGCCGTAAAATGCTGTGATTATGGCAAGTGCCAATAGAAATGGCTTATTTCTAATCGTTGATACCTTCACACTCTCTTCATTCCCTACCACGGAAATCCCTTTCTCCTATTTAATTAACTATGATGAATTTAAGCGTTGCGATAAGTTTTCGATCGTATTAAGATCATGATAAAATGGCCATTCTTATAAAAATTGTAGACAAATCGTCCACTGTGTGTGAGGTTGAAAGAATCTCGAAAAATAGGGGATAGAAACACCTTTTCCAACTTCTTTAGTTTTATCTCTTCTTCTTTTAAAAGTAATAACGATTTACTCATTCTCATATGCCTTCTTAAAAATTCGTTCTGGATAACCTAAACGTAAACATCTACTTCCCCCACAATCAATTGAAAATAAACTTTGGATGAATGTATCTTAAAGCTGATAGAGTCTTGCTGTTGCCAAAGGCCAACGGTAATCGTGGCATTAGCGCCCGCGTATGGCTGTGGGGAAAGGTTACCAAAGGTTTTATTTCCCAGAGCCTTCAGATCAAATTCCCTCTTATAACCCTTGTTGGGCGTATTTAATATAATCACCCAGATCTTTATTAGATCCACGATTTCACCCTGAATTACCGTGTTTGGGATATGGACTACACGTATCTTAAAGTCTAAAGTCATCGTAGCCCAACCCTCATCGGTTCGAAGAGCTATCCTAGATAGATCCTCTGATAACGTCGTGATGAGGCCTTTGTCACCCTTTATGTATTCCTCATATTCATGAGGTGAGGGAAAATTGGGAATCCTATACCTTACGACGCTTGTCGGGTGGGAATAAAGACTAACATATTCACCGCCATCCATAAAAAAAGATATGTTATAATTCGTAACAGAGGAGAATAATTGCAAACAACCAACTTTAGATGAAAACCTCACCTTTGAGGCGGCTTCTGGCACCCAGGCCACCGATTCCACGGATTCCCCGAAAAGCACCATAGACTCCTTCACGCTCTCCAGCTCAGTTGATCTCCTCGTAAAATCAAATATTCGATGCCCATGAATGCTTACTGCTAAGACGAGGGAGACCACTACCCCTATTGTTATAACCGCTGTGTGGGCGAGCGCAACCGTCTCTTTATTTCTCAAAATTTTGACGTTGGAGACACGTATCTTACATGCGGTATTCTTTATTTTACTTGATTTATTCAAGGCCGACGCCACGATCTTAGCAGACAAGCGGTTAGTTCGATACTGACAGTTGAGATTGGTCTATTAATCCCGTTGAGTTCAGAAGGTAGACGAGCTCTCTCATCTTTTTGAGGGCTTGTACACCTTTTTCGGTCAGAATATACGCCTTGTAGCTTTCATCTATTTTTGACTCCGATACTATCCCTAGGGTCATCATCTCATTAATCTTCGATTTCAGCCTCGTGTGGGGGACGCTTGCCTGCCTTATTATCTGTCTCACATTAGCCCAGCCGCTGTTGTGGATCGCTTCTAAGATCGCCAAAGTGATTAGGATATTAGACCTATACCTCTTTGCCAATGAGATATATCCACCTCGAACAGGTAAAAAACACAATGTCAAAGGCTATTTCGAAAAGCCCTATGAGTATATGAAGTAACGTAGATGAGGTGTCATCCAAGTAGTTTAATCTTACGTTGGATTTTTTTAACCTTCTAACCCTCAATCTTATTTTTTCCTCCACAAAAGAAAATCGACTTTATAGAGCAATTTAGATATGGTCATAGTTCTGGACACCATCGTTTTTTGTTTTGAAGTGTCTTTACCGAATGTGATTCCATCTTTTCCCACCAAGAGTGGCATATAGGGAAATCCGACTTCGATCCAACCCCGGCCACCCGACTTCGAGGCAACGAATACCATTGTAATTTCGTCTATTCCCTTCAGCGATTGATTCCACCACTCGGTCTGTGTTATACTCCACGTTATTTTGTCCTCATCACCACCTGTTGAATTGTATAAGGGAACTATATCGGATCCAATTAAACCGACGAGGTTGTGGACCCACGCGGTTCCCCGTTCGGGTTTTTCGCTCAGCCTTATCCATATCCTGTCACCGTAGAATCGGATTTCAAAAATTTGTCCGGAGTCTATGTCATAGCACACTAGGTAGGTGTCTACCTCCCCGGTGTCGATGTGAAAGAGGATGACGTAATCCTCCGCACCTTCAGGAATGGCGGTTTTATTTATAGTAACTTCTCCTAGGGTAGAGGTATATTCAGCCTGAGCTAAAAAGGAGTATGTAGCGTAAATATCTGACTTTTCCTTAATGTAGACAATTATGGCTTCAACTAGGATGTCTGAAAGAGGGACGCCTCCATCAGTCACTCTCACGAGGAATTCGGGTTGTGACCAATTTAAACCAACGCGTGACACTTCGACGTCGATCAATGGGGAGAGCCTCAACTGAAAATCGTAGTCTTCCAAGTTTAATTGGCTCAACAATTCTTCGTAAGACAGACGGCTAAACGGATTATCCGTATCAAGCATGGAAACAATCTGTGGATCTAACGTGTAACCGAAGCCTCCATCAGAGGATAAAAGGCTAAGAACATTTTTTGAAGCTCTTTCGGCCGTATCTTTCAATTCAAGCTGATCGCTATATAGAGACGCGGGAAAAAACGCCGATTGAAGGATGATGGATATGCATATGAAGTTTAACACCATGGTCGTTGCCGTTGCGTAGTCTATTCCTTCCCCAGCCATCTCACCGACTCCGAATCTCTTAAATATATGGCGATTGATGCAAGAGCGACAAAGATTTTAATATATGAATCGAACTAATATTGGTAAGTTTGTAACTTTTGATCGATCAATGTTATATAACAGTGAAGGGCAGATGAGCAGCGAAAAGGTTCGGATAAGGCCCGAAGAAACGGTAATCGACCTGCTTTTAAGATATGGGCTCTCCAGAAAAGAGGCGGGTCTTTACGTTTTTCTGGTGAAGATTGGTCCAAGTGGAGCTGGTGAAATCGCCCGTAGGCTCAGAATCAACAGGATGAGCGCTTATCGCACGCTCGAGAGGCTTCGAGAGAGGGGGTTAGTTGAGTCAACGATAGGGAGACCCGTGATGTTTTCGGCTCTCCCCATAGATAAGGCCCTAGACCTTCTCATAAGGGATGCTAGGAGAAGAGTTCAAGAGATGGAATCAAATCGGGAATTTCTGATGGCGGAGTGGTCCAAGATCCCGGTAGAACCTGCCGAAGTGGCGGAGCCGAAGTTTAAGATCAGCCAAGGCAGACAGCAGGTTTACGGTCAGTTGAGCAAAACCTGTGAGAATGCTAAGCGGGAAATACGCATCATCACGACGAGGAATGACCTCTATCGTTTCTCCAACGCCGGGATAGATGACGCCTTAAAAAGTTATGCCGAGAAAGGCGTGTCGATCAAGATCATGACTGAAATAGATAAAACCGGAATCGAGGCGGCTGAAAACTATGGAAAATTCGCTGAGCTTCGACACATCACCTTATTGGGTCCAACGCGATTCATAATAATGGATGATAGAGAAGTCATAGTTTCGATTACCATGGATGACTCGATGAGTTTGAGAACAGAACAGGATATTGGGCTTTGGACAGACGCCAAGGACTACGTCACAGCCATGGGTAGCTTCTTCGACAAGCTGTGGAGCGACGCAACACACGCGGCTTCAGTCATCGAATCGATAAAAAGCGGTAGACCCGTCGAGGAAATTAAAATAATCAAGAATCATGAAGACTACTACGACCTATACATTAGGACGATAGCCTCGTCCCAGTCGGAAATACTCTTGGCAACTACCTCTCTAACGTCGCCTCAGATACCCCCAGTCGCTTGGCAGCTCATAAAGGACCTCCCAAAACGCGGCGTCCAAGTGAGGTTGCTGACGACGGTAGACCAGGAGAATTTAGGGAAGGTGAGGGACGCGATGAGCTTCGCAGAGGTTAGGCACATCGAGCTACAAAACGCACATTATCTGATTGCGGACAACCGTGAAGTGCTTCTCACGATAGCCACGGGTCCGCACACCCAGAGCGTCTGGTCAAATATGGGGGCGTATGTTGACACCGTGATCAACGTGGTTGAGTGGCTTTGGCTTGGAGGCATTAATGCTGAATATAAGCTCTTGGAGTTGGAGTACGAGCTAAAGTCCTTGGATCTCCGAAAACTGATTAAGCAGAATTTAAAACAGAAGGGATGGGAGGTAGAAGAAGACGGATTTATAAAGGGATCCTCGGGGATCAGGCATAGATTCAAGCTCATCGCAAATAACCTAGAGAAAAGCCAGAGCCTCCTGATCGAGACGCAGGTGGGCAGAGAAAAGATAGAGCCAAGGCAACTGGTGGAGTTCTGCTCTAAAGCCCTCGATGTCCGTGGGGACACGAACCATCTTCTCTTACTCGCCTCTCCAGGCTTAAGGAAGGAAGCGGCATCAATGGCTAATCTATATGGGATTAAGACGATTGAGGGAGTCAGCGTCGAGGAACTAGCGTCAAAATTCGAGGAACTTATGGGAGCGAGTTTTAACGATAAATAAACTAGTTAGATTCGTTGACCTTGTAATGATGGAGAGCTGGGGGCCAGAGTGAGTGGTGGCTGGCACCTTCTACGCCATCAACGTATAAACGAACGTGTTTCCCCTAGACGTTAAAAACAGGATATCATAGTTGGTTCCTGTCTTTAGAGCCAGATCTTGGATGACTATTGTGACCCCTTCTCCGCCGTTGACGCTGATTCCCCGGGAAGTGTAGGTTTCACCCCCATCTATGACGATTTTGCCCTCTGGGATGGAGCCGATCCCGGGCTTTATGGTGAGGCTCGATAGGGTGATGGGGGATGCCCCCGTGTTTTTTGCTTTGATCGTTAAGATTTTATTTGAGTTGTCGTAGGCTGCGCTTGTGATCACCAGTTGCTCTGTTGCAGTAAAGACGTGTGTGCCGGTCCACAGGGTTCCGAGCATGGCTGAGGCCACGAAGGCGAGTATCAAAGTTGAGAGTACAATAAAGATGAGGGGTGAACGGTTCCCTTCCCTTTGTTTTTGCTCCCCCGTTTTACCTCGACCATCCATGCTTATGTTCGATCAATGTTTCAATAGAAGCTCCTTTCAATAAGGTTTTTGAACGATTTATACACGTTTTACATTGATACATAGAGTGGGTAGATTGTGTAAATGTTGCAATTCACATTATAGATGGTTTTTTGATTTTGAAGCATTGTTTTGGATCTACTTATTGTGGGCTCTTCAGGTATCAGACCCGTAGAGGTCAGGAAGCCTATAAGTTCTCGTAGTTTGAAGAGAACGTTTCTACCCTTATCGGTTAGAACATAGACTCGACCATCGTCTCCGGAGTTCTCCACTTTCACGATGCCCGCTGAAGACAATTCTTCTAGCTTGGATTTCATCCTCGTGTAGGGGACGTTTGCATAGGTGATCAATCGTCTAATCCTTGTTCCACGGTCTTTATGTATGATTTCTAAGATCGTGAGGGTGGTGAGAATGCCGGATCTATACCTAGTCAATCGACAGCCCCGTCCGTTAGAAAAGGTTTAATCGGCGCTGAGACAGACACTATAGACTTTATTAGAATAAACAGGGAGAAAGCAAGCACCTCCAGAGAGACAGCGATCACTTGGATGGTTTGAACGGGCATGGCTGGGATCAAGATAACTATCAGTAAAACTGTAAGTTTAGAGAAGATCAGGACGGATAAGCCCACCATCAGTAACATGCTAATCCTCGTGAGTTTCCTTAGGTTTTTCGCTAAAATTACAACCAGTTCCGTCAAGAGAAAGAACAAGAGTAGGTTAACGAGCACCCTGAAATTGACGGAGGCGAGCAACAACGCGGGCACAACGGGTGCCGGTCCGAGTTCCCTCCCCTTAAACAAGAAGGGAAAAACGAGGACGACGCTGAATCCTAAGATCTCAAATACCGATAGCACGATGTCTGCGTTATCCAAGATATAAAGTCCGAGTTCGGAGCTACCCACCCCCATCTGAAAAAACGCCATGAAGTTTATCGCTGAGGAAAACGCGCTGCCAATCAGGAGGAAGTAGAAGGAAAATGAGAGGAAAAATAGGAAGGTGTCCCTGGTTAATTTGTAACCTGAGAAGATGAATCTGAAGAGGTATAACTGTTCAATGGCTAGGAATAACAGTAGTCCTCCCTGTATTAAGGGCAGCGATATCTCAGGTATCAATGCCATTTCTTACAAGGAATACAGGTTTCATACTCATAAGCTTTTTGAAACTTTTTTATACGGGGTGAAATATATACAAACACTATAACTCGCGCATAAAGCATCTTATTAGAACTATAAATGGATAGGGGAGACATCCAGCACATAGGATTCATATGAGCATGGTGGAGGGAATGGGCAAGGTGAAAAAGGGCGTCGGCTGCTCCGTTGAGGGATGCGGCAGCATCGCGGTGAAGTCGGTTCCCACGGACAAGGCCTCCTCAGCCGGGTTCAAGGTCCCCTCCACGAGGGGAAGGGTATACCTATGTGAGAAGCATTGGAAGGAGTATAAAAAGGCCTTGAAGAGGGATAAGATGCTTGAGAGGTGGCGATGGCGTTAAAGTCGTTAGATCCGGTGGACGACGCGTCGAGGAGCCGTGGTGGGAAACCTAGAAGAGATTTTTCCTGAGGTGTTGGCATGATAAAGAGTCTTTCAGCTTATCTTTTTGCTTTGAATCTCAGCCTTCAGCATCTTGATGAATTTTTGAAGTGTGAGAGAGCCCAAGTCTCCATGCCTGTGTTTTCGCACGGCAATGTTTTTCGATTGTTCCTCCTTTTTCCCCACCACCACCATGTAGGGTATCTTCTCCTTTTCAGCGCTTCTTATCTTATAGCTCAACGTCGCCAACGAATCGTCGATTTCAGAGCGAATTCCCTCTGAAAGAAGTTTTCTATGAACTTTTTTTGCATATTGATCATATTTATCGCTGATGGGGATCACTTTCACCTGAACCGATGCTAACCAAAGCGGAAAGTTTCCCGCGTAGTGTTCTATTAGTATGCCGAAGAAGCGCTCGAGGGAACCCAATATCGTCCTATGTATCATGACGATGGGGTGCTCCTTCCCATCGGGACCTATGTATGTTACGTCGAATCGTCGTGGCAGGTTGAAGTCGATCTGGATTGTGGTGCATTGCCACGTCCTTCCCATTGAATCAACGAGTTTAACGTCGATCTTTGGTCCATAAAAAACGGCTTCGCCACGCATCTCCTCGTAATGTAATCCCTCCTTTTCCAAGGCCTTCGTCAATGCTCCCTGGGCTAACGCCCAGTCCTCATCTGAACCCATATATTTCTCAGGGGTCTCTGGATCTCTGGTGGAAAGTTCGAATTTATACTCTACGAAGCCCAGACTTTTCAATATGTGGCTCATGAGGTCGAGAATGTCAATAACCTCATCTTCCAGCTGCTCTCGTGTACAGAATATGTGTGCGTCGTCTTGGGTAAAACCTCGCACTCTGAGGAGGCCGTGCAGGGTTCCCATCCTCTCGTAGCGATATACCGTGCCCAGCTCGGCATACCTTATGGGGAGGTCCCTATAACTCCTCAACTTCGACTTGTAGACGAGTATGTGGGGGGGACAATTCATCGGTTTGAGCACAAAGGTTTCGCCATCCTTCTCGATGAAATACATGCTATCAACATAGTACTTGATGTGCCCCGAGATCTCCCACAATTTGCTTCGAGCAATGTGTGGTGAGTAGGAGAGTTGATAGCCCCGTTTTAGATGCTCCTCTATCCAAAAATCCTCGAGGATCCTACGTATTATCGCCCCCTTGGGGTGCCAAACGATGAGGCCAGAGCCGATTTCTTCGTGTATGGAGAAAAGATCGAGCTCTGGTCCTAATATCCTATGATCTCTTCTCTTCGCCTCCTCAAGTTGATTGAGGTAAGCATCGAGCATGCTTTTATCGGGAAACGAAACGCCATAGATTCGTTGGAGAACCGGTCCCTTTTCATCCCCCCTCCAGTAGGCTGATGACGCGTTCAAGAGTTTGATGCTCTTGACGTAACCCGAGGATGGTAGGTGGGGACCCCTACACAAGTCCACGAAATCCCCCAACCAATACACAGATACCGTTTGATCCTGGACTTCGCGGAGAAGCTCGACCTTGAAGGGCTCATCCCTCTCATGAAAGAGCTTTATGGCATCTTCCCTCGATAATTCTTCGCGTATCATGGGGGTATCTCTGCTAATTATCTGTTCCATCTTACGCTCTATTCTCTCGAGGTCTGTTGGAGTAAACATCTTATCACCCACGTCGAAGTCATAGTAGAAGCCAGTCTCGATGGCGGGCCCTATGGCGAGCCTTGCTTCAGGGTGCAACTCCTTCACGGCTAGGGCGAGGATGTGTGCCGATGTGTGCCAATATGTGTCTCGTCCCTCCTTTGAATGAAAGTCGAGGATCGTAATCTCCTTGAATGATGGTTCGATGACGCAGCTCAAATCGATGAGTCTACCATCCACCCTCGCAACTAACGCCTTGACATCGGAGACATGGTCTGATATAGGATTCCCAACGGCTCCCTCGATGACACTTCCATCGGGCAGTTTTATTTTAATCACATACGTCCCCCGGATCTTAGTCCACTCTAGTTAAACTTTCAATCAGCATTGTTCCCGATGGATTTAAATTTATCTCTAAGACGCGTGATATCCGTGTGTTCCTATCAAAGTAAGAGGTCGAGGTAAACCATCCGACTGTTTACATGAAGTCCTCGAGTCGACCGTAGCCCGCCCTCACCTCTTTCCCCAGCTTGACACCCATGACGTCCAGGAGCTGCTCGAAGGTGGACCTGAGGAGCTCTACGTACTTCCCCACATCGACCTCTCTCATCGAGGTTCCCTCCAGGGGCTTCACTCCGGGCTTGGTGGTCGTTTTGACGTATCTGATGGTTTCGCCCGGGATTACCTCCCTTCCCCTCACGGTCTGTAAGAGCTTAGCGGCTTTGACGTGTTGAGGTGTGGTTTTCACGTAGGCCTTCAGCCTCTTGGTCAGCGTGGTGGATATGGCGAGGTCCTCGAGGGTGACCTCTCTCCTCCGTATCTTCTCCTCAGTCTCGGAGACGATCTCCCTCACCCTCTCCCTCGCCTCCTCGAACTCCTCTGGGGACCTCACCGACCTCAGGGCCTCCAGGGCTTGGTAGAAGGCCCTCTTGATGAGCTCTGGGGTGTTCCTCTTCTTTCCGACGAGGCCCTTCACGTCCACGACGCCGTCCTCTAGAATGCCGAAGTAGTTCTTCTTTCTGAGGCTGAAAGCGATGTACCTGTATATCTTATCCACCTCTAGGTCGAGGTGGAAGTTCTTCTTCCCCCACGTGATCAGCGTCTCCATCTCCTTTCGATCGGGCTTGAGTAGGAAGAGGCTGTCCGTGTCCCCATAGAGGACGTTTATACCCGACTCCTTACAGAAGTCGAGGGTCTCCGTTATGATGTTTCTACCATACATCGTGACGCTTTCAGCCGCTGGCAAATAATAGAAGGGAAACTCCTCGGCGCCGAACACACCGTAGCTGGCGTTGAGTATCACCTTCAAGGCGTTTTGAACCACGTCGTAGAACTCCCTCGCCTCGGGGCTCAAGCCGCGGCTTTTGGCCAGCTTCTTGAAGACCCTCACCCTGAGGTCTCTGATGATCCCAACCAGTCTGCTCGCCATCCCCTTCCTCTTCGTGCACACCCAATGCCCGGTTCCCGGGACCACGTTTCCCCTACACTCCTCGTGTGTGCAGTTCACGGTCTCATAGGAGATGTTGTATTCCCCCATGATGCTGGGGTATAGGCTGGCGTAGTCCACCACGTAGACGTTGAAGTGGACCCCGGGCTTAGGCTCGACCACCACCGCCCCTATATACTTCTTGCCCCGTGTCACCGGCTCGGTGTACCTCCTCTCCCCCTTCCCCTTGATTTCCTCTTTTAGGGGTATGAGGCACCCCAACTTCCTATGCATGCATATCATGCGGTTCTTGATCCAGTTTGAGACAGCCAGCCTACATACGTCGTCGAGGGTCATGTTGCTTATCCGGCCGAGCATCGTTATCAGCCTCATCACGAGGTCGCTGTTGAAACTCGTCAGTCTATACGTGATCTCGCTGTCCCTAAAGGAGTATTTGGCCAGATCCTTCGCGCTCAACTTTGAGATATGCTCCTCAAGCTTGATCTTCCCGATGCCTAGGAGGCTTAGGGCGATTTCGTTGAGGGAGATATTCCCATACCTATTTCGGAAGGCGTAGACCTTCACCGACTTGTTGAAGAAGAACCTGTATAGGTCTATGTGCACACCCCAGATTGCCCGTGCATCCCTCTTCCCCACTTGAATTGGAATCTTCTCCCGAGGGATGCCCAGATTCAGGGCTCGGTGGTAGAGATAGGGAATGTCGAAGTTGTCCCCGTTGAACGTGACGATGAAGGGGTAATCCATCAAGATTTTTATCGCCCTCTCTATCAGGCTCCTCTCATCGTCGAAAACTTCCACCTCGAACTCCTCGTCGGCGAAGTCTCCTCGGCTAATTTCCCCGCTTATGTTGTACAGCAAGACCACCTTCAACCCGTCGGAGCCCCTAAAAGACGCGGCTACTATGGGGTCTCGGGCCTGAGAGGCTAGGGGAAGCCTGTCCTCTTCTTCCGTGTATATCTCCAGGTCGAAGGCCACCCGCCTATACTTGGGAACCTCGGCTGACAGGATCTCCACCCACTCCTCGATCTCCTCCCTTTCGCCCTCAGGGGCCTCCTCTAACAGGGCTGACGCCAGCTTCCTAACCCTCTCATCGATCTTTACCCTGATGGGCTTAATCTCATTCCCGACGACGTCGTATGGTCGGCCCACTTGGAGTCCTTGGTCAAAAATGTAGTTCGCGTAATACTTGATGTCCGCCTCCCAAACCCTCATTTTCGACCTAAGGGAGAAGCTGGTTCCGCCCACGGCGAGGGGGTCGGTCGTCACTATCTTCGTGACCTCGATGTCCCCATCGCTCAGGGGGTCCCTCTTAACCTCGCTTTTCAGGTCCACCACGTATTTGTTGCCCTTGATCGCGGGGTGTCTCCTCAGCTTGCCTACGCTCTCTTTAGCAAAGCAGTAGGGGTGGTGATCGGTTTTATCAAACCACAAGTGTATGCTATTGGTTTTAGGGTCATAGAACTTTAGGTAAACCGTTGCTTTACCTGGGTCATAGTCGGCGGAAACCAGATAGGAGTTTTTTATGGGGGTCTTCTCATCGACCTCAAAAGTCACTCCGACTCGCGGTTTCTTCCTAGACACCTCATCCATCTCCAAATCCGAGTCAAGAATCTCTTGTTCAATCTGATGGTCGACCCCCTCCGAGTGCGTCCAGTTTTTCAAACTCATACCCCAAACCTTCCAAAAAGAGCGATATTGAGGCATCGAAATAGATGATGGCGCTTTGAGTCATAACAACCTACAAAACCCTAGCTACAAATCCCCAACAACAACCCAAACTAATAAACAACGATTCAATTTTAAGCTTTAGCCATGATCTTCCACGTGAAGATCTTTAGGGAGGTTCTGTGAGCAAAAAATCTCTATCGGGATCGCGGGATCCCATCCAAGCCAATAGTATTGTGAGATGTCGAATGATTCATCTATTCAAGGTCCTCTCAAGGGAATTGATCCCACCCAGCCCTTATTTCGGTGTCTGATGAAGTCGCCGACATCAGTTCGAACACCACTTTTGCGGCGAGGTGGTGTGAAGGACTCCAGTTGAGCGTTGGACTCAGCTCCATGACATCGAACCCCTTCACCTTTTTTCCTGTGAAGGCCGTGAAGAGGTCAAACAGCGCGGAGGGTGCCATACCCTCGGGTTCAGGGTTTCCCACCTCCACCATGTATGCGGGGTCGATGACGTCTAGGTCCACGGAGATGTATATAGATTCTGCCTCATCAACGTGATTTTTCAATGTTCCAACCGATATGGACTTTCCCGGGTGAATTGGTGAAGGTATGAGCTTGACCTCCCTCTCCTTGGCATATTTCAACTCCTCTGGGACACCTCCCCTGAAGCCGACGTGTATAACTCGAAGATCAGGGAGCTCCTCACACATTCGCCTCAGGAAGGTGGTGTGCGACAGCTTCTCACCTAAGTAATGGTCTCTCAGGTCGAGGTGGGCGTCGAAGAGAAATATATGAGTGGGTCTAATCTCCCTCACGGCGGCCCAGGTGAATGTGTGTTCCCCGCCGAGCATGACGGGTTTTACATTGATCTCTAAGATCCTCTTCACGGTCTCCCTGACGTTGGAGAAGACCCGTTTGAAGTCCATGCCTATTATGTTCCCCACGTCGGCTATCTTTATGTCATCATAGTCCAAGCGAAATCTAAGGCTTAGGGTTTCCAACTCCACGGAGGCGTTTCTTATAGCGTCGGGTCCGCTGAAGGCTGCCCTTCTTCCGCTACTCCTCCCATAGAAGGGCACGCCGAAGACGATGAACTCCGATGCCTCGGGTTTTAGCGTTGAGGCCGCGAACAAACCCGTCGGGAATGTTGGAAACCCTTCTAAACTCATCAGCTGACACGCCCTAGGAAAACTTAAAACCTTCAGGAATTAAACTTTGCGTGTTGGGGGTATTTGGTGACGACCATGGGGACCAGTAGGCTGCTATCCGTAATCAGAAACTCAAGGACCCACGAGGTCTTCCTCTACGCCTTAGGTCTAGCCTATTCAGGGTTCTCACTTACGGGCCTCGCAACATGGGAATACGCTGTCGTGGGCGCCCTCTCCCTCGCCGTGGGTCTCTCGATGAGGCTTCCGATAAGCAGGTGGGTTTTGAGGTATCTTAAGGCCATGGTCTTCACCCTTTATGGCGCTAATTTCTTGATCATTGGGTACGTGGGGTTCATAATTCACGGCTTTACCGTTTCTGGGATGGCGCTAGTGATCGGCTTTACGCTCCTATTCCTCTTGACATTGGCTTTTATCTACTGCTCCCTTCGCGGGTCCTCCACCGAGTGACCGTGCGCCTCCTCCACGGGGTTTCCGTGCCAGTGACCAGCCCTCGGCCTTGAGCTGGGCGAGAGTCTCGGCGACAAGCATTGGATCTATGGCGAGGTCTTCCCGCGTGGTTGAGGCGGCTGTGCGGAGTCTATCGGGTTTTTATAGAGTAGTTTACCCCACCGGTAGATACTACCACCGTTCCGTCGAGGTCGGTTCGATAAACAATTTGCTTTAGAGGATAGAAACCGGCTACTCTACATCAAGAGCAGGCTCAGGGTGCTGGAGCTCTTCGAGGAGCTGGGGAGGCCGGTATGTTTTAACGAGTTGGGGAGAAGGCGTGGAGCCTAAAGAGCTTCGCCAAGCCAAAGACACAGCGGATTTCTATGTCAGAAGTCGTAGAGAGGTATATTAATATGAACTCCGCCTATTTAGAATGAATTGTCAGTGGAGGTGTATTTAGTGGTGGACAACGTAAAGATATCCGGCTTCGTCGTCTTATTCATCGGCGTGATCGTGCTGTTGTTCACGTTCTATAACGCATACTTATTTCTCTTCGGCGCCTCAGTTATATCGCCACCCCCAGACCTGATGGCAGCCTTCAGCGGGGCTTTAGCTCCACTCATCGAGACGTGCATTAGAGCAATTTACCTCGGCATCATGGGGTGGATAGGATCGATCCTAACTAGGAGAGGCGTACAGACCCTCACGATTGAAAGGGAAGAGGTTAAGTCAAGGGAGACTAAAAAGACGGAAAAAACGGAGAAGAAAGTTGAGGCTGATCCGAAGGCTGAAAAAGAGCAGGCGCAAGGTTAACGCCCCATTTTTCATAATCCACTTAGTGAAGGAGTTAATCGATGAGGCAAAGCATCAGGGCTCTCGGCTGGACCATAACGATAGTTACACTGTTAATTTTCGCTTTTTTAGCAATATCTGTCTATTCTTTAATGCAGATGCTGCTGGTGAATCAAGGTATCAAACTCGGCGATTTCAGGCATGAAGCCTCAAACGGAACTTTCGTTTTATCCCTAACCATAACGGTCAACAATACGGGCTACTTCGACATATCCAAATTAAACGTCAATACGGTTCTTAGGGACTTTAATGGAGCGACCATCTCTAATACCACAACCTCTTTTGGGAAGATTGCAAGCGGTTCTGAAGCTACTGAGAGACATAACCTCACCATGAGCATTACCGACATGCTCAGCAAGAACTTAACCTATCTGCTTCTTCAAGATGGTGAACTCAAGATCGATACCTCAATAGGACTTAGATACGTAAATGTCTTAGGCTTTCAAATAGCTGTGTCAAATACGTCGATACCTTGGGGAGCCCCGTTCGGTAACCTCTCAATAGGCGAACCATCCATGCCACGCCCCATTACGGAAACACGTTTTCTGGTTGAGGTCCCTCTAAGCTTTGAAAACCATTCGCCATTCGACATCGATGGATCAATCTTCATAATTGCCTTCAACCAAGATGGAGCCTTGATAGGTTCTGAAAATAAAACAGTTAGCGTCCGCTCCTACTCGGCTTATTCGGATAAGATCCAGATCGAGGCAAGTCTGGGTTCTCTGCAGAATTACACTGGAAGTGGCTATTTAGAAATATGTTTTGAGACAACCACGTTTCGCTTTGGACCGGTGAGGATGCCCTATGGCTGAGGAAAGAAACGGAAAAGGCTGGTTGCATATAATCCTACCACGCGTCTTAAGAGCCGCTCTTTGGGGATTCATCATGGGCGGCGAGCTTCTAATCCCACTTGCTCTAATGCCGGAATTTGGTGGACAACTTGATAGGTTCATTCCTACCGGACGGATAGGGTTCTCCTCCATAGCTATCATCTTTGTTGCGTTTGAAGTGGTGATTCAGCTTCTCAGAGGAACAATTCTCCAGTACGCTCTAAGCACAGCGAGGACGATTATTTCCATGATTCTTCTCATAATCTTTACTAATGGAGGCGTAATGACGTTGACGGTTCCCCCTGATATATTGCCTCCTCAAGCCGGTGCGGTTCTAATCACGGTTGACTTCAGAACGATTCTGGGAGCTTTACTCACATTCTCCCTCTTGAGCATCATGAAGAACCTCCTTCAAGCTGTGAACTTTCTATCCCAGAGGGCGGAGGAGCCTATAACATTACCTGAGCTTCCTTAAGCCTTTGTTACAGGAATAAAAGAGAGAAGACCATCCCGGTACAGGTTGCTGAAAACAAAACTGGAATTCCATATTCTGACCGGAGAGGTGAGATAGTGAAAGGTAGCGTTTGGAAAACGACTGCCATCCGAGTTAAAAAAGTCCAAAGCCGGACTAGCCATAAACCGAATAGCACTCAATCTCTTCAAAAGGGAACTCATCAACACGGTGGTTTCAGTTGGGGGGTGTTCCTCGGAAAGAATAGTGTATCCTCTATCACCCTCTCTTTCGCCTAACCACTGAGAAGGTTATTATCACGGCGACGACTACGGCTCCTGCTATCAGATATGGTGTGTAATCCACTACTGTAGGCATAGGCGTCGGCGTTGGACTGACTTTAGGTGGGGTAATAGGCTTCGGAGATGGCGTAGGAGTGAGGCTGGGACTTGGAGAAGGAGTTGGCGACGGTGTAGGAGCAGGGGTAGGCGTTGGAGCGGGACTCGGCGTAGGCGTCGGTTTTGGGCGAAGTTTCTCGGTTTTAACAGAGTAGTTTGTCCCATCAGTGGTTATTACCACTGTTCCATCGAGGTCGGTTCGGTAAACAATCACGCCTTTGGCAGCCAGTTTGTCTAGGGTCTCTTGATGTGGATGACCGTATCGATTTCTCTCCCCCACGCTTATAACGGCTACTTCAGGGTCGATCGCCTCTAAGTATGCCGGGCTCGTGGATGTTCGGCTACCATGATGCCCCACCTTCAAGACCGTGCTGGTCACGTTAAAGCCAGCTGTCAGGATGCTCGCTTCAGTTGGGGCTTCACAGTCGCCTGTGAATAAGAAGGTAACATTGCACACCCGCATTTTTAGGATTATACTGTTGTCGTTTGCGTCGTCGAACTCCAGAGGGTGGGTGGGATTGAGAACGGTAACGTTCACATTGACGTCTAAGATGAAACCTTGTCCCCTAGCCGCGTACATCACTGTTCTTTGCTCCGCCAAGGTCATATACTCTTGGTAGGTTTTCGTCGATGTTTTAAAACCACTGTCGAAGACGACGGGGACCCGAATATTATTCTTGGACAGAACCGTGATCAACCCGCCGATGTGGTCGGCGTGAGGATGAGTGGCCACAACGAAGTCTATTCGGGTGACGTTTAGGGTTTGAAGATACCTTACGACGGTATCTCCCGTGTCTCTAGGACCACCGTCGATAAGCATGTCGAAGGTAGGCGTATCTACAAAGATGGAATCCCCTTGGCCAACATCGATGAAATGGACCGTCACGTTCTCTGAGAGAGGCACAGGCGTGTGAGGCGGGGAGGGGGTTAGCTCAGATGGAAGGGGTTTCGTCACCGTTATGGTCGTGGGCACCGCAACGGTTTCTATGACAGTTATAGGGGGGTTCGTGATGGTTTGGGTCGAGGGAGAGGGCGTAGAGGCGACCGTCGAGGCTAGACCTGGGGAGATGGGGGTGATCGTGTTTAAGGCCACGCCTAAGAGTACGCCGATGAGGATGCCGACCAATAGACGCGCTCCAGTTTCACCCACTCTTCATTCCCCCTTTCCTACGCTTCTTCTTTATCAACCCCATAGCGAATTAGGACTGTCTTTAATTTACGTTAAGAAGAAAACGGGAAAATCAAATAGGGCTACGCGAGAGTCGCTTGCCGAAGAGGTTATAGAGCGCGTCAACTGTGAGGTTGATTGATCTTTCCTCTACGCTGTAAGCTTTTAATTGAGTGGTATAGGGCCAAACCCAGAAAGAATCCCACAGCCAGATTCGTGAAGAATGATGCGGCTCCTATAACCATCACCACAACAGCCTCAAGTTTCTCCCTAACCTTCACAACGGATTTTCCAAGCTCCACGCTGGCAAAGAGCAACATCGTCCCGATGATGGCGCGGGGGAAGGCGCCGAAGACCGCGGCCACCGAGTCTGCGAGGAGGAAGGCCAACACCAGTTCGGCTATGCCCTCCATCATCATGGCTCCGCCCGTACGCGCGCCGAAGAAGTATTGAGCGGCGAAGCCCCCGGCGCCGTGGCATAGAGGTGCACCACCGAAGAAGGAGAAGATGGTGTTCACCCAGCCCATGTTCATCGCCAAGCTCTCATCGGTGATTTTTCGCCTTGGAAACCTCTCGTTGACCGCCAAGCGGGTGGCCAAGACGGCGTTGGAAAAGGTCAGCACGAGCTGGGCCACCACAACGCCCACCAAACCAATACTCACATCGCTCACAGTGGGAATATACAGTTGGGGTGAGTGAAACCCGAGTTTTACGTTAAGATTTGGATTTGAGAGAAAGGCTATGATCAACCCTAGGAGAAAGACGGCTATGGCACCTGGTAGCACCCTGTTCCTCAATAGCAGAATAATCATAATGACGGAGGCGATTGCTAGGGGGATGCTGGTCCACATGAGTTCGAGGGATTCCCTGAGCAGTATTAGCATCAAACCCAGCTGTATGCCCCTAATAACACCTATGGGAGTCGCCCTCGCCACCCTCCCGATCAGCTTTGAGAAGCTGAGGGACATCCATACGAGGCCGGTCAATAAACCGCTCAGATAGATCTGTGCGGGGCTCCACCTCTCCTCTAAGGCGTAGGCGCCGATGGCCTTCTTCGCCTCCACGGGTAATGGCAATCGATAGACGTATCCAAGGATTATATTTGTGAGGCCCATGGCGAAGAAGATGCCGAAGGGGTCTAGGCCCAGCAGGGCGATATACCCTATGAGGAAGGGGTTGAGAGGTCCAAAATCTCCTAACGCGCCCGCAAATTCGGCTAGGCTGAACTCAAAATCGCCTATTTTTACCATCAGGCCTTACTTCCCTGATTTTACTATAAGCAATTTTAGTTAGATAAAATTATCTGGTCTTGCGCCTCTCCTTTGCGTAAATCATTTCTCTGCTAAGTTTCTTACACTTTCCACGAGATCTAATGTCTTTGGATGTATAGAATAGAAAATCCACTTCCCTCTTCTTTCACTTCGGACTAAACCGGAGTTCTCAAGAATGTTTAGATGATGGGAAACGGCGGGTTGTGATATATCCATCGCAACATTTATCTCGCAAACACACATATCTCGGTGACCCAAGAGTTTCAATATCTTTAACCGCCTGGGATCCGAGAGGGACTTAAAAATCCTCGCCGCTCTCTTCAACTCCCTTAAAGGAAATCCCTTAGAAAACTCCAATAACTCATTCACTAGCCCCGGAGCATTCTCAGCTGGACAAATCCCAGAGGCAATCAGCCTCTCAATCCTCTCCCGGCTCAATCTTCCAACCTACCGCCTATAAACAATATATAAACATTTTTAAATTTATTTAATTGATATTCAAAGTGGTTGATATGTCCGGTATAGTCTATGGTAGACTTGAAAGATTTCTCACAGTCTGGATATTCATAGCTTTAGCGATAGGGCTAGTCGTGGGCTACGTATTTCCAGAAATTTCAAACATTCTCGCCTTTGCAAGCGTAGGCACCGTTTCGTTTCCCATCGCCGCTGGCTTGCTGTGGATGATGTATCCAATACTTGCAAAGGTCAAGTATGAAGAGCTTTCAAAGGTCGCCAGAGCTTGGAAAATGTTCGGAGTTTCTCTTATTCAAAACTGGGTCGTCGGCCCCCTCTTGATGTTCGGGCTGGCTTGGATCATGCTTCCAGACCTTCCGGAGTACAGGGTCGGACTGATCATAATCGGGCTGGCACGTTGCATAGCCATGGTTTTAGTCTGGAATATGCTGGCTGGAGGTGACGATGAGTATTGCGCGGTCCTAGTCGCACTCAACTCGATATTCCAAGTTGCGGTATATTCGGTATACGCCTACTTCTTAGTAACCATACTGTCATCTTGGCTCGCGGCGTCGGTGGAGGCGGCCGTGATACACATCTCGTTCTGGGAGGTCGCAGAAAGCGTCTTGATATACCTCGGAATCCCCCTTTTTGGCGGAATAGTCACACGGTTCAGCCTGATCAAAAAGAGAGGAAAGGTATGGTATGATGGGAAGTTCGCATCTGCATTGAGACCTGTAACCTTGATGGGGCTCCTGTACACGATCGTCATCATGTTCTCATTAAAGGGAGAACAAATCCTCATGCTGCCATGGGATGTGCTGAGGATCATGGTTCCGCTTGCGACATACTTCGCCATCATGTTCACAACTTCCTTCCTCATGTCCTGGGCCCTAAAATTCAGATATAGTGAAACGGTGACGCTTTCCTTCACGGCAGCAAGCAACAACTTTGAACTGGCAATCGCTACCGCCGTTGCAGTATTCGGCATTAACTCGGGTCAGGCTTTGGCCACGGTCGTCGGGCCATTGATAGAGGTCCCAGTGTTGATAAACCTAGTTAACGTCGCACTCTGGGCAAAGAAGCGACTATTCACAAAGGAGGGAATCCCTAAGCCAATAACAAAGGCGCAAGGGCTCTAATGCCTCCCTCAACCGCACAGATACTTGAAACCACGTCTTTTATTTCAGGGTACTCGGTACAGCCCCGATAGAAGAACTTGGGTAAATCTAGTGCCTTCTGGAAGATCTCAAAGAAGAGTTATCCCGATGCTTCGATGTCAGCCTGAAAACTTCATTTCTGACGGCCGTGAAACCCCTCAATCTCTTACCAGATATCTTGACCATCAAGCAGCCTCCTTATGGCAAAAACCTCTCTAATCTTCCTTTAACTATCCCCTGATTTTTGACCGGTTGATCCAAGGGGGGTCTGAGGAGGAGATCAGAGATGAAGATTAATGCATCCCCCATTCTTGGCTTGATGCCTGAGGTAAGCATCCAATGAGTTAATTCACCCGATTTTAATAATATTTAAAAAGGATTTTATATTGGAATATGGTTGGTTGTGAGACGTGATTGAACAAATAAAGAATATGTCTTCAAATAGTTTCAGGATGTTATCACTGGCATTTTTCGCCATTTCGTTCTCCATCCTCGCATACTTTCTCTTCAGGGCCTTCATCGGATTGGACGACTTTTTCCCTGTCGGTGAAAACATGGTCGTCATCGAGTTCCCTCCACCGCCCTTCCCCCTCTACGCAAAACCCATAACGTATTTCGCCTTCTTCTTCGCTCTAGGATGGATGTTCGGCCTCGAGGCCATCAAGGATGTAGTAAAGGAGTGGCCGAAAAACCTCATAACCCTCATCTTCATCCTAACCGGATTTTTTGCCTATTTCATGGGATACGAGATCCTCTTCAACTTCATGCTCTGGTCCACCCTGATAAGCATAAGTTCAAACAACGGAAAACTAGAGGTAAACCCCGACCTTCTAGCCAATTCTTTCCCGAACCCCTCCATGACATGGAACCTAGTCTTCGCGACGAAGATCTTTACGGTGCTCTTCTTCGTCTCCATCTACACCATGTACTTCCTCGTCTCCTTGAAGGGTAAGTGATATACCCTCAGACGCCCCCATCCCACAGGCCCCCACCGTAGTGCCATCCGCTGCCCAAAAGATGCATATGAACTAGGGAAGGGCTTGAATTTTTAAGGAAGTTTTATAACCCATTGATCGACTAAGCTCTATGGAGGCGCTTCGATGAGGGTTTTTTCCGACCTACATCTCCACTCAAAGTATTCACGCGCTACGAGCGAGCAGATGGACGTGGAGAATCTGGCGAGGTACGCCAAGCTCAAGGGACTCAACCTCCTAGGAACCGGGGATTTCACCCACCCCGCCTGGCTCGCCGAGTTAAAGTCGAAGCTTGAACCAGTTGGGGACACGGGTCTCTACGAGTATGCGGACGTCTGGTTTATGCTCACAGCGGAGGTTAGCACCATCTACCCACACGAGGGAAAAACACGGAAGATCCACCACATCATCCACGTCCCAAGCTTTGACGCGGTCGATCGAATCAACAGGAGGCTGGAGAGACATGGATCACTCTCCTCAGACGGCAGACCCGTCTTCGACAACCTCACCTCCCGCGATCTAGTGGGGATGGTCTTGGATTGCTGCGATGAGGCCCTCATCGTCCCCGCCCACCTCTGGACCCCGTGGTTTAGCTGCCTTGGGAGCAAATCAGGGTTCGACTCCGTGGAGGAGTGTTATCAAGACATGATAAAAAACATCTACGCCGTGGAGACGGGTCTCTCCAGCGACCCGGGGATGAACTGGAGGCTGAGCGCCCTGGATAAGTACACCCTAGTAAGCAACAGCGACAGCCACAGTCCTTGGCCCTGGAGGATTGGGAGGGAGGCAAACGTCTTCGAGTTGGAGGAGGTCAGCTACTGGGAGATATATGAGGTGATAAGGAGGAAGGATAAAGGGAGGTTTTTGTTCACCATCGAGTTCTTCCCCGAGGAGGGAAAGTACCACTTCGACGGTCACAGAAACTGCGGCGTTAGCATGGCGCCCAGGGAAACCCTGAGGCTCAACAACATCTGCCCCAAGTGTGGTAGAAGACTGACGATAGGCGTCCTACATAGGGTTGAGGAGCTCGCCGATAGACCCGAGGGCTTCATACCAGACGATGCGGTACCCTATGTAAGCCTCGTACCTTTGGCTGAAGTCATCTCGATAGCCGAGGGGGTAAAAACCTATTCGAGTTCACTCTGGGGGAAATACTTCAAAATCGTGGAGAGCCTCGGGAGCGAGTTTCGAGTCCTGCTCGAGGTGCCGGAGGATGAGTTGAAAAAAGAGTTGCCGAGGAGAATCGCCGAGGGGATTTTGAGGGTTAGGAGAGGAGATGTAAAAATCAACCCGGGCTATGATGGACAGTATGGGGATGTGGAGATCCTAGAACCCGAGGAGGGGCGAAAACCCCAGAGGGACTTATACGATTACCTTCAGAATTCCCCTGATTCATAATTCAACATTTCATATTGTCATTATGCCTATCGAGAAGGGGGTTTGCGCCACTGAATCTTCGGGGTAGAAGTGTACTTTGAAGAATTGTGCTGTTCTGAAATGCTCGATTACACG
Organism: Candidatus Geothermarchaeales archaeon; assembly: GCA_046757245.1. Lineage (GTDB taxonomy): Archaea > Thermoproteota > Nitrososphaeria > Geothermarchaeales > JAUWBL01 > JBHHXX01. The sequence continues at coordinate 26,940 of JBHHXX010000005.1, forward strand.
CTTCTGAAAAACGTTAAAACAGAGGGCGGAACCCAATCTTCATCGTCATTAAAGGTTATAGCGCCTTCGATAAAAAGTTGTCAATTGGCTGAAAAGGAGGGATAAGTCATGGTGTCTGAACAACTAAACCACTTAGGACGGCCATGCCTAGAAGAGACGAAGCCACAAATAAATTTGCCAAGACTCACAGTTGAGGATATGCGTGAAAAGGAGCAGGCCTTCATAGCCGGGTTTATAGAAGGAGAAGGAATGTTTCATCTTCATTCTTGATAGAATTAAACTAGTGAAAGACTACGGGTTAACAAGAGAGGAGAGAGTTGATGAAGATAAGGGGGAGTAATGATACCGATGGCTCCCATTAAACTACCCCGAACACATTATTTGACCCCCAAGACCTTAAACTTCATGACAGATTAGATAAAATACAGGGCATGGAGAAGTCGGAAATGAAGAAGATTGCCACCTTGTTGAGGAGAGTCGTGATCGGTGAGGAGAACCTCCTGAAGATCGCTAATGAGGTAGTCGAGTTCAGAAAGCCGTTCTAGCGAGCCCATTACTGCTTAAGCTGAAGAGAAAGATGTTATAACCGATGGGAAGACGCACACCATCCATCTCAATATCATTTGGCTTAGCCATAAGAAGGACGCCGCTGAACAATCTCCTCCAGAGCTATAGAAACTCGATGTGTTGCTCTCTTTTGGCTACTTCGTGCGGCGTGCTATGAACTTCTCCAGCCTGTTGTAGGCGTCCTCGAGCACCTCGATCTCCGGTGTTAGTATGGTTCTTATGTGCCCAGAGCCTGATGGGCCGAAGAAAGACCCTGGCTGGAAGTGGATGCCCTCTTCCTTCAATAGATCAATGACGAATTCTTGGTCCGTCTTCCAAGTTTTACCGATCGCGTGCACTCGGGGAAGGCAGTAAAGCGCTCCCTTAGCCTTGGTGCAACTCACACCTTCCATCTCCTTGAAGCGCTTAAAGGTGAAGTCGCTGCGCCTCTGGAGTTTCCTCGACATTTCCCTCACCGCACAGATCGTCGGAGGGACGAATTTCCTATATACACTCCGCCAGGGTAGAGATATCTGCTTCAACCTCCGGTCTTCTGTAATGTTCTCGAAGGCTAGGGTCAACGCGACTATGATCGGTAGTGGTATACACTTTGACTGGTGACCGTATAGGGTGGCGAACGTCTTCGCCACATTTTCAACCTCCGCAATTTTCCCCTCTGGGTCGTGAAAAGCGATATAGGCGAAGCGCCAACCAGGCCTCATGAAGAGCTTGGAGACGCCGTGCATCATGACCACCGGCACGTCGCCAGCTAGAGCTGGAACGGATTTCGCCTCGACCCCATCCCAGGTGATCTGATTATAGAGTTCATCTGAGAGAACCGGGATATCGTGTTCGCCTGCGATGCTGATGACCTCCTTCAGCGCTTTGTCGCTGTATACGGCTCCGGTGGGGTTGTTAGGGTGGACCACGACGATTCCCTTGGTCTTATCGGTGATCTTCCTGCGTAAATCCTCAAGGTCAGGTTCCCAGTCTTCTTCCTCGATGCAGCGGCTAGTTACGACCCTAGACTGGAAAAGATAAAGGTAAGATGAGGGCCCCCAGAGGTAGTGTGCCGGCTCGATGACCACGAGCTCGTCGCCTGGATCTAGGAGGGTGTAATGCATCACCGCCCAGCAGCCAGCTACCCCCCCACAGAAGATTAGGTCGTCGGGTGAGTAATACACACCGTTATAATACTTTTGAAATTCACATATCGCGTTTCTCAGGCGGGGCGCCCATCCGCCAATATCAGGGTACATGTGCCACCCCTCCCTGGCCGCCTGGACCAAGAATTCAGATAGTGGCTGGTTAGTGTGACCATAAACGACGACGTCTCCATCGTCCAAGGCGACGACTTCTTTCCCGGCCTTCTCAAGCTCCGATAAGACGTCTCTGTATCTCCTCGCATACTCTGACTCTCCCGGCAGGTCTTTCCATCTTACAGAGGGCTTTACAACCATCTTAATCAGACACCAGAAGAACGAGCATGTAAAGAAATTTATAAGGAGTCCAATGCCCAGTGCTTTGCTGAGGACTACTACGTCAGATTTCCAACTTTCAACAGCACCCTATTCTGCCTATGTTCACTAGGGCTATCGAAGACGAGGGCTCCCGCTGAATCCTCCATTCGTCGGACAAAAAGAATCATGACAAGGACTCAATTAAAATGAAGCTAAGAGAACTAAAAATAATTTTAATCTTTTGTATCAATAAGTTTTATTTAAAACCCCAGGCCTAAAACATCATGATAGCCCAAGAAAACACGGGCTTCATCTTCACAAAGTTGAGGTTGACCATGGGTTTTGTCTCAAACGATGAGGAATGAGGTTGGTGGTCGTAGCCGAAGGATGCTTGACCTCAGCGTCATAGCGTTCATCTTACCTTATTTAGCCGCGGCCGCCTATGGTGTATACGCGTGGCTGAGGGAGGGGTTTCAGCCTCTTTATCCCTCCGGGGCTTTTTTGGAGGTGACTAAAAACCCCCTTCTTTTCCTCCTTGGGTCTATATCAAACTTCGTGGGTCTGGCCTTGTTCGTGAGAGGCTTTGAGTTGAGCGAGAGGAGGAAGGCTCTGAGATCGGCGTCTCAAATATTGGTTTTTTCGGGCCTCCTCTCGGTCTTCTCGGCCTATTTTGTTGCCCTTTGGAGCACCGGTGGATTCTCTGAGGCGGCGGGGCTCATGGTGGAGGGTAGGTTCTCCTCGACGTATCCCTGCCTCTTATTTTCAATGGCGTTTTTGCTGAAGGTTGAGCTTCCAAAGGATGCCCTAAAAAAAATTAGGGGTGGGATAAGTCCCATCATCCTCCTAATCGTTATCCCCACTTATTATTATTTGACCAAGCCCTATGTGGGGGGCTTGAGCCTAATTAACTTTATCCTAGGTCTCCTCATTCTCGTAGTTTTGACCATCATCGTCGAGAAATTCATCGTTAGGGGTTAGAAAACAGTTCCCCTAAAGCGCCCTCAACCGTCCCCCAGTATCTTCCGTCCGGTGGTTAACAGGGCGGTATAGCCGATCATTCGAGACGCGGGTCTAGTCTTCCCGGGTCTTACCAGAATTTTCCTCAGAAGAACCTCTATGGTTTCAATGTTGATGAACCTCCCGTTGAGGGCTGAGACCACCCTCTCAGCTTGGTTATATGTGGGTGTGATTATGGATAGGGTGCCTCCACCTCTCAGAGCTTCGTGGGCGCACTCAACCGCCTTCCAAGGTTGATCAAAGTCCAGGTAGACCGCGTCGAGGTTCCTTTCATCTATCCCCTCCACCACGTTTTTCACCTTGAAGACGACGTATTTGATCAATCCCATCCTCCTAAGGTTCTTCTCAGCGATCCTGATGAACTCTTCTCTCACGTCGTAGCTGAAGACGTGGCCATCTGGCTGAACCATCCACGCCAGTAGAGCCGTGAGGACCCCGCTCCCCGTTCCGGCTTCAGCCACCCTACACCCGCTCCTAACGCCGCTCCTCACGATGAGGAACCCTAGATCCTTTGGGTAAACGATTTGGGTGGGCCGCCTAGCCTTCATCATGAAGTCCTCTACGGTGGGCCTTAAAACCCAGAGCTTTTCCCCCATGTGGGTTTTGATGGATGAGCCGTATCGTAGCCCGATGAGGCCTTCTAGGTCTACCTCACCCCTGTGGGTACCCAGTCTCTTATCCGACTCCACCCTCACCATCCATTTCTTACCCTTCTCATCGATGACGAGGACCGTGTCTCCAGCCCTCACGGAGTCTTCCGATGCCATGACGCCCTCCCAGCCAAAAATGTTTGGAAGTGATTCCATGTAGGTGAGACATCTTCAGCCTTTAAACGTTTTATTAGATTCTGCGTCGAATGAGGGAGTCGATTTTTCCTTTCCCCGCAGCATAGTGAATGACGTCTCCCCTCAACCTGTTGATTATGACTCCCTCCTCTAGGGAGTTAAAGATAATCCGCCTCTAGAGAAGTTTAATAGTTCTATGAGCCATCCCATTGTAAGTAACGGGGTTCCAAAAGGGGTCTATGATGATTACCAGAGAGCTTATAGATTCTTTGACGAGGACCGTCGGAGAAGAGAACGTGCTGACCAAACCCGCGGACCTCGCCGCCTACAGCATGGACGCATCAACCCTTAGGGGAAAGCCGGGAGCCGTTGTATTCCCTCGAAGCGAGGAGGATGCCGCAAACATCTTGGAGGTCGCCCACGAACAAGGGGTCTCAGTCGTCCCTAGGGGAGCGGGGACCGGGATTTGTGGCGGAACGGTCCCGGCTGAGGAGGGATCCATCGTCATGGTCTCCACGAGGATGAACCGCATCTTGGACCTCAAGCCTTCATCCAAGACGGTTTTCGTGGAGCCGGGGGTGGTTCTGGGTGACCTAAACGAATTTCTCTTGGGTCACGGCCTCTTCTTCCCCATCGAGCCGGCGTGCGACTCCGTGTGCACCGTGGGGGGTAGAGCAGCCACCGACGCTGGGGGGTTGAGGGGGGTTAAATACGGGAGCTTCAGGCGGTGGGTCTCCTATCTGGAGGTGGCCTTACCCGGGGGGGAAATCCTCAGGGTTGGGGGCTCCACGGCGAGGAGGCCCTCGGGCTACAGCCTGATAGATCTCTTCGTGGGCAGCGAGGGAACCCTGGGCTTCTTTGTGAAACTCGGATTGAGGGTGGAGTGGCTTCCCAAATCCAGGAGGATCGTTTTAGCCTCTTTCCCAGGCGGGGAGTCGGCGGCGAGGGCGGCTCGTGACATCATCGTGACCGGTTTGAAACCCTCGGCCCTCGAGTATATGGATAGATTAACCATAGAGGCCGTCGAGGAGCATCTCCCCGAGGGGGTATCTTCCGCCCACGATCTGCTGTTGGTTGAGTTCGAGGGGTATACCGCCGCCGAGGCCTCCGCTCAGGTCAAAAAGGCGAGCAGGATCATCGAAAACTTTGGCGGAGGGGTTAAAGCCCTTGAAGACGGCTCTAAGATCTGGGCCTTTAGGAAGGCTTGTCTCCCCGCGCTAATGGTTCTGAGGCCTCGAGTCATACCCTTGGAGGTGACCGTTCCTTTTGGAAGGGTGGCCGAAGCCCTCGAGGCCTTCTCCAAGGTCGGAGTGGAGCTTGGCTTTGACCTCGCCGTCTTTGGGCACCTGGGCGATGGAGTTCTCTATCCAACCCTACTCTTCGACGCCTCGAGCGGAGATGCCGAGAGGGTTGAGGAGGCCACCAAGTTAATCGCTGAGGCTGGGATCAGGTTGGCGGGATCCCTGTCGGGTGGACACGGCGTGGGGATTAGGAAGAGGCCCTACTTCTCCCTGGAGCACCCCCGAAGAAACGTGGATTTGATGGGTCGTTTAAAGGGGGTATTCGATCCGAGGGGCATCATGAACCCCGGCAAGATCTGGGGGTAGCCTGAGCTATCTAGGTCTCAATTTTAATAGCGGGCATGAGGAAATTCTCTATGTGTGATGAGCCTACTCGATGAGGTGAGCCATCAGATTTCTCTCTGCAGCCGATGTGGATACTGTAGGGCCGCATGCCAAACCCTTGAGGTTAAGCGCTCAGAGTCTTGGAGCACAAGGGGGAGAATCACCCTTATAGACGACTTCATAGGGGGTGATCTAAAGGGCGGCGGTGATCTCTCGGATAGAATCTACTCCTGTCTCCTCTGTGGGAGATGCGAGGTATATTGCCCACCCCGCGTCAAGGTCAGGGAGACCATCGAGGGGGCTAGGGATATCCTCGTCGAGAGGGGATTCGCGCCACGAGGGGCAAAAAGCATAGCAGAGAACGTTAAGAACATAGGCAATCCGTTGGGCTCACCGAAGGACAGAGTCTATGGGGGCGTCAACCACGCCAGTCGCGGTAAGACTCTCCTCTTCAGGGGCTGTGTGGCTTCGCTTCGCTCCGTTGAGAATCTAAGGGCCGCTGAGGAGCTTCTCCGGTCGGCGGACTACCCCTTCTTCGAGTTTTCGGAGGAGTTCTGCTGTGGATATCCCTTGGAGATCTTGGGGTTTAGGGAGGATGCTTCAGACATCTATAGGAAGAACTACGATGTGATGTCTAGGGCGGGTGTTGAGAGGGTTGTCACCACCTGTCCCTCCTGCTACCAGGCCTTCAGGGAGAGGTATCCTCGACATATAGAGAACTTCGATTTGGAGGCCTCCCATATCATCGATGTCTACGATGAGCTGATGGACGAGGGTAGGCTCACCCCCCTGGTCAAGATGGATCTCAGGGTCTCATACCAGGATCCCTGCGCCCTGGGTAGGAGGTCCCGATACCCAGACTTGGCGAGGTTGCTCATCGAGAGAATTCCCGGGTTGAGGCGGGTTGAGCCTAAGGACGTGGGGCTGATGAGTAGGTGTTGCGGTGGCGGATCAAACCTATCACTCCTCTTCCCAGAGATCCATGAGGGGGTAAGGGAGGGGAGGATCGGGGAGTTCATGGATGGAGGCTGCCACATCGTTATCACCTCTTGCCCAACGTGTCTTTTCACTCTGAGGGAGGCCGCGAGGGGTAAGGCCATAGCCGTTGATGGACTCTCAACCCTCTTGGCGGCGAGCACGGGGTTGCGAGTCAATAACATTGAAACTAGAAGTTTTTAAACGTGTTTCGATGGAGAAATACTCTTTCAACTAGTTCAAAGTAATCCTTATTTCTGAACAGCGCCTCTCGGATTGAAGTATTGAAGTAGAACTCGTAGGGAATCAGCTTCCCCAGGTTTTATACCCTGCAAACATACTTTTAAGGGCAACAAAATATAAGACTGTTTTATAATATTGCGCAAAAATACGCTTAAAATGACTAGGGTTCATCAAAAGAAGTTCATGTAGATGGGGGCTCGAGAGGAGGAGCTTGGTTGGCTGAAAGAACGAGGTTTGAGATAGAGGAACAGATGGAGAAGTTTTGGAGAGAGAAGGGTATAGTGGAGAAGGCGCTCTGGAAGAAGGGCGAGAGGGGAAAGTTCTTCTTTCTGGATGGCCCCCCCTTCGTCACGAACCCCATCCACATTGGGACGGCGTGGAACAAGATCTTGAAGGACGCCATACTCCGGTATAAGAGGATGATGGGGTCCACGGTTTGGGCTCAGCCGGGGTATGACACCCACGGGCTCCCAATAGAGGTGATGGTGGAGAAGAACCTGGGGATAACGAGGAAGAGGCAAATCCTAGAGGAAATAGGCCTGGAGAGGTTCAACGCCGAGTGTAGAAAACTGGTGGATAAACACATCGAAATCCTCTCCGATCAGTTCAGATCCCTTGGCGTCTGGATGGACTGGGAAAACGCCTATGCGACCCTTAGGGACCCCTACATCTCCTCCGTCTGGTGGGCCATCAAGGAAGCCTATGAGAAGGGCCTCCTAGACGAAGACCTCCGGGTCTTCCACTGGTGCCCAAGGTGCGAAACCGTGCTCTCAGATCACGAGGTGGCTCAAGAGTATGGGGACATAGAGAGCCCATCCATCTACGTGAAGTTCCCCCTGGTGGGAGAGGAGAATGAGTATCTCTTGATTTGGACCACGACACCTTGGACGCTACCGTCGAACGTGGGGGTGATGGTGAACCCAAAGATCAGATACGTGAGGATTAGGCTGGAGGACACCGGGGAAACCTTCATCCTCGCTGAGAAGAGGGTGAGAGACGTCATCGCAGAAAAGTATCAGATCCTCGACGAATTCGATGGCTCAAGCCTTGAAAACCTCAGGTATAGGTCGCCCCTCGAGACGATCGTCCCCCTGCAGAGAGACGTCACGGAAGGGCACAGGGTGGTTCTCTCCGTGGAATATGTCTCAGAGGAGGAGGGAACGGGATGCGTCCACGTGGCGCCGGAACATGGGAGGGAGGACTTTGAGGTCTCGAGGAGAAGCGGCCTACCCCACATAGCGATCGTGGACGAAGAGGGGAGATTCATGGAGGGCGCCGGAAAATACGGGGGTAAGAACGTCTTCGAAGCTGATGAAGAAATCATAGCGGATCTTAGGGCGTTGAACATGATCTATAGGGAGGAGAAGTTGGTGCACCGGTACCCCAACTGCTGGAGGTGTAAGACACCCCTCATCCTCAAGTCTACCCGACAGTGGATCCTAAAGCTCTCCACCCTCAAGGAGGAACTCATAGGTGAAAATGAGAAAATCAGGTGGGTGCCCGAGTGGGCTGGCGCCCAGAGGTTCAGAAACTGGATCGAGCAGACGAGGGACTGGGTCATAAGCCGCCAGAGGTTTTGGGGCACCCCCTTCCCCGTCTGGCAGTGCGATAAGTGCGGTAACATAGAGGTCATAGGCTCCAAGAGGGAGCTGGAGGAGAAGATAGGCGCCAAAATTAGTAATCTACACCGCCCCCACATCGATGAAATAACGTGGAGGTGTGGGTGCGGGGGTCTAAAGAAGAGACTACCCCACGTGCTCGACTGCTGGGTCGACTCGGGAGCGGCCTCCTGGGCCTCCCTCGGCTACCCAGATATCAAGGAGAAGTATGAGGAACTGTGGCCCGTGGACTTCATAACGGAGGGACACGACCAAACCCGGGGGTGGTTTTACTCCCTGTTGGCCCTTGGGCTTATAGCCTTCAATTGCTCCCCCTATCAAACTGTGCTCATGCACGGATTCACATTAGACGCCCATGGAAGAGGCATGCATAAGTCCTTGGGAAACGTCATCTATCCAGAGGAGGTCGTCGAAAGGTATGGGAGGGACGCTGTGAGGGTCTTTCTCCTGAAGAACACGGTTTGGGTAGATGTCATCGTCTCTGACAAGGAAATCGAACGTACCTCTCGGGACCTAGACATCGTCTTAAACGTGTACGACTTCTACTCCACCTACGCTAAGATGGACGGCTTCAAGTCGGACCTTTATGACGTGGAGGAGGCCTACGAGAGGCTGATGGAGGAGGATAAGTGGATCCTCTCGAGGTTCGAGGGCGCACTGCAGAGGGCCAGCGGAGATATGGAGAGATACCACGTCCACAGCGCTGTGAGGGAATTGCTGAGGTTCATCATAGACGATCTAAGCAGGAGATACGTGAAGATGGTGAGGAGGCGTGTCTGGATAGAGGAGGAGAGCTGGGAGAAGACCGCCGTCTACATCACCCTCCACCACATCCTGAGGAAGTTGGCTCTAACCCTGGCGCCCTTCGCTCCCTACCTATCCGAACACTTCTATCAAAACTACATCGGGAAGTTCGAGGATGCTCCCTGGGAGAGCGTCCACCTGGGGGATTGGCCGAAATTCGAAGCGCGGATGATCGACGAAGAGCTGGAGAAGAGGTATGATATGCTGTGGAGGATGATCAGCACGGTCTACGCCATTAGGCAGCGTAGGGGCGTCAAGATAAGGCAGCCCTTCGAGGAGCTCTTGATCCCTAATGAAGCCCTTGCCTCGCTGTCGGATAGGATGACCCACATCCTCGGGGAGCAATCCAACGTCCTCCACGTGCGCGGTATCTCCGCGAGTGAAGAGGAGAAGCTCGTTCAGTATCGTGTGAGGGGAAAAACTGCCCTCTTAGGACCCAAACACCGAGACAAAACGGGGAGGATCATCCAAGCCATCTCGGCGATAGAGCCCAAAAGCCTCGTCGAGGAGATGAGGGAGAAAGGGAGCATCGCCTTGGACATAGATGGGGAGGAAGCGGAGGTCTACGCCGAGGAGGTTGATATCATGGAAGAAGCCCTGGAGCCCTATGCCTCCGACAAGGTGGGTGATAGGAGGATATTCTTGAACATGGGGTTGACCGGGCGCCTCCTAGCTCTGGGCGTCGTCAGAGACCTCGTGAGGATGACCCAGGAGATGAGGAAGAGGATGAACCTCGAGATGATGGAGATGATCGACGTGGCCGTGGAAGCCGGGGATGAGAAAATCGTTGAAGCCATCGAATCCCACCTGGAATATATCAAGAGAGAGGCGAGGGTCAAAAACGTTCTTTTCGATGTGGCTAGAATAGCTCCAGACTACGAAGAAGAATGGGAGATCAACGGAACCCCTGTGAAGATCGGTATAAAGAGATTAAAACGTAGGTAGACTTGTCTTTCAACCCCATCTATATAGGATTTATTTCTGGTTCCACAACTAACCCTTTGACAGCGGCATCCTTTTGAGATCTAGAACCCTGTCGAAGGCTTGGTCGTCCGAAATCACCTCGTGATCTAGGCTCAGCGCCGAGGCGGCTATGAGGCTGTCGAAGTAACTCAGCCTATATTTCTCCTCTAAATCGCATTGGAGTGCCAGCAAGCTAGTGCTGATCGTCTTAACCTCTTTAACCTGGTGACGTATCAGGGTTTCATGCAAGGCTAGGAGAGCTCTTCTTACTTGAGATGGGCTTCTTCCCCGAGCTCTGAGCACGATCTGGAATTCAGCGATGGCTGTGTCTGGTGCTTGGAGATCCTCACGTTCCCTTAGAAGCTTTATCGCACGCCGGTGTTTGGGGTCTTTAGGGCTCAAGGCAAAGAGAATTTCGGTGTCAACGACCGGCATGACGTTTCAACCATTCCTCGGCCCTGGTCTCGTCTTCGGCCTCGCTGTATGGCTCGCCGATGACATCCTCCAACACCTTGTATGGGTCCATCGGCAGAGGCTCGATGAGTATTTTCCCCTCTTCAGCTCTCACCATGACTCTTTGTCCCTCCTTAAGACCCAATTTTTCCCTGATGTTTTTGGGCATCACTAAGGTATTTCTTTTACCTATGACCGCCTCCTCAGACATTTATCTTACCAGAAGAAAAATGTTGTTTTCCTCAGATAAAAACATTTTTATCAGACAAAACGTTGATATATCATTCAATCCCTTCAATTCCCTCTATATAGAATTTCTTTCTGATACGCGAGAGTGAGGAAAAGAAAACCTGAATCAACTCACCCGGTAAGCCAATCCGAGCATTAGACTTAGGGGACCATAGCTACGCGTAAGCTTTACAACATTCAACTTCTAACTAACGTTAACTTTCGAAAGCAAAGCCATAGTTTTGTGTGTGGCGTTTGACGTGGATGTCTAACAGGTCAGGTGGAGGGCCGCGATAACCCTCCTTGAACCCACGAGTTGATTATAAATCTCGCACGCCTCCTTGGTTCCCTTGGCTATCAGGGAGACCCCCTTCGAACGGACATGTTCTTGGGTTTCCGGCGGAATCTTCATTAATGCGTCATGCCCCGTGCCAACCACCAACACCTCGGGCCTCCGTTGAACGATCTCCCGGATGTCCTCGACGTGGAGCTTGTGCCCCTCCCTTCTCCACCAGCCGTCATCCACCCCTTCCGGATAAACGACCACGTCGCTAGTGTACGTTTTCCCACCGATGGTGATCCGGCCGAATTCATAGGACTCGATCTTCATCCTTTCCCTGGGTTTAGACGCCTCCTCCATTGGACTGAGTCCCCATTCTCTTACCACACTTAAGGATGCGTCTCTTAACTTAAAAGCTCTTAACGAGGAGAATCTAAGGCTATGGAGGTTACCTCACCTCCCTCACGGTCTCCTCGCCATAGTCTGATATGACTCGGATGTAGCCCCTTAGACTCTCATCGAGCTCAGGGTCGCCTGTGTCCACGAGCAGGGTTCTCGTCGTCCGTAGCTTTCGCCGCGTAGCCGCCACCACGATGCCCTCCCTTCCAACCCTCCTGATGACCTCTGGGCTTATCTGTTGATTCCCCCTCCCGAAGATGAAGCCCTGTCTCCCTATGGGCGTAACGATGATCTTCGCCCTTCCCTCCCCTAGGTGCCTCAGGAGGGTCTTCTCGTCGGCGTCTTTAGCCACGACGCGGCCATCCTTGACGACATCGACGCCGAGGAGGGTTTTCTCGAGGCCTAGATGATCGGTTATGGCCTTGGTCGTGGTCCCGGGCCCGATGATGTAAGCGGTGTCGACCTCCATCTTCTCAGCGATGTGCCTAGCGATGGCGATGCGATTGGCTGCCTCATCCTCATCTAACACGCTGGCCGCCTTCATGGATTGAACCATCTCGGGCTCGTGAGGGACGAGCATATAACCGTGGAGGCTGGCCGAGAGCCTACCGGCCCTGAACGCCTCCTCGTCGATGTCCATGACCTCGGCCTCCCTGAGGGGCAGCCCCTCCCTCAGATACTTCATGGTTATCCTCCCGGCCGCTGCGGGGTTGATTGCGAAGACCCCGCTGTAGATTTTCACGCCCGAGGGCACGCCCAAGACGGGTAAATCCCGGTCGATGGCGTTCAAGACATCTCGCGCCGTGCCATCGCCCCCCACGAAGAGGATCAGCTCCACGCCTAGGTCCCTCATCTCCGCGACCGCGCGTCTGGTGTCCTCGGCTCTCGTCTTCCCGGGGGGAATCATCCCTATGACATGGGGGTCGAAGCCCGCCTCCTTGGCCTCGTTTTCCCCCATGTCGCGGGGATAGGTGATCAATGCCAAGGCCTCCCTCATGGGATGCAGGGCCCTCAAGGCTTCAACGGCTCTTGTAGGAGCCACGGGCTCTGCGCCCAGTCTTATCGCCTTCTCCAAGGTCTCCTCGCCGTCTGATCCCTTGAGGCCCACCCGGCCCCCAATGCCCGCTATCGGGTTCACCACGAAGCCGAGGCGTCTTCGATCAGTTGACATTTATGGTCGACCGTAACACCATTAACCTGAGAATAGATTAGAGGTTTTCCTCTAATCCTCAAAGCATACGTCCCCGATTCGCCCTAAAAGTGGATAATTCAAGGTGATCTAGTTATAAAATATCGTGGCTAAGCCGCGCACATCATTCCCAGGCTTTAAAGGCGTCTTGTAGATGCTTCCCTCCCTCCATTTGAGGTCTCAAGGGCAATTATATGTGCCTAGTCTCCCCCATGGCTCCTTGACCGGCCTAGACCCCCTCCAACCCCATGGTCTGCTTCAAAACCTCCACGTTTATTCCACCGGCCTCGTAGGTCTTCCCGCTCCTGAGGTTGTTCACCGCCATTCGGGCCGGTGCAAAGAGGTTTGGATCGATCTTATAGAAGTCGAAGCCAGCGTCCTTGAGGATGTTGTAGAAGGGCTTTCCATAGTCCTTTGAGGTGGATGACGGAGACTTCGCCACGATTTCGGCCAACTCACCGTCATCCTCATAGTCGACCGTGAGGAAGGTGACTCCGCCATAATAGAGGGCGTCGTTGGTTCTTCCCATAGCCTTCGCGGCCTTCGGGTGGACGGGGGCGATGGGGGCGTAGCCCCAGCCATATAAGATTCTCTTAGGGTCAAAGCCCAGCTCCGTTAACCTGTGAATCCCCGTTTCGACGATCCTACCGGATATCTGAACCGAGCCAGCGAGGCACGACGATGGAGCCACGACTACGTAGAGGTCTCCAAGAGCGACGTCACACTTCTCCGCTATGAGGCTCAGAGCCTCCTCCGGCGGGGAAACATCCGTTTCGAGCACGATGACGGCTACCTTAGCCTCATCTCGATATCCAATCTTCTCGTAGAGATCCTTGGGCTTCAGGGAGAGGGCTCGAGCCGGCCCGGAGCCCATGGCGAAGTAGTCCTTCGTCTTCACGCGCCACCCCGCGAACTGGGCGCCGAGCGTGGCTATCGCCGGGTGATCGGTCTCCACGTTTATCGTGGGTAGGGTGACGTCACCATAGCTCATGGCAGTGATCGTGGCCCTCCCGAAGCCCCCCAGACAGATCTCTGTGAGGACTATACCGGCGGCATAGCCGCCGGGCGCCTCGATGCCGGCGTCGATTATGGTGGCCCCGCTGGAGTGCTTCGTCACCTTGAGACCGAGCTCTTCGCTCCTCTCGATGGCCTCTCGGACGATTTCCAAGGCTTTCTCATTCACGCTTATCGTCATAACTCCACCTCCTATTCCAGGTATTTCTCACACCACCCGAGGTGGGGGTTCTTATCGATGTTCACGAAGAGCCTACCGCTGCCGCCCTCATTGTTGTCACCCACGAAGACATAGAAGGGCCCCGCTATCTTCTCCCCAGCCGCCTTCGTCTTACCCCTTTTTCCCTCGATGCTGAAACTCGGCAGAACCGACGGTGTGTGACCCATCACGATCACCTTCCCCCCGATCATCTCCGCTCCCGCCCTACCCTCGCAGTCACCCTCGATCAAGACAGTGCCCTTGCTCATGTGGAGGCCTGGGAACATCCCCGAGCTCCCCCTCACCCTGATGGTTCCACCCCTCATCCAGCATCCAGCCTCGGCTCCCACGTCTCCGTGGACGACGATTAGGCCGCCAGCCATGCCCCTTCGGCTTCCGCGGTAGGGTGCTCCGATGAGGTCGCCCGCGCTACCCCTCACCTCGATCACGCCGTCCCTCATCTTCGACCCAACCCAGGACCCGGCGTCGCCGTTCACGGTTATGTTCCCTCCGGACATCTCGTAGCCCAGATACATGCCTATGCTTCCCTCCACGACGATGGAGCCCCCCTTCATCCCACATCCGACCTTGTGAACCTTGGAGGCGTCACCCACGATTCTCACGGTTAGCTCGTTGGAGTTGGCCTCGGCGTCGCCCTCCACCTCGAAGATCCCTCCGAGCTCTATTCTCCTATTCCCCTCCCAAACCTTGATTTTCCTGATCTCCTCGTTCGATTTTCCGGCCAAGAGATCGGGGCTGATCTCGGGGGCCTCTATGGGGGTCTTTAAAACCTCCTTAACCTTGAGAACGACCTCCTTCACCGCTCACACCTCCAACCCGACTTGAATCCTCCTCGGGCAGGAAGCCAGGTTCTCCAAGCAGGGACAGGTAATTATGAAGTTTTCCATTTGAACGGTGTAGTAGTCCCTGAACCTCGCCCTTAGATCCTCAACCACCGTGTTCATAAGATCGGCATCAACCCTGGGATCTACCCAGTAGACGCGGCCCTGAGCGCTTTCGACGACCTCACCGTCCTTCACAACGACTCTGCCATCCTTAATGGTGTAGGCAGCCCTCCTGAGGGCTCTCCTGACGAGCTTATAATCCCTCGAAGGGTTCACCCTCGTCGGATCGATGTCATATATGGCTACGTCCGCGTCGGCCCCCACGCCCAGATGGCCCTTCTCCTTGAGGCCAAGGGATCTGGCCGTCCCAGCCCTCGTCGTTATGGCGACCTCGTACCACGTGTATTCTCGTTCGATTCCCGGTAGGTCGAGGCGTCTCCGCGCGTTCTTGTTGATCTTCGACAGGACGACATCCCTAGCCTTCTTGCTCATCAGCCAAGAGATGACACGGGGGTAAGCGGTGAAGGGTCCCCCGTTGGGGTGATCCGTCGTCATGAAGACCCGCCACGGATCCTCTATCATGAGTGACAGTTCGAGGGCGGTACCCCACTGGATGGCGTTGGCGTAGCTCGTCCTTCGGTAGCGCATGGGCACCACCCCGGCCCCCGTTTCGGCTTCAACGTCGGCGTTGAGCCACTTGTTCCCGGTGAGCAGGTGGAGGCCGTACTGGAAGGGGCCATCAGCCGTCATCGTCGTCGTGTCTGTGAAGACAACCTGCCCTGTGTCGATTGACACGTGTTCATGCTTGTTGACGTAGTCCGAGATTTCCGGTGCAGCTGAGCCCACGTTGATCCACGAGTTGCCTTTGAAGCCGTTGAATTGGACGTGGGTCATGTGGATGATGGGCTTATCCCCACCCGCCATACCCCTCACACAGTCCATGGTCTCTATGGTCGTGAGGTAGTTACCGGGCTTCCCTATGTTGTTGGCGTGGACGTGGATGGGGTGGGGCATACCGAGCCTCCTGTTGACCTCGCAGAGCCCCCTCACGATTTCACGAGGGGTGACCTCGAAGTTTGGAACCGGATCGTCGAGGCTCGTGACGTTCCTGCCCCAGCCCCAGGCCGCGGTTCCCCCGGGATTGACCAGCTTGACGGCGTAACCCTTCGTCGCGTTGATCACCCACGCCACGAAGGCCGTGCACTCATCAAGCCTCCCATCTTTCAGGTACTCCATCACAAACCAGTTGTTGCCGAGGAGGGGGAAGCAGGCCTTGTCGAGCATGGGTATGTCCCTAAGCTCGTCGTGGGTGTGCCTCGTCTTCAGCGGCGGCGTCGCGGGCTCAAAAACGGTTGTGTAGCCCATCCTGGCGTAGCGGTAGCCCGTGGTGAACGTCGAGAGGATCGAGTGTCCGACCCCGGACCGCGTCACATCCGTCTTCACCTCAACGTCCTTCACGTGATCCTCGGGTCTCAGCGCCCTCCCCGCGTTGACCTTTGAACCGGCGATGTGGCTGTGCATGTCGACGCCGCCGGGCATGACCACCATGTTCGACGCATCTATTACCCTCGCGCCTGGGCCAACCTCTTCAACGATCCTTCCATCCCTCATCGGGATGTCCATCCTCTCCCCGTCTACCTCGTTCATGGGGTCGAAGACAAAGCCGTTCTTCACAACCAATTCATCACCCATCGAATCAACCCCTCTTAACTTTAATCCCTCAACCCCCGAACCATGTTGAGGATCATCCGCAAGACCTCTACGTCAGGCCTGACTCCCTCCGGGGGCTCAACGACCTTTTTCGCTACCAAAGGAACGCCGTCCATGCGATAAACGGTGCCCTCCGCCTCTATGCCGATCGGCGCCGAAGGTATCACGACGTCCGAGACCATAGTCGTCGGGGTTATGTGGGGATCGATCGTGATCAATGGGATCCCAGCGAGATACTCGGCCGTGACCCCGGGGAAGTTTGAGATGGGGTCCGAGGCTACGACCAACGCGGCGTCACAGTCTCCGCGAGACAGAATGTCAACCACAGACGTGTCACCAGGGTTATACCGTGGATATCCGTGGCTGAAGTCCACCGAATAGGGGTAACCCGTCTGCCAGAGGCTAATCTTGTTGGCTCCGGTAACGTTCCCATGCCCCCTCAGGGGCATGATCAAGAACTTCGTCCGCGCGTTTAGGTCCTTTACGAGGTTGAGGGCGGCCTCGATGTTCCGATCCTTGCCGGCGCTCATGGTTAAGCCCAGCCCAAAGAAGAGGATGCCGAAGTCGCAGCTGATCATCAGTTCGGCTATCTCCTCGATCTTCTCCACGGGTACGCCGGCGACGATGTCCTGCTCGATCTCATCACCCCTCACCGCCGCCCTGAAGGCTGAGAGTAGCTCATAGTCCTCGTTGGGGTTCACTTGGATGAAGTAGTCGACGGCGCGCGTTTTCGAAGTATCCGTCTTCCTGACGTCAACGACGATCAGCTTTCTCTCCTTGAAGCTCCCTCTGAATTTTCCCCTGCTCAGGAAGAACCTGGAGATGTGTCTGGGATGTGCGTGGGAGGGGTTGCAGCCCCAGTAGACGACCAAATCGGCCATATGCCTAATCATGCCGAGGGTACACGTCGATTCTCCTACGTCGTGCACCCCCAGAATCGTCGGGCCGTGACACACGGAGGAGGTGTTGTCTATGACTCCCCCAACGGTCTCGGCCAACTCGATACCCACTGAGATTGCCTCACAGGACGTTGAGCTCCACCCGTAGAGAATCGGATACTTTGCGTTGTTGAGGATCTTCGCGGCCGCCTCCACGGCTTCCTCAAGTTTGACGTCCCTCAGCTCACCGTTCTTCCTAACCTTGGGTGAGAGACTACGTTCGGGGGTGTATTGTTGATACTTGGCTTGTGATATGGCGCAGGCCTTCTTGACCCCGACGATTTTGTCTCCTTTGACGGTAACCTCGAGGTCGTCACAGACGCACCCGCAGAAAGTACACACAACGTTGGACACGATTCTTTCACTCAGGGCTTCATCCACCCCCAGAGATCTGCTCGACTAGTTCCCTAAGAGCTAAAACCCTCTCCTTTGGAGCAGGCGTTATCTCAGCGTTCAAGCCCTTGAAGGTGGGCATCCCAGATCCGTGTGTTCTCACATCCGTTATCACGTAGTTGGCCCAGGGCCCATAGGGAATGAAGGCTATACCCTTATGCGGAGCTTGCTTGGAGGTCAAAGCCTTCAGTACGATGCTTCTGGACTCGGTGGCCACTCGAACGTTGTCTCCCTCTGAAACCTCTAGGGTCTCCATGTCTTCCGGGTCGAGTTCACAAACCGCGACGCTCTGAAAATATTCGTTGGAGAACTTGCCGTAGACCTTAGCTTTGCCCTGACCTAGACTTCTACCTGTTAGAAGTTTGACCCTTACGGACGGCATGAAAGAACACCATAATTGCTTAACCTCCCCAGAGTTTAAAAGTATCACCATCAACGATCGCGCTTCCTCAAAGTAGTGGTCGACTCATATGAGGCAACGTCACGACGCAAAAAGTTTATTGAAGACTTAAGAGAGGTGACAGGGAAATTAACTAATCGGGGAGACACCGCTTGAAACTCTTGATCAGCGTCGTGGACGAGGCGGAGGCATTGGAGGCCCTAAAGGGTGGGGCCGACATAGTCGACGTGAAGAACCCCAATGAGGGTTCCCTAGGCGCCAACTTCCCTTGGATCATAAGACAAGTCAAGGGGATAGCCCAACGCGGCGTAGAGATCAGCGCGACCCTGGGAGATTTACCAAACCTTCCTGGAACGGCCGCCCTAGCGGCCTTGGGGGCCGCTTCATCGGGCGCGGATTACGTGAAGGTGGGGCTTTTCGGAACGAGGACCCAGGATGAAGCTGTCTTCATGATGAGAAACGTTTGCCGCGCCGTGAAAAACCTTAGACCCACGGTCAAGGTTATTGCCTCAGGCTACGCGGATTTCGAAGAGGTTGGGTCCCTGAACCCTATGAGGCTTCCCAAGGTGGCTCAAAGGTCTGGGGCCCACGGTGTGCTGGTCGACATCAAGACGAAGGGAGACGAAAAGTTGTTCGATTACCTTGCCTCTGATCAGCTGAGAGATTTAGCCAGGAGGTCTCATGGTTTTGGGTTGACGATCGCCCTCGCGGGCTCATTGGATAGGGAAGACGTCGCGAAGGCAAGAGAGTTGGGGGCGGACATCGTCGGGATCAGGAGAGCCGCTTGTGAACGCGGGGATAGGCTCCACGGAAGGGTGAGGAGGGATCTGGTCAGAGAGATAGCGGAAGCCGTTAGAACAACGAGAGAATAGCTTTTTTGTGGTCAACGACGCCGTATAGCCCCTCATCTCGTCCTCACCCCACATCTCCACACCTCATGATCACTTCCTACGATGGAATCGGCTTCAACGAGGAGTTAAGAACGCTTTTAGGGATGATGATGCCCTTTAAAATTAACTAAACGTAAAAATGCAAAGAAAGAACTAAAATCTATAGAAAGGAGTAGGCTTCGTCTCCCCCATAATTTTTATGCGTCCCAAGGTAAGCTTCATGAATATAAAGATCGTGATCGTTGGCGTCGGAAACATATTGTGCGGGAATGAAGGGGTTGGTGTCCACGCTATTGAGGAACTGAAAAAGCACTCTTTGCCTAGCCAGCACATCGTTAACCTGCTACATCAACGCCATAGGGCATAGAGCCAATCGGCGTGTTTGAAGAAATCTTTCTGTGGAACCCGTTATGAGGGTTGTGGACCCAACGCGCTTAAGCGATATGTATTCGCCGTTGATCCTCCAGAGGAGCGGCTCGATTTCCTCGGCACCCAACTCGTTCATCATGTTTATGAAGGAGTCGTGGAACTCGGAGGCGTCCCCGTCCGAGTCCCATGAAATCTTCCAGGTGAATAGATAGTTGTCATTCCTCTCATAGTATGTTAGGTTGTCTCCGCCCCACCCATCGGCTGCTCTCTCCGCCTCCGTCTCGGGTATCGAAGTGCTTAACATAACTAGGATGAAGTGCTCGCCGAGCGTGTCGCGCTTCTTCTGCCTCCAACCTGTTGTATTGATGCCTGGAGCCTCAACCTCGGTTGCGCCCTCCCCGGCCAAGTATCTCTCTGGGTGCATCACCTCCTCAGTTGTTGTCGGTGGGTTTCCGTATGCCTCGTTCACCGAATCCCATCCATCCCTAGCATATAGGGTTCTCACAAAGTCCTCGCCATAATCGTAGGGGAAATAGAATATCTTGAGCATGGAGCCGGGCACCTCCACGCCGGATGGCTTCAACGCAAGGATTATAGAGGGGAACCTACCAGTCTTGTATGTGGAGAGCCCTTTGATCTCCATATACTTATCAGCAGTGAGGTCAGCGTCTCCCTCTATCAAGGCTGACCAAGCCTTCTCCCCGTCGTGTGTCTTCCTCTCGGGCGCCGGGAAATACCGGCCTTGAATAGCATGAGTGACCTCGTGGGCGAGCGTTCTCTCAGCTGATTTGTCTTCTGGGTTGAAGTTCTCCCTGACGACGTATACTTCCCTCTCTAGTGCCGCGGCCATGTAATAGCCCGACCACTCGATGAAGACCTCTGCGAGGCTGAAGTTCTGGGGGATGATGAAGAGGGCCTTATAGATGCTCTCATCCAACCTGATTTCCTCGGCGTTTGCCTCTACGTATCCCCTACCCCAGTTCTCCTTGACCCAGCTCACGTTGACCATCTTCAACTCGATTTCTGGGGGAGATAAACCCCTGACCTCGCCCACCCTCTCCAAAACCTTCCCCAATAACGCTTCAACGGACCTCTTGTATTCGATGTCCCGCACCTTCACCAGTTCTGCCCCCAGTTCCTCAATTCTCTCATAGGTTTGTGTTAACTCCTCTTTGATTCCCCGCAGGGTTGAATTTAGGTTCGATATCGCGGTTTTGGCCTCTCTCAACTGTTCCCTCAATGATACGACATCTAATCGAGTGTCGGAGAGGTATGAGAGAGCCTTGGAAAACTCTGATAACGCCTCGGTGAGATCCGACTGTGTTTTGAAGAGGTTCGAGATTTCATCCTCTGCCCTTCTCAACTGCTCCTGTAATGAAGCCACCTCCAATCGGGTATCAGAGAGGTTTGAAAGCGTTTTAGAGAGGTTCGATTTCAGAGAGGTTATCTCGGATTGGGCCTCAGATAGATCTGATTGGGTAGCAGAAAGAGCGCTCTTTAATCGACTTATGTCTGATTGGGCCGTTGAGAGAGCCAATTGCAATTGAGATATCTGTGATTGATGAACGGCGAAACCCGCTCCATAGCCTATCACAGCTCCAATAACTAGGCCTAGAAGCAATAAGGCCACGATTTTATTCAGGGCCATTCTATCTCGACCCTAAACCAATAATTCTTGTGAACTCTTAAAGAAATTATTATTAAGCGCAGAATCATGTGTGGGGAATGAACGTGAAGTTTCTCCTCATCACCGGACAATTAGCCAGAAATCTGGTGAGGAAACACGCCCAGGAAAGCCGCGTGGAATTCGACGTGATGGATCTTCCCATGCCCGTGGCCGCCCTCCTCACCCCCCGATACATAGCTCACGAGCTCAAGGAGAGGAGAGCCGAGGGCTTCGACGTCGCCCTCGTGCCCGGGCTCGTCAGGGGAGACGTCTCCCTCGTCGAAGAAGCCACAGGCATCACAACGTTCAAGGGTCCACGCAACGCCGCTGATCTACCACTAGTGCTCGACGCGTTTGAGAGGGTCGAGCTGTCGAGGACCCTGCCAGCCTGCGACCTGCTCAAGGAGGAGCTGCGCCGTGGAGCCCTAGACGAGATTGAGGCGGTGGAGAGAAGACGAGAGGCATTGCTGAAGAATCCATGGAACACCCTCGTCGGAGGGTTGGCCGTCGGAAAGGACTTCCCCATGCGGATCATGGCCGAGATCGTCGACGCACCGCTAAAATCCGACGGGGAGATTCGGAGGATGGCTAGGTACTACGTCGAATCGGGTGCCCACATCGTCGACGTAGGCATGATGGCTGGAGAATCTAAACCCGAACAGGCGGAGCGCGCCGTGAGGGCGGTGAAGGACGCCGTGGAGGTCCCGGTCAGCATCGACACCTTGGATCCCGAGGAGGCCGAGGCGGCCATCGCCGCGGGCGCCGACATGATACTGAGTGTGGACGGGGGAAACGTCGAGGAGATGTCCGAGGTCGCCTCCGAGGTCGCCGTCGTTGTCATCCCGACAAACCACGTCGCTGGCTACTTCCCCAAGAAGGCCTCGGACCGCGTGGAGCTGCTGGAGGAAAACATCGAGAAGGCGAGGAGGCTTGGCGTTAAAAACGTCTTGGGAGACCTCATCCTCGACTCCGTCAGCGTCCCAGGCGTCGTGGAGTCGATACTGGCCTACCACGAGTTCGCGAGGAGAAACCCGAATATCCCGCTCTTCTGCGGCGTGGGCAACGTCACCGAGCTGATGCACGCCGACACCGTGGGTGTGAACGCCTTGGCGGCTGGCATTGCCTCTGAGATAGGCGTAAGCGTCCTCTTGACCACGGAGGTCGGAGACCACACCCGCGGCAGCGTGCGGGAGCTCTCGACGGCCTCCCAGATGATGTTCCTCGCGAAGAGGCGGGACACCATCCCCAAAAGTCTCGGCATCGACCTCCTCGTTTTGAAGGAGAGGCGGTGGAGAGAGGAAACCTACGATAGGGAGATCGAGGAGGGCGTGCGGGTGGTAAAAGCGGGGGAGGCCGAGGGATACGTGGCTGATCCCAAGGGCTACTTCAGGATCATGGTGGACCGGGATGAGGGGTGCATAGCGGTTCTCCACTTCCCGAGGCGTGGGGGAAGACCCGGGGTCATAGTCAAGGGGATAGACGCCGCTGGAATCTATAGGGCGATCGTGGACATGAATCTATTGTCTCGACTGGACCACGCGGCCTATCTGGGATACGAGTTGGGGAAGGCCGAGGTCGCCCTCAGGATCGGGAGGAGCTACGTTCAAGAAAGCGCCCTCTTCGGTTGAGGCCTCAACAAAATCCCAGATGGCTGATTAAAGCGTATCGCTTAGAGCCTTAGCGCGTGGGGAGTAAACCGTGATGGCCTATTTAGGGCACCCCCGATGATGATCACATGCTCATGAATGGTTGAGTTGACAGATCCAAGTATCACCCCTAGCAAGGGGTTGGTTAAATAAATCACCTCACGATGCGCGTGGAGATTGTCTTTTCCCCCCTCAAGATCGCGCCAATCCTTCGAAGGTGTCTACCGTTGACGACGTAGCAATCCACGTCAATTTCCATCAATAGCTTGGGTAGGAAGGGGTCGACGCTCGTTCTCCTACCCAGCCTCAAAAGCGCCCCCACCGATATCTCCCCCATCAACTCGGCTTTAGAAACCTTCTTCGGGTCATCGGTGAATATTCCATCAACGTCTGTGACCAAGACCAACTTTTCCGCCCGGATTAGACCAGCTATGTAGGCCGCGATCGAGTCCGAGGTCACGTCCCAGGAGTGCTCCAAGGCTTCAACCTCAAACATCAGCCTCGAGGGCAGCAAGACGGGTAGTTCCCCAGCCTCGGCGAGTTCCTCCGCTCTCTCCAGCGTGTAGACTGGGCGCGCCCCCGGCGTGACGTCGGACAGGAATAGCCCATACTGATCCATGGAGAGGATGGCCATCTTGTGGGACACAGCGCTGGAAAGCCCGTGCATCCGGTCAAACTCCCTCACCGCGTCGGAGAGCCTCCCACCACCCGGGACGACGAGGATCCTATGAGACTTGGCGAGTCTCCCAAGCTCCATACACAGAGACTTTAAACCCGCCTTGTCCTCAGCGAGGCTTCCCCCAAACTTCACCACGGCCTCCATAGGCGACCCTCCTCCCCTGCAGCCTGCTCGCCGCCATGAGGGCCACGCCAAACGAGGGGGAGGCGATGGCGGCGTCCCTTCCCATCAACTTGCCTAGGTCAACGATTCGGCCAAAGCCGGCCCTCCCAGCGGCCCTCCTAGCTAAAAAGTCTTTTCCAACCCCCGTAACCACGATCCAGACCTCCCCCTTGGGGCCCAGACTCGTCCTATCGTAGACTTGGTTCAAGGCCTCGGCGATCTGCTCAACCTGTGCCGCTGAGATGTGCTGCGCCACCGCGAGGATCTCTCCCTCCGTCAGCGTCTCGATGTCCGCACAAACCACGCGGGCGAGCCTCGCCATGGCTTCTCTCCTCGTCTTCCCCCTGCCGTCCGCCGTCTCCGTGGTATAGTCTTCTTCGCCGAGGTTTCCCAAGATCAGGTGCACATCGCCCGAGAGAGCGAAGAGCTCTGAGGAAACCCTCGCCTTCCCATCCCTGATGGGGATCGAGTCCACGATGGCGGCGACGCTCGTCCTCAAGGCCCCGGTGTAGACCAATTCCCCGTTGAGCAGCTTCTCCAAGTCCGTCTTGCCCGCAGCCGCGATGCGTCCCTCGACCACGGGGATGATACTCGTGGTTGTGCTCCCCACATCCACGACGATGCAGTTGCGGAAGAGGTTTGAGGCCATCCAACCCGTGGCGGCCCAGTTGGCCGCGGCAACCCTGAGAGGCCGACGCCTGGCCTCCTCGACGGATATGAGGTTCGCCTCCACGTCTAGGACCAGTATGGGCGTATCGGAGAATACTCGCTCCGCGCAGTCGAGGATGTGGTTGACGCCCTCCCTCTTTGTCCCATAGGCGTCGGAGAGCTCCGCCGTCATGGTGACGCCGACGCCGTGCGGCGTCCTTGAGCCCATGAGTTTTGTCCTCAGCGCTTCAAGCACATTGGGAAGCTCTTCTATGCCCCTCTTCCAGATGGGGAAATACGCCACCTCGGACTTAGAATCCCTTAGCGAGCCTTCCGAGGTCCTTATCAGGGTCGCCTTGGTGTTGGCGCCCCCCACGTCTAACCCGAGGACATACATCGTTCTAACCACCCTTTGAGAGAGTGCTTTCGAGGCGTGCCTCGGCTGCGCGGAAGCGCCCTTCTGCCTCTTCCACGGTTGAGGCGTGGGTGACGATGATGGCGTAGGCCCGTTCTTCGCTCGGTATGGGGAAGGGCGGCACGGCAACCCCCTCCATCCCATAGATGTTCTTAAGCGTCTCTAAGCTCGGTTTTTGGACGGCTATCTTGGAGAAGTAGGCGTGGCCGATGTGCCTCAGCCCCCCCGGTAGCTTACCCTCTAGTCCTGCGTCAACCACGGCATAGGCCACGTTGATGTCCACGACCTCCCTCAGCCCGATGTAGGATGTGGTCAGCCTGGGGTTAATCTCCATCACAACCGGTCCCTCACGCGTTAGAACCATGTCCACCCCCATGTAGCCTTTTAACCCGGTGAAGGACTCGACGCATTTTTCAGCTGCCCCGAGAGCCTCATCCTTCGAGGGGTGATCGAGGGGTACGACTCCACCTAGGTAGCCTGAATCCGAGTCGGGGCCCGACAAAACCAGTTCCTGAAGGTTGAGTGAGAGGGGTAGAGCCCTTTCGCCGTCGGATATCAAGTTCACGCTGGCGGGAACCCCCTCAACGAGTTCTTGAACGAGGAGGCTGGATGCTGAGGCCACTCTCCCCAGCTTCTCAACGGCTTTGGGGATCTGTGACCCACCCTCGACCACGCTGAGTCCTCGACATCCCTCCCCCTCCCCAAGCTTGAAAACCAAGGGGAAAACCATGTCTCTTACAGCTTGGTTAACCTCCTCGACGCTACTCCCACCGTCCAGACGCTTCGTCCTCGGGACCCTTAAACCTCTTTCCCTCAAGGTCTCGTAGGTGGCCATCTTGTCGGAGACTGCTCGGATGGCTTCTGAGGGGCTGTTGAGGGACCGAGCCTCATCCAAATCCTCAACGAATCCCACGAGGTCGGCTAAGACTCCACCTGATTCGGGGGCGACGATGAGGGCGGCGT
>JBHHXX010000006.1:0-52429 GCA_046757245.1 Candidatus Geothermarchaeales archaeon
CGAGCCATATGCGAGGTGGCCGAAGACGTCGGTGCCTACGTGGTCTGCGATGAGATCCTCAGGGGGACGGAGGTGGATGGCGTCATGACCCCCTCCATCGTGGATCTCTATGAGAGGGGTATCTGCACTATGAGCCTCTCGAAGCTGGGCCTCGCGGGTCTCAGAATCGGTTGGATCGTCGCGGACGAGGAGACGGTTGAGGGATGCTGGAGCTACAAGGACTACACGAGCCTGAGTCACTCAAGCCTGACCGAGCGCCTCGCGATCATAGCGCTGCAAAGGGGGAATTTTGAGAAGATATTGGATAGGGCTAGGGGCATAATCAGGCGCAACCTCAAGGTCTTCTCCGAGTGGATGAGGAGGCATGATCACGCGCTGAGCTGGGTTGAGCCGAGGGCTGGCGCCACGGCCTTCCCAGAATACGGCCTAAACATCGACTCCTATGAGTTCTGTGAGAGGCTGCTTAGAGAGGAGAATCTCCTTCTCTCCCCGGGGGACCTCTTCCAGTTCCCAAGGCACATACGCATCCGATACGCCGGACACGACGGGGAGACGTTGACCAAGGCGTTAGAAAGACTCCACGCCTTCCTCGAGAGACACGCATAGGTAAATCAAGCCCTTGAGACGCCGCTTCTTTGCTCTATTGATATTTATTTAAGAAGAGATCGCTCCTTTTCTCTCTAGAGTCAAACGGTGAAGGAGATAGAGGTGCTGGTCGCCATTGAGGGGCTGGATGGAAGCGGTAAGAGCACACTCATCAGGAGCCTAGGTCGGCTGCTTGAGGAGAGGGGTATACCCTTCCTCATCACCTCAGAGCCCACGGATGGACCCATCGGGAAGATCATCAAGGGATACTTGGCCAAGGGAGAGGGGGAGAGGCATGTGATCTTGGAGGCCCTGATGTTCGCCGCCGACCGGGTTTGGCACCTCAAAGAGGTTGTAGAACCCGCCCTCAAGCGGGGGAAAATCGTCTTAACCGATCGTTATAAGTACTCCTCCATCGCCTATCAGTCCGGTGAGAGACCCTCCTGGGACTGGGTGGAGGCGCTCAACCTCTTCGCCCCGGAGGCAGACCTAGCCCTCTTCCTCGACGTGTCCCCGGACGCGTGTATGGAGAGGCTGAGGGGTACGAAGAGGGCTTTCTCGGTGATGGAGGAGAAGAAGACCCTTTGGACGGTCTATAGAAACTACTTGGAGATGGTTGACCAGGGGAGACTCGTCAGGATAAGTGGGGATCAAGACGAGGAGAGGATGGCGGAGGAGGCCTTCAGGCTGATAATGGAGAAGAGGGAGGAGAGATGAGGCCCAAAACCTCTTGGACGAGGAATTCGGTTTCTGGGGGATCCTCGGCCCGTATAGAGATGTCCATAGAGGTTAAAGCGCCCCCCGAGAAGGTCTTTGCCCTCATCACCGACGTGGAGAGGTATCCCGAACGCTTCGAGGGATATGAAAACGTGGAGGTCACCTCCGAGAGCCGCAAGGGGATGTTCATGACCTACCGCGTCCACGAGACCCGTGAGAACCGCTACATGGAGAGGTACATGGAGTGCACGGATTGGGTCGAAGACGAGAGGTTCGCCTTTCGGATGCTCGCCGGCCCCTTCGGGATGGAGTTCGAGGGCGCCTTCGAGCTAAGGCCAATCAAAGAGGGAACTCAGGTGACCCTAGTCTATGAATGCGTGCTTCCAGAGGACTGGGGTATGGGTGAGGATGTAGTCGCGCGGATCACGGAGGGTTTCTTGGAGAAGATGAAAGGGCTCCTGGAGGAGGGAACCTAGAGGTGGATGTGAATAAAAAGTCGAACATCAGGAGGGTTGAAGAGTACTTCAGGGGCGAGCTGGAGAAGATCGGCTACGAGGGGGTCATCGGGGTGGCTGATTTCAGCGGCGTCTATCACGGATTGATGCCCGCTCAGAAGGCTAGGCTGGAGAAGATCTCCGGAGACCGATTCCAAGACTTCTTGGAGAACGGCTCCATCGTATGCATCGGGATAGCCTACCCAGAACATGCCATCGACTGCATCAACGTGGAGTCCGGCGGGATGATCGACAAGGATGCTTGGAACGTCTACGCGAGGGAATATCACGAGATCAACGGGCTTTTGAACGCGATCTCCAAGAAGATGGCGGATCGCTTCGGCGGTATCCCCGTCCCAGCCACGCTTGAGGGGATAACCAACGAGGTTGGAAACGTTGAGGAATACTATGGTATGACGATTTCCCACAGGGTGGTGGCCGAAGAAGCTGGGCTCGGTTGGAGGGGCAAAAACGAGTTGATCTTAAACGACAGGTACAGCTGCGCCCTAAGGTTCGCCTCCATCATAACGAGTCTCCCCCTCACCCGCGGAGAGCCAAGCAAGGCTTCGTGTGGAGCGTGCACCGCGTGCCTCGAGGTCTGCCCCTTCCTAGAGAAGAAAGAGGAGCTTAAGAATTATAGGGAGAACTGCAGGAGGTTCATCAACGCCCTAGGGTTGGAGTGGGATGTCTGCGGTAAGTGCATCAAGGCATGCTATCGCCGAGGAATCTTCAAGGATGAGTTTAAGTTACGATCATAGGGTCGAAATTCTCGCACCACAGCCCCCCTTTGTTCCACCATCCTTATCTTACCACACGACTATCTATTTTCATGCAACCGCCCCTCTTCGACCCGACCACAACTCGTTGAGCGAGGGACGCGCTGAGAAGGCGAAGTCGGAGAGGCCCACTCAAGCTGACACCCGAGGGAAGAAGAATGGGATATGTTGAACACCCCCTCATATGGCCCGAGAGCATCGCCGAGAGGGAGTATCAAACCTCCATTGCGAGGGAGGCCCTCGAGAGGAACCTCCTCGTGGTCCTCCCCACGGGCACGGGTAAGACCACCATAGCCCTACTGGTCGCGGCTGAAATCCTCAGGGAGAGATCAGACGCGAAGATCCTCGTGATGGCTCCGACAAAGCCCTTGGTGAAGCAGCACATGGACTACTTTAGGGGGCACCTGAGGATGGGGGGAGAAGGCTTCGTGTGGCTGACAGGGGAGATACCGCCCAGCAGGAGGGGTGATGAATGGGCGGGTAGGAGGGTGTTCTTCGCCACACCCCAGGTGGTTCTCAACGACCTATTGGCCGGGAGACTCTCCCTCGAGGACTTCAGCCTCCTGGTCTTCGACGAGGCCCACAGAGCCGTCAAGGGCCACGCCTACGCGAAGATCCTCTCCCTATCGAAGCCTCCAAGCAGAAAGACGAGGCTCTTGGGCCTGACGGCCTCCCCAGGCGACGAAGAGCACGTGAGACAGGTCGTGGAGAATCTGAGGCTCGAGGGGGTGGCGACCAAGACTCGGAGGGACCAAGACCTCAGGAGGTATCTTAAGAGGCTCTCCTTCACGCCGGTGAGGGTGGAGAGGGACTTCGTCCTCGACTTCTCCCTGAGGCTCCTCTACGACGACCTCAAGGAACTGCTCGGCGAGGTTAAGGATCAGCTTCCCGAGGAGAAGAGGCGACTAAGCCCGAGGAGTCTCTCCTACACGAAGATCATGGAGATCAGGGACCTCGTTGAGAAGAGGTACTGGAGGGGGGAGATCTCGGAAGACGAGGTCTGGGGCCTTCGCAGAAGGATCGCGGCCATGACCAAGATAGATAGGCTCATAGGATACTTGGAGACCTACAGCTATGGAGCCTTCTTGGGCTACGTGAATAGGCTGAAGCGGAAGGCCTCCAGGCGGGGCCCAACCGTTGAGAGGTGGCTCCTCTCCAGGGGGAGGGTGAGGGAGGCCTGCGTCGTAATCCGGGAGACCGTGGAGAAGGGGCTGAGGCACCCAAAGGTTGAGAGGGTCCTCCGGACAGTGGAGGAGGAGAGCGGCCGCAGCCGGATACTCCTCTTCGTGGGTCTCAGGGAGGTCGCCTCGGCCATAGCTAGCGGTCTGAGGGAGAGGGGTATAAACGCCGAGTTGCTCATAGGGCAGCGGAGGAGGAGTGGGGAGAGGGGCATGGCCCAGAGGGATCAGATCGAGGCGATAGAGAGGTTTCGAAGGGGGGAGATCAACCCCCTCATCGCCACCCAGGTGGGGGAGGAGGGACTCGACATAGCGGAGTGCAACCTCGTGGTCTTCTACGACAACCCCGTCAGCGCCGTCAGGAGGATCCAGAGGATGGGGCGCACCGGGAGGACGGCACCCGGCCGGGTGATCTTCCTCGTCCTGAGGGGTGGGAGGGATGAGAGGAAGTATTGGGCGGGCATAAGGAGGGAGAAGAAGGCCAGGGAGGCCGTCTCCGAGTTGAGCCTAGAGGAGGTCAGGGAGGATCGATCCCTCCTAGAGTTCATCGATGAGAGGGAGGGGGAAAAGGCGGGCAGAATAAGGCTCGTCGTGGATCACAGGGAGGCGAGGAGCCCCGTCACGGACTTCCTGAGGGCGCCCGACGTGGAGGTTAGCCTAGACAGCCTGCCCCTGGGGGACTACGTGGTCTCCGAGAGGGTCCTCGTGGAGAGGAAGACCGTCGACGACTTCGCCGCATCCCTCATGGACGGCAGGCTCTTCCAGCAGGTGAGGGGGCTGAGGGACGCCGTTGAGCTCCCCATCCTACTCATAGAGGGTGCAACCGAGGATATCACCAAGCGAATCGGGGAGAAGTCCTACATAGGGGCCATGGCGAGTGTGCTCCTAGACTTCCGAACTCCGGTCGTAAGAACAACCAGCCCCAAGGAGACGGCCTTGGTCCTCCAGGGCATGGCGAGGAGGGAGCAAACCGCGGAGAGGAGGGAGGTGGCCCTCCGCCCCGAGAGGAAGCCCCTGAGCGACTTGGAGACGCAGAGGTACATAGTGGCGGGGCTCCCGGGGGTGGACGCCGTCTTAGCGTCGAGGCTTCTGGAGAGGTTTGGCACCGTCGAGGAGGTCTTTAGGGCTTCTGTCGAGGAGTTGGTGGGGGTTAGGGGTATAGGGAGGAAGACGGCCGAGAGGATTCGGGAGATACTCACCAAGAGATATGAGAAGTGATTTTTATCGTTGTATCCCGCCGTGCTTAACCTAAGCTCTGTAATACCTAGACCTGTACGTTAAATCTAGAGAAGTAGATTGAGCGTTAATTTCTCCCTATTCTGAACTGTTATTTTAGCCTTTCTCTGAGATGTCATCGAGGGTGTAGAGAGTCATTCGATTAATTTGTCCGAGCTTGGTGATGGAAGCATCGTTTGTTATGAAGGACGTCGCGTCTTCCATCAGGGCGCCGGCTACTTGTATGGCATCAGGCAGCCTCAAGGGGTACTTAGCTCGCACCCTGGCGGCCTCCAGTGCTAGGTCTGGCGTTAGAGGAAGAACATTTAGATTGTTCATTTTCGTGAGCATGGATACATAGTCACTTGCTAGATCGCCTCTACTCAGGCTGAAGGGTCTTACCGCGATCTCTGTCAGCGTGATCGTCGTTGTCAAGCCGCTGATGACCCCGTTTTCGATGTTCTTGAGGATCATTAAGCTCTTCGATCCGTGAGTCGGGTGCTGGGCAAAGGCGTATATGAATATGTTTGTGTCTAGGGCCACTCTCCTTAGAGTCGTGATCCGAACCTTACTCGTTCTGAGGTGCCTCCTCCCCCCGAGCCCACTCCTCTCTTAATTCTCGTTGGTATACCACCGGGTCTACATCTTTCCATACTTCACGGCCGTGACCGTAGACGGATTCAGATATCCTCTCGGCAATAGGCGTTATGATGATTTTTCCCATCTCCAATTTGATCTCAACTTTTCCGCCGCGCTTCAGCCCCCGAGCCTTCTTGCGAACTTCCTTGGGGATGACAACTTGCCATTTATGTGATATCGTCACCACAGACATTTAGATCGTAAAACATTAATGTTCTACGAATTTATAAGCACTTAGGCGCTACCTTCTCTAAGTATCACCCAAAATAAATTACACGTAAACGCCGCATGAGATAGCCATGCCAAGCTATCGACCCACAAGATAATATCTCGGAAAAGAAGCTTACACTATTTTACTAAAAATAAGCTTAATTTGGGCTTTTTGGTGGGGTCGAGGGGATTTATACTACCGTTTAAACTCTCAACTATCAGCGAAATATTCGGGTAGAAAATTTAAGTACAAAGTTTACGAGTTTAAATGCTTCCTTAACTAGGCAGTTGTTCTCCCGAAAGTGGCATATTGCAGCTCGATATTTGTTTTGATTAAGCCTTTAATTTCCTTATTTCTTCTAATAGGATTTCTACTTGCTTTTCATTAAAGATTTTGGGGTTACGTGTATAAATGTTGATTATCTCGATTTCGCTCATCAACCTTCCAAACTTATCCTTTTTTCGATCGAATTGATCTGCTACAGAGTTTCCATGTCTATCCTTTAAATCTAATCTTTTCACTAATTCCCTGTCCTGCTTAAGAGGTATTCTTAACCTTTTAGATTCCTCAGGATCTCCAATGAAGATAGTTCCAGCTTCCGTTCCATGCTCTATCGCATACTTAACATGTTCATTATTACAGTAAGGTTTTTTATTTTCAACATGCTTTCTCAGAATCTCTTCAGCAGTCATTATTTCTTTAAGTTTAAAATATCCCACTATATAGCAGGTCTTCTCTCCCGAAGGCTTTTCAAGAAATGTACAGTTAAAAAATATGTAATCTCCTACCTTCAACCTCCCTAGATTAGCCTTAGCGCCCTTCCATGGATGATCGCCATAGGTGAACATTTCAAACTCTGGATCTATATGCAAATCACCCTTCGGTGTTGCCTTGCCATCCTCATCAAATTTAGCATACCTTATTTCGTACTCATACGGCCTCTTTACGTCAATGATGCTCGGCTTAAAATACTCCCCAATATGTATGATTAAACCCTTCAACCCAAATATCACCCGATGGCTTTTTAACTAGGATATTGAAAAATCTAATATGAAGAGTTAGACTAAATAAAAGATCGTCTAAAACATAAATTCTTGCATGATCCCATAGAGGGCGGTTAACCACTTGATCATTGTTAGAATCCCAAAGAGGCTAGCAAAGCGGTGGCTTGCCAAACACTTGAAGGATGGTCTAGATGGATATAAGATCGCTACGTTCATAGAGTTTCAGTATAAGAAAAGGGCTTATGAGGCGATGCCCGATGGTTCCTTATTCTTCGCCATGCGTTTTCAGAAACGCTTCGGAAAACCCATGAGAGCCAAATTGTGGGTGAGAGAGAGAAAGTTTAATGAGATGGTTGAGTTAATCTTAGTTAGGGGACATGTAGAATCTGTTTAAGGAGACGCCGATATGGAGAAGTTAATACACAAAGTAGAGATGGATAGAAAGGTCATCGGGAGAGAACTCCCAGATGAGGTTACACTATACGCCGTAGACTCGGAGCACTTCATGCTAAGCGTGAAGCCACTAGAAGAACTTGAGGAGAAAGCATTGGCAAAGGTGCAGGTGAGCGTAGTAAGAGTAGCAGACAAATATGTTTTTAACTTACCCGAGAAGATATATAACTTCTACCACCTCGATGAGAACGATTACACCGTCATGGTCTCAGAACAAAACCCAGATAACATAATAGTGTCTCTATGATTCATACAACATAGAAAAACGGGTCCTAAACAATCCAGTTTATTCATCATAGGATAGAATGGTTTAAATATTGAAGAAAAAGGGTTAGTATATCCTATTTTATCCAAAATAAGCCCAATTTGGGATTTTTGGTGGGGTCGAGGGGATTTGAACCCCCAGCCTACGGGTTTCCCTGCTCCACACTCTCATCATCCCCCGAGGGGTCTGAAAACCCGTGTTCTTCGTCTGGAGCCCTTGACGACGGGAAGGCCCGTTGTCGCCCTACCTGCTTGGGCCCTACCGTTGAGGTGTGCCCTAGCGTATATTTAGCGACTATTTAGGCCACGACCCCCTTAAGTCGTCTTTCCTCACACACCTTATGAGGATATCCTGCTTATTTCCTTTATGTTTTTATGCCTTCTTTGGAGGAAGTTCCGTCAATCCGTCAATAGTTATGTTCTCTACAACCTAAATTTTCAATGATGAGAGGGGGGATGTCTCCTAGCGAGGAGCTCGCCACAAGGGGATAGGGAATCATTGGTGAGGCAAATCTACACATTACACCTTTTACAGACGCCTTGGACGTTATTGAGAGAGGGGAAATTTTTTGTTCTGGGGGCTAGAGGATGTCCGTGGGGACTATCGGGACGGGGAGATATTTTGCGAACGACGGGTGGGGGTAGGCACCAAGTCTCGGTGATGTGCTTTAGCTTTAATAAGGTTTTTGGCCTTCTTGGCTGATATATCGGGGAGTAGGCTCGGGTTAAATGTGAGAACCGCGAAAAATATTCGTTTGTGAGTAAAATCATAGGTAAAAATGGGGTATGGGTAATGCTTCAATTTGAGAAGGAGCAGAGCATAGTTAGCGTAGGCGAGGTGGAAATAGGGGGGCAGCCGGGCGAGCTTCCAACGGTCTTGATAGGTTCAATATTTTATGAGGGACACGGGATCGTTGAGGATTCGACGCGTGGAATCTTTGATAGGAGAAGCGCGGGGGAGTTGATCGAAGCGCAGGATGAACTCTCCGATAAAACAGGGAATCCATGCATGGTTGACGTGGTGGGTTTAACACCCCAATCCATGGAGAAGTACCTAGATTTTGTCTTAGATGCGACAGATTCCCCGGTGTTAATCGACAGTTCTTCCATGGAAACTAAGATGGCCGGCGTCAGATACGCTAAAGAGGTGGGAGCCTTGGAGAGATCCGTCTACAACTCCATTTCACACCACGTTAAGGATGAAGAGGTTTCTGCTCTTAGAGACGTAGGCGTCAAGTCTGCGATAATACTGGCCCTAAACCCAGTAAACCCCCTTCCACGAGGCAGAGTAGAAGTGTTAATGGGGAGTGAAAGAAGAAGGGGCTTGATCAAAGTGGCCGAGGAAGCTGGACTAGAAAATCTGCTCATAGACGCCGCTGTTCTCGACGTACCGAGCATCGGTCTAGCCGCTGAGTCCATACAGATCATTAAAAACCAGCTCGGTCTTCCGAGTGGAGGAGCCCCATTAAACGCTGTTCTCGAGTGGGAGGAAGTCGTGAAACTGGGAGATAAGGCAAAAAATGTTTGTTCCGCGAGCTCGGCTGTGATCCTGTGTCAATCGGGAGCGGACTTCATACTTTATGGGCCGATTGGAAAGGCAAACATCGTTTTTCCCGCGGTTGCGTTGGCTGACGCCATAGCGTTGTATAGAGCAAAATGGCACGGTGTTCGTTCAAGAACCAAGGATCATCCGCTTTACAAAATTTTTTAGCCTAAAGCTAAAGCCTTAAAGAATGCCTAACAACACCTATTCATAACGAATATTGATGGTTGATTTAGCTATGAGAAAACCCGTAAAGTTGGTTTTAGTCACATTGATCCTACTATTCTCGCTTTTTACAACGCTTTTGCCGGCTGCGTTATCCATGCCAAGCAACGTGCACCACCAAACAAAGTCCGTTGGCCCGGTCAAAGACGTCGGCGAGGGCTATGGGGATAAATATCTTCAGCTTGACCCGGGAAAAATTCGGGGATGGGGGAGGAAAGACGCTTTTCACGGAAAGATCTATCGGGATTTGTATGAAAAACTTCTAGAGACCGATTCCACCGAAGACGTTAGCGTTATAGTGACCTATGGTGGGTGTCTGGAGAGGGAAATGATCGCAAGAGTCAGTTCGAGGATAGAAAGCGCACGGATAACTTTTGCCGGAACTTATGTAAAGGTGCTCGTGGTGAGGCTTCCCGCTGATCGTGTGACCACACTCGAAGAAGTGGAGGGGGTAAAACACATCTTCCCTGACTCTAAAGTGGAGCTTCCCTATGAGAGGGAAGACCCTCAAGACCCTTTGGGTCTACAGAGAAGAACAGCGGATTTACCCCGCCTCTACCTCAATGAAAGCACCGCCATCGTCGGCGCTCCCAGCGTCTGGGACATCGGGGTAACTGGGAGAGGGGTATCCATCGCCGTCATCGACACGGGGGTCAACTGGACTCACCCCGACCTGGCTGGAAAGGTTATCATAAGCAAGTCCTTTGCTCCGGGTGAAGACCCCATGGACTATACCGGACATGGAACCCATGTAGCGGGGATAGCTGCGGGCACCGGGGCAGCATCTGGGGGGAAATTCCGGGGTGTCGCCCCCGACGCAAATATAATGAACATCAAAGTCTTCGCGACCGATGGCTATGCCCTCCTCGGATGGGTTCTTGCAGCCCTCGACTATACGTTGTCCGTTGAGCCTGACGTCGTTTCAATGAGCTGGGGAGCCCCTTCACTCCCGGATTCCCACCCCCTAAACCTTTACATGGCTGAGCTTGCGAAGAAATACATAGTACCCGTCGCCGCCGCTGGCAATGAAGCTTACCACTGGATCTTTAACTCCCCCGCCAACAGTCCATATGTGATTTCGGTTGGAGCCACAGCGAAAAACGATCGGCTCGCTCGTTTCACCGGTAAGGGACCTGACCCATTCACTTATAGAACATTACCTACGATAACGGCTCCCGGCGTAAACGTGGTTGCTCCCGCCAGCGGGAGGTTAGCCAAGGAGTATGGGTTGCCCGAACACCCCCTTTATGCGCCTCTTAGTGGCACTTCCATGTCCACTCCCCACGTGTCGGGGGCCATCGCACTCCTCGTAGAAGCCTTCCCCTCTGCCCTTCCAAACGCCATCACATCCGCGCTCATCCTTGGCGCGGATGACATCGGATATGACGCCAACAAGATGGGTGCGGGAAGACTAAACGTATACAAAGCATATCAAATTCTGAAGGATACCCCAACCTTAGAGGCGGTCGTGGAGTCTGGGGAGACGAGGATCTCCTCTACGCGGATTAGATCAAGAGCGGCTACGCCCCCGAACTTTAGAGCCAAGGCCTCATTAAGCGATGCCCCCGGGAGCGCGGATTTCGACAACAAGGATGTCAGCCTCCACGTCTCCGATGAGTTCATATTAACGGCTCGCTACAAGGGGTTGCGGCAGGGAGCTGGCGTTCCGGCCTTCCGATACTACGATGAATCTGGAAACAGTTACTTCTTCTATAGCCATTGGGCACGAACGGTTGAACCCTTCACGAAGGTAATAGACACCTATGAAGAACAGACGGGATATGGAACGATAACCGATGGTAATGTGAACGTCACCTTGAGCGTGTCTCTTTACCGTGATAACAGGTGGATGAAACTTAGTCTTCGGGTCTGGAGCGACTTGATAAGCGTCGGCTCTATAAAAACATACTTATACTTTGATCCAGACATGGCCGAAACCCCCTACGATGACACGGCAGAATACATCTATAGCCTCGACGCCCTCATCTCGTATGACAATCGTGAAAGATACTTCTTGGGGATTTCCGGCCTCGAAGTGTCAACCCACTACGACTGTGGTGATTGGCGGGACGTATACAACGACGTTTCCAAGGACAGCCTGGGGGATAGCGATCACTACACGGATGACGTAGCCATAACCATGCAATGGGACGACCCAGATGGATTCACGAGGGGTTCTAATACCGTTCAAGAGCTCTACCTCTCCTTTGAAGACGCCAAGGAGGCGATGGCTCAGCAACTCTTCGACCTCGTCGGGAGGGGCCACGACGTAACGATTGGGAGAGTCGAACCGAAGCTGGTGCCCGAGGACAGAGAGGTTGAGATCATGGTTGAGGTCAATAACATAGGCCTCCTAGATGAGGCCAATGTGGGGGTTGTTGCCTCCATAGTAGTCGACAACGTCTCCGAAACCGAATTTCCCAAAAAGACCATAGTCTTCCTCCCCTCCGGGGCATCCGCCACCGTGACATTCAGACACACCTTCAAAGAGGCGGGTAGATTCTGGGTTAACGCCTCCATAGATCCTTTGGAGGGTGAAACTATACACGCACATAAAAACAATCTGTTGTCCCATAAAATATTCGTGGGGCCCCTACACCTAAGCGCGGGTGTTTATCCCTCAAAGGTCACAGGCTTCACGTCCCCCATCGTCACACGCTTTCCAGGCGACGCGTGCTGGTTTAACCTAACAGCTTTCACGAACACGCCTCTCACCGACGCCAGTTTAGCCGTTGTTGGAAACGCCACCAAGCTTTTCTCCATCCAAGAACCCAGGCTGGGCGTTCTAGAAGGCTTTGGCTTCAGAGAGGCTAGCATCATCATACCCATCGATGCCACGCCTGGGGTGTACACGGGGACGTTGCGGTTGTTGAATGGATCAGATGTTATGGGTCAGGTCCCCATTAGGATCGAGGTAGTTGAGCCGACTGCTAGGGTGTTATGGATAGATATGTTTGATTACGCGCTGCAAAGGCAGTTTTTATGGCAGCGCTACGTCACTTACTGGCAGATACAGAGTCTCCAAGGCATCCGGATAATTCCTCTGTCCCTTTTAGGCATCGAACAGTTCACCGATCTGGGGAGGTTCAACGACGTTGTGCTGATAGATCCCTACTATCAGTTCACTCCGACGCAGCTTGACAGCCTATTAAAGTATGTCGAGGGAGGGGGAAACCTACAAGTCTTCTACGGTTCCCGAGTCTCACACAGGTTCGACGCCCAAACATCGTCGCAGTACAACCTCCCGGAGGTAACGAGGCTTTTCGGCATAGACGTCACCCAGCCATACTATGAGCCAGAGGACAGGGTCTTCCCGATATGGAGCAACAACGTAACCCTCCTTGAGCCCGATCATCCAGCCATACAAAACATAGCCAACTTCACAGTGGTCTCCGGGAGGGCTGCCTTGAAAGTTTCGCCGCCGGCCCTTCCCTTGGTCAACGTGACCGATGTCTTATACGGAATGAACTTCACAGTGATGGCTGTTTATGAAAAAGCCCCCTACCTCGGAAGGCTGCTTGTAATAGCCAACGACTTCATGTTCGACGATTCATGGATTGACTACTGGTGGGACGTCGAATATATAGACGAAACCGCCTACGCGGTATTTAATTATACGAAAAAGCCCGGAAACCGAGAGCTAGCAAGGACGGCTAAAGCATACAGCGTCGGTGACATAGTGAAGCCGACGGTTAGCGTAGTCAGCCCACAAAATGGTATTCACATAAGGGGAGCTGTGGACGCAAGGGTTTCCGCAGAGGATGGGGAAAGCGGAATAGATAGGCTGGAGTTCTACCTAAACAACAACCTCACCCTCGTTGACGTTGAGGCACCCTACGAGTTCAACTGGAACACCGGGGGATACTTGGACGGGGTGTACGCCGTAAAGGTTGTCGCCTACGATAGAGCGGGGAACATGAATTTCGATGGCTTACAGGTAACGGTTGACAACACGGTGCCGAGGGTTGAGATCAGAGAGCCGGCTTCCGACGCCTATCTAAGAGGGCTTTGCGATGTTGTCGCCCACGGCTTCGACATAAACTTTGAGAAAATGCAGCTATACATCGGCGATTCGCTGGTGCAGAGCTGGACTCAAGGGGGGTCTCAAGCCTTCAGGTGGGGCACAGAAGCGAACGACGACGGAGCCTACGCCATCAAGCTCATCGCCTACGATAAGGCTGGAAACATGGGTGAAGCCTCGATAAGAGCCGTCGTCGACAACACGATGCCCTCGGCAAGCATCGATAGCCCGAGGGACGGCGTCTACCTCAAAGATGAGGTCACCATAGGCGTGACGGGTGGTGACGCTAATTTCGACCGGATGGAATTATATGTCTCGGGCGAGTTGATCGACACGTGGAACACCAGCGGAGTACAAACCCATAAGTGGAACACAAAGGCTGGTGTTGACGGATCATACACCGTTAAACTTGCGGTCCACGATAGAGCGGGAAACACGATCAACAAAAGTGTCGTCGTTGTCGTGGACAACACCTTGCCCATCGTCGAGATCAGAACCCCAATCGATGGACAGTTCATAGGTGGACCTTACAACATCGTTTCACACGGCTTCGACGCGAACCTCGAGAGGGTTGAACTCTACATCGATGAGACGCTTATCGACGCGTGGGTTGAAGCGGGTATAAGAACATACGTCTGGAACACGGTGGAGACCGGGGACGGTGAACACCTCATCAGAGCCGTGGCATACGATAAAGCCAAAAACCTCGCATCCGTAAGCGTAGGCGTAACGTTGGACAACACACCGCCCTCAATCTCGTTTACGGAGCCCGCTGAGGGGGCTGACATCCCAACAACAGGCGTAACCGTGAGGTGGACGGCCTCTGACGGCGGGGGATCGGGGATACACGGTTATATGATCGAAGTCGACGGTGGTGGCTGGATCGATGTTGGTAGGTCCACGAGCTATACCCTCACCGACCTGAGGGAGAGCCCCCACCGAGTTAAGATAAAGGCCCTCGATGTGGTTGGTAACGTGGGTGAGGCCACATCGTCCTTCACGGTGGGGAGGAGCCGCGCGTCTTCGCAGATCAGCCAGACGGAAAGCGAGATA
Organism: Candidatus Geothermarchaeales archaeon; assembly: GCA_046757245.1. Lineage (GTDB taxonomy): Archaea > Thermoproteota > Nitrososphaeria > Geothermarchaeales > JAUWBL01 > JBHHXX01. The sequence goes on from JBHHXX010000006.1 coordinate 14,379, forward strand.
GAGGTCGCGAAGAGAGCCGCGTTCTGGAGCGGAGAGGCTAGGTCTCTGCTCTCCGAGGCGATCGGTGAGTTCAACAGGGCTCGTGAAGCGTTTGACGCGGGAGACTTCGGGATGGCTAGGGTCTACGCTCAAACCGCGTCCAACTACGTAAGCTTTGCGCATAGGGTAGATTCATCCCTTAGAGTGTTGACCCTGATCGGGGTTGGAGCGGCCGTGGCTGTGATCGTTGGAGCCGCAATTTTAGCGAGGAAGCGAGCACGGCTGCGCCTCAGCGTTCAATAATCAAACCAACCTAGAAAACATGAGCGAATAAAATCATCCAATCAGTCTAACCTCTCCCGCCACTCATCTTGAATCTATCTTGATTCCCCATAAGAGGGAAAGCAGATGTAGAGCTGATGAGGGCTATGAGACTGAGGGAGGGGGAAGACCCTAACCCTGAGGAGGCGGTTAAAAATCACCACAAATCGATGGTGGGGTCGGTGGGATTTGAACCCACGACCACCGAGGCTCCCGCCGTAGCCCCGAGCTCGGCAGCATACCATGCTAGCCCACGACCCCGCCAAAAGAATTCCCGTGGGTTTAATTATTTGTGTCTTATCCTCCCCGAGCGGATTTGCAACCACGCTGATCGGTTCAAGAAAATAGATTCAGCGAGGTTTTTACGGCGCCAGCCCCAGCGTAGACCTAGGGTGAGGACAGCACTATGCGCGCGTCCACCGCCACGGCTCCCCTCTCATGGGCGAAGACCGGGTTGATGTCCACCTCCACTATCTCCGGTAGATCCACGACCAAGCCGGAGGCCTTCACGATGACGTCGGCGAGGGCGTTTAGGTCGGCCGGCCTCAAACCCCTATATCCCTCCAAGATCGGGAAAGCCTTGACCTCACGCATCATCTCCAAGGCCTCCCCCCTCGTCACCGGGGCCAGCCTGAAGGAGGTGTCCCCCAAAACCTCGACGAATATCCCCCCGAGGCCGAACATGAGGACCGGCCCAAACCGGAGGTCCCTGGTGGCGCCCACGATGACCTCATGCCCCGCCGCCACCATGTTCTGAACGAGGACGCCGTGGACCCTAGCGTCTGACCTATACTTCTTGGCGTTTTCGACCACCTCTCCATAAGCGGCCTTGACGTCGCCCGGCGTCCTCATACCAACCCTGACGCCGCCAGCGTCTGTCTTGTGGGTGATGTCTGGCGAGCAAATCTTCAGCACGACGGGATAGCCTATCTCGTCGGCGAAGGCGGCGGCTTCCTCCTCGTTGGTTGCCAACTTCTCCCGGGTCGTCGGTATGTGGTATGCCCTCAGAACCTCTTTGGCCTCATACTCGGTCAGCAGGCCACGGCCCCCCGACTTAACCCCCTCCAGGATCTCTAGGGCCCTATCCCTCCCACCCATCACGACGCCTCCTTGGTTGGCGATCCTCTCAGCCCACGACTTGATTTGTGCTCTACGAGACCGGCGTATCGAGCCCACCTATAGACGGCGGCCAAGGATGAGACGGCCCTCTCGGGCATGTAGGGATAGCTGGGTATTCCCCTCCCCTCCAAGTATCTCGCGGCCTCCTCAACCTCCACGTCGCCGGAGAGCGAGGCGACCATGGGTTTCTCTATTCCCTCCGCCCTAGCCCCCTCCACGGCCTCAGCCAAGACCTTGGCGTAGACCATGGGGGGCGTGATGACGGTGTGCCAATAGCCAAAGATGATGCTGTGCACCCTAGGGTCCCTTATGGCGATCTCGGCGGTCTCACCCTGTATCTCTGGGGTTGAAGACCCGGTCACATCCACGGGGTTCTTGAAGGAGCCGAAGGGCGGTATGTATCGGCGGAGCTCCCGCTCCAAGTCGCTGGGTATATCCATGGGTTTAAGCCCATAGTCTTGAGCAGCATCCGCCAATATGACGCCCAGTCCCCCGGCGCTGGTGTGTATGAAGACGTTCTCACCCCTGGGAGGCGGAAGCATGAAGAGGGCCCGAGCCCAGTCCAAGAGCTCGTAGAGCGTGTGAGCCCTTATAACCCCACACTTCTTGAAGGCCGCGTCATAAATGTGATCCACACCAGCCAGAGCGCCCGTGTGGGAGGCAGCGGCGCGAGCGCCCATCTGGGTCCTGCCGGCCTTGAACACCACGATGGGCTTGGCCTTGGAGACCCTCCTGGCAGCATTTACGAATGCGCGTCCGTCCTTGAGGTCCTCCATGTGCATGGCTATGACCTTGGTGTTATCGTCTTGACCGAAGAACTCCAGCATGTCGTCCTCATCCAAGTCCGCCTTGTTCCCGAGGCCGACGATGGCTGAAACCCCCATCCCCCTCGACCGCGTGAAGCCTATGATGGCCATCCCCACCCCGCCGCTCTGACAGGTGAGGGCTATGCCGCCCCTCTTCGTGTAGGGTGTGCAGAAGGTGGCGCACAGGTCGTTGTGGGTGTAATAGAAGCCGAAGATGTTGGGCCCGAGGATTCTCACTTGGGCCTTGCGCCCCGCCTCCACGAGCTGACGCTGCAAGTCAACGTTGCCCGTCTCCGAGTAGCCCGAGGAGATGATGACCGCCGTGGGTATCCCCTTCCTACCGCAGTCGGCTATGGCTTCATTCACGAATCGGGCGGGTATGACGATGACGGCCGTGTCAACCACATCGGGGATCTCCCTGACGTTGGCGTAGTATCTGAGTCCGAAAAGGACCTCACCGACCCGTGAGGGGTTAACGGGGTAGATTTTACCCTTGTACCCCCCATCTACCATGTTCTTGACCACGGAGTAGCCAACTTTACCCTGTTCGCTGGAGGCACCGATGACCGCCACGGAGGAAGCGTTGAACATGCGATTCAGCGCCTCCACAACGCCCATGTTATGACTCCCCCTCAACATTGGAAAAGTATATACGTGCACATATTTGTAAAGGCATCGCTGTCTCATGGGAGGATGGCCTATGGCGATCACAAGTCCTCTAAGTGATATAAACAGTTTTGGAAAAAGCCGATGTCTCTGATCGAAGGATAAATTATATATCTCTAGGAGGCTTAAATTAGTTAAGGAAAATGGTTCGTCTATACGAGTATCAGGGAAAGCAACTACTCAAGACGGTCAAGGTTCCGATTCCCGAGGGTGATGTAGCTTCCACGAAAGAAGAGGCGAGGACGATAGCGGAGAGAGTCGCCGCACCAGTGGCCGTGAAGGCACAGATATGGGCGACGGGGCGCTTCAAGGCCGGGGGGATAAAGTTCGCCGACACCCCTGAAGAGACCGTGAAAGCCGCAGGGGAACTCTTGGGCGCTGAGATAAAGGGCTTCAAGGTGGAGAAAGTCTTAGTGGAGAAGAAGTTGGATATTGAAAAGGAGTTTTACGCAGGTGTGATCGTCGACAGCTCACGCAACGTGAGGGCTCCTGTGGTCATGTTTAGCTCAGAGGGTGGAGTGGACATCGAGGAGGTAGCTCAGAGGTCCCCCGAGAAGGTATCCAGCATGACCGTTGACATCTTCCGCGGCGTTAAGCCCTACGACGCCATAAACCTCGCCTTGAAGGTTGGAGTACCAACACGGCTTTTGAGGCCTGTGAGCGGCGCCATACGAGGCATATACGAGGTCTTCAGTAGATACGACGCTAGAGCGGCCGAGATAAACCCGCTCGTCTTGACTAAGGACGGGCAGATCGTCGCAGCCGATTGCCGCGTCACCATCGACGACTCCTCCGTGTTCCGCCACCCCGAGTTCGGGATAGAGGTGGCCCGAGAGAGTGACAAGCCGCCCACCGAGTTGGATAAGATCGCTTGGACCATAGAGAGGGGCGACTATCGAGGGGTTTGCTTCTTCGCCCAAATGGCCCCAGACGAAAAGGGACCGGGTTACGTAGGCTACCATGGAATAGGCGGGGGAGGCGCGATCTTGGGGGTTGACGCCTTGAACCGCCAAGGCTTGAAGATCGCCAACTACGCCGACACCAGTGGCAACCCAACGGCCGCCAAGGTCTATCGATGCGCGAAGGTGATCCTCTCACAGCCCAACATCGAGGGCTACATCTTGGCGGGCCACATCGTGGCAAACCAAGAGCAGTGGCACCACGCCCACGGCGTCGTGAAGGCGCTGAGGGAGGAGCTGGCGGATAAGCCCGGCTACCCGGTGGTGCTCCTCCTATGCGGAAACAAGGAGAAGGAGTCCCTGGAGATCCTCAAGGAGGGGCTGGCAGACCTACCGATACGCCTCGAGATCTATGGGAGCGAGCACGTCTACAACTCGGAGTTCATCGCCAAGCGGATGAGGGCCCTCGTCGACGAGTATCGAAGGGAGAGGGGGGTGAGCTAATTGTATGAGTTTGAGTTCAGGACCGGTAAGGTGATCATCGACGACGACAAGTGCCTCCAGTGTGAGACCCACGCCTGCATCCCAGCCTGCAAGACTTATGGCCGTGGCATCCTCGAGATCAAGGATGGGAGGTGCAGGCTCATATCCGAGGATGCCAACGAACGCTGCATCGAGGACCTGGGATGTGAGTATGAGTGCTGGTTTAGGGGAAAGAAGGCTATCAAGATAGAACTCCCCATAGCGGGCTTGGAGGATTATAGGAGGAAGTATGGCGTAACCTGAGGTGATAGATGTGGCTATTCTAGTCGATCCGGAAACCACTGTTCTCGTGCAGGGGATAACGGGGCGAGAGGGCTCGGCGCGCACCAAGTTCATGAAGGACTACGGCACAAACGTCGTCGCCGGCGTCACCCCCGGCCGAGGGGGACAGGAGGTCCACGGTGTACCCGTGTACAACACCATCGAGGAGGCCATCAGCAAGCACGGACCCATCGAAACGAGCGTCACCTTCATCCCAGGCGCCTTCGTCAAGGACGCGGCGCTGGAGGCGATCGACGCCGGGGTTAAGCTGATCGTCATGCCCGTTGAGCGCATCCCCCTCCACGACATATTGGAGATGGTGGCCTACGCGAAGCAGCGTGGAGCTCGGATACTGGGGCCGGGCTCCATAGGGATTATCAGCCCAGGGAAGGTGGCGGTGGGCTGGCTCGGGGGGACGGCGGAGAGGGCGAAGGAGGTTTTTGTGCCCGGGCCCGTCTGCGTCCTATCTAGGAGCGGTGGACAGTCAGCCACCGTGCCCTGGGCCATTCTACAGGAGGGCATAGGGACGAGCACGGTCTTGCACATCGGCACGGAGCCTGTCGTGGGCACGAGTTTCGCGGATATACTTCCCCTCTGCGAGGAGGATGAGGAGACCAAGGCCGTCGCGGTGTTCGGGGAGATCGGAGGCACCTATGAGGAGGAGATGGCTGAGGTTGTCAAGGAGGGCGGGTTCACGAAGCCCTTGGTCGTCTACATCGCCGGGGCTTGGGCGCCCGAGGGCATGAGGTTCTCCCACGCCAGCAGCATCATCGAGCGGGGTAGGGGGACGGCCAAGGGCAAGATCGAGGCCCTCCGGGGTGTTGGAGCACACGTTGTGGAGAGACCCGAGGAGATTGCTCCAACCATCAAACGTGTTCTTAAGGGTTAGGTAGGAGGTGAAGACCATGGAGGTGGAGTATAAACCCTCGACCATGCCGGTCGTTATGAGGTCCGTGATGTACACTCCAGGGAACAACCCCAAGCTCATAGAGAAGGCCCGCACGTTCAACGCTGACGTGATCGTCCTCGACCTCGAGGACTCCGTGCCCCCAGCGGAGAAGATAAAGGCTAGGGACATGGTTAGAGATTCCATACCGAAGGTGGCGGAGAGCGGAGCCGACATCTACGTTCGAATAAACGATTGGGGCACCGGCCTCACCGAGGGAGACCTCGAGGCCATCGTCCAACCCAAGCTCAGCGGCATCGTCCTCCCAAAGACGGAGTCCCCCGAGGACGTCGTCAAGCTGGATGAGAAGCTCACGGAGCTGGAGGAGAAGAGGGGGATAAAGCCCGGAAGCATAGCCGTGCAGCTCCTCATCGAGACCGCCAAGGGCGTCGTGAACGTCTATCAGAGCGCCATCGCCAGCGATCGGGTCAACTCGCTGGTCTTCGGCGCCGTGGACTATACTAGGGACATGCGCATCGAGCTCACCAAGGAAGGAAACGAAATTTTGCCAGCTCGATCCCAGGTCGCCATAGCAGCTAGGGCAGCCAACCTCGTGGCGATAGACACGCCTTGGCCACCCTTCAAGGACGTGGAGGGCTTCATCAGGGACACAAAGTTTGGGCGACAGTTGGGCTACGAGGGCAGGATGCTGATCCACCCAAATCAGATCGAGCCCTCCCACGAGATCTACTCGCCACCTAAGGATGACGTCGACTATGCTAGGGAGGTTGTGAAGGTCTTCGAGGAGGGCATGAAGAAGGGGTTGGCGTCGGTGCCACTCCGCGGGAAGATGCTCGACTGGGCCGTCTACCGTACGGCGAGAGACGTCCTGGCGAAGGCGGATCTCATCGCTGAATACGAGAAGCTGAAATCGGAGCGAGCGAAGAAGAGCTAACGCTCAAAGGCTGGAGACCATCGAGTCTCCGAGCCACCCCCACCTTTTATTTTTATAGTTCTATTCAGCAGGTGGATGGGTAACTTACTTTTTTGAACACCGTCTCACCGTCGAGCTCCACGGCCATCCTCATCATATTGGGGGGCTCACCGTTTTTAACTCAGCTTCGGACATCACGATGACGCTGTGAAAAGCGTTTTAAATGTAGATTTGACTAATTGGTCAATCCTCGTTAGGTAATAAAGGCTCAAATACGCTTTCAACCCTAGACACGGAATGAGAACCGTCCAAGGCTCGAATCCATCGTTAGGCCGGTCTATGATGACTCAAGACATAGAGCCCTTGAAAAAACTGCTCAACTCGCTCGCGAACCCCCTTAGGCTTGAGTGTCTCCTCTCCATCTCTGAGGGCGATGGCGCCTCCTACTCGGACCTCCTGGGTCTCACCGAGAGGCACGGGGTCAAGCCTAACGTCCTCGCCTACCACATAAAACAGCTGAGGAGGAGCCTTCTGATATATCGGGGTGAGGACAAGAGGTACCGCCTCACCCACATCGGGAGGTCCGTGGTGAAAACCCTCGTCTCCCTCCAGAGGGAGTCCACTGGGGCGGAGAAGAAGCAGTGGCTCCAAAGTCCCTCGAGACCCCGGAGGATAACGAAGGACTTCCTCTTCTCCATGTTCAGCGGCCTAGGCGTCCCCAGCCACAGCCTACCCGCCCTCGTCGAAGGCGTCTATCGAAAGGTTCAGTCCCTACCCCTCCAGACCATCCCACCATCCATCCTCCTCGACCTCGTGAACGCCTCGATGATTGAATCTGGCCTCTACTCACATCTCTCCCCGACCCTGCAGCTAGGTCACACTATCTCAGAGATCGAAGACCTCGCGGCGTCCACCCAAGGGGATCCGAGGTCTCTGAGCGACGGCTTATCCTCCGGGGTGCTCTTCGACTACTTCCTCCAAAGGTTTCTACCACTTCAAGTCCGCGACGCCCACTACATGGGGAGGATAAACTTAGAGAACGGGAGAAACCCCTTGATACCCTCCCGCGTCGCGGTGAAACCCTCGGTCTTGAACCCCCAGGAGGGGGAGGCCCTCGAGGCCCTTCTATCCATGGCAAGGTCGCTGAGGCTATTTTCCCAAGCGGTCTCCCAGGAGCTGGAAGTCTTCAACGCTCAAGAAATCCTCCTGAATCAGAGGGGCGGGGATCGAAGCGCCCCTCCGCCGCTCCACAAGTTGTTGGATGTTCTCTCCCCCAACCCATCCATCCTTTCATTGGGCTTCGTCTTCCCCTTCAGGAAGTCTCCCCGATCTCCCCCCTCGAGGGCCACCCTTCGCCAGATCTTGGGATCCGCCTCCCGGGGTGGGGGAGGGGTCAGCCTGATCTACTATCTCCCGCCCTCTGTTCCCTTCATCAAGGAGTATCGCGGCGTCTTGGATGAGCTGGTGTCCTCCCTCGTCAAGGGTAATAGGAACGCCCTCTTCGCCAACCACATGTTCCCCTGGCAGAGAGACCACCTGTACTTCCGAGATGGGCTGAGACTCCCTATGGAGGGGGAGGACACACCGATCGTCGCGGGCTTTGCCTCCATCAACCTCCCCTTGATCGCAGCTGAGTCTGGCGGAAACAGATCCGTGTTTCAGGAGTGCCTCTTTGAGGCCATAAGGTGTCTCTTGACCTACTTCACCCAGAAACGAGCCGTCCTCGAGGGAAACACCCCTATCAACCCATCCCCGTCTAGGGGGGTGCTAAGACCCTACTATTATGTGAACCTCCACAGGGTGGAGGCGATTCCAAGAATCATCGGCGACGCCGCGTTCCCGAGTAGATCAGCCCTCGCCCTCCTCCTCGACCTCATAGGCGAGGTGAAGACTTTTATCTCCACGCTCTCGAGGGAGAACGACTTGGAGATCCTCCTATCCTCGGTTAGAGCTGAGGGAGACGTCGAGGCCTTGTTTGAGGAGGTGGTGCCCAGGGACCGCTTGAGCGGAGGGGGGGATGAGCTGGAGGAAATCGAGGGGTCCACGCTCGTCCACGTAGAGACCACCCTACAAAAGTTCTTCGACGGGGGCCGCACCCCCCTCCCCTTGACATCTCCCCCGATGAGGCAAATCCTCGCGGGCTATGGGAATGTATCGGACTTCTTCTCCGAGGAGGAGGTAAGCACCCTCAGCCTCTACCCTTTTTAAACGTTTTTGAGGACGTGATTGAAACCCGCGTTATTAATTAATAACCAATAACTCCATTATTTTTCAAGCAAAGTGGCCGAGACCGAGGCTCCACGTCAGTTGTGAGCCCCTTATTCATCAGACCGGGGAGACGCCATGAGCATAGCCATAATCGCTGACAAATACCTCGCAACGGGCTTCAGGCTGACGGGCGTCCACGCGTTTCCAGTCAGGAATGTGGAGGAAGCCGTCGGCAAACTCAGGGAGATAATAGCGGAGGATAAGTACAAGGTGGTTCTCGTTCCAGAGAGGTTTGCCACGAGGCTGAGAGAGGAGAGAGAAAAGCTGGTGGAGGGGGTCAAGGTGCACCCTGTTTTAGCCATGATACCGGGTTTTGAGGGCCCAACCGGCGAGAGGGTCGGCGAGCTATACAAGCTCATAAGCCAAGCCGTTGGGGCTAGGTTGAAGCTGGAGGGTTAGAGGCTTGTCCCTAGAAATCAAAGAATTGACCGCGTTGATTGAGGAGGAGAGAAGGGCCGGGGAGAGGATCAGGAAAGCCCAAGAGGAGGCCGCGAGGATCCGAGGAGAAGCGGAGGAGAAGGCTCGTGAAATCATTCGAGAGGCGGAGGCCGGGGAATACCTCAAGAAACTGAGCGATGAAGGGAAGGAGGCCCTACAGAAGAAGAAGGACTCCACGAGGGATAAGTTTGAGAAGGAGATCAAGGAGATAAGGAAAATCGCCGAGAAACGCCGAAAGGAAGTCGTTTCATTCCTAGTGGATGAGGTTCTGAGGGTTGAGCTATGAGCCTAGAGGGATTAAAGGTCGGGATGCGAAGGGCGACCGATGAGAGTGTCAACAAAATCAGCCAGGAGGCCCAAGAGGAGGCTAAGCGAATCATCGCCGAGGCCAAGAAAAAGGCGGAGGCGATAAGAGAGGAGAAGATGAGGGCTAAAAGGGCGGAGTTGGAGGCAGAGGAGAGGGCGGAGTTGGCTATGACGAGGATGGAGTGGAGGAGGAAGATCCTCGAGGTTAAGGCCGAGTGTCTGAACCAGGTTTTTGAGGAGGCTGAGAAGAGGCTGAGGGATGTTATTAAAGCCGAGGGTAAGCCCAAATATAATGAGATCCTTTTGGACCTCGCGGTTGAGGGCGCGGTGAAGATGCGTGGCAAACGATTCATCATCTTGTCGAACGCCAGGGATCGAGAGACCCTTAGAGACGGTCTGAAGAGGATAAAGAAGAGGGTCGGGGAGATCAAGGGTGAAGAAGTTGACATAGAGCTGGGGGAGGAGGAGCTGAAGTCCATGGGAGGGGTGATGGTCTACACCAGCGACATGCGTCAGTACTATAACAACACGCTGGAGGCGCGCCTCCTGAAGTCCCGGGAGAGGCTTAAGGGGGAAGTATTCGAGATGCTTTTTAGGAGGGGTTGAGCGTCCATGGAGAAGGTTGTCTTGAGAGAAGGTGAGATAAGGTGGATCAGCGGCTCTGTCATCGCGGCCACGGGCATCGACGACATCGAGATTGGGGAGATATGTGAGGTGGGCGAGGAGGGCCTCGTGGGAGAGGTGATCAGGATAAGCGGCGACGAGTTCACCATCCAAGTCTATGAGACCACCACGGGGCTCAAGCCTGGAGAAAGGGTCGTGGGCTCGGGCAAGCGCCTGGTGGCCGAGCTGGGACCGGGCCTGTTGAACAACACCCTCGACGGCATAGGGAGGCCCCTCGAAGCCATTAGGGATCAGGAGGGACCCTTCATCACCAGGGGAGTCAAGGTGAACACGCTCCCTAGAGACAAGAAGTGGCCCTTCAAGCCCACGGTGAAGAAGGGTGATGTGGTGGAGGGCGGCGACATCATCGGAACCATCCAGGAGACGCCGACGGTTGAGCACAGGGTCCTCGTCCCACCCAACGTGAGGGGTGAGATAGTCAGAATCGAGGAGGGAGACTTCACCGTGGACGAGCCCGTGGGAGCCGTTAAGACCGATGAGGGGGAGATCACCCTCAAGTTGATGCAGGAGTGGCCCGTGAGGATCCCCAGACCCTTCAGGCCAGACGGTAGGCTGCCCCTAGATAAACCCCTCATCACCGGTCAGAGGGTGATAGACACCTTCTTCCCCATAGCCAAGGGGGGGACGGCTTCCATACCTGGGGGGTTTGGGACGGGTAAGACGGTCATGCTGCACCAGTTAGCCAAGTGGAGCGACGCCAAGGTCATGGTCTACATAGGCTGTGGGGAGAGGGGCAACGAGATGTGCGAGGTGTTGACGGACTTTCCCAAGCTTATAGACCCCTACACGGGGAGACCCATGATGGAACGGACCATCCTCATAGCGAATACGAGCAACATGCCCGTGGCGGCCAGGGAGGCCAGCATATACATGGGCGTCACCATAGCCGAATACTTCCGCGACCAAGGATACGACGTGGCCCTAATGGCCGACTCAACGTCTAGGTGGGCTGAGGCCCTGAGGGAGATCTCGGGTAGGCTTGAGGAGATGCCCGCGGAGAGGGGATACCCCGCCTACTTACCCGACAAGGTCGCAGAGTTCTACGAGAGGGCCGGAAGGACTAGAGTGTTGGGTAAGCCCGAGAGAGAGGGCTCCGTGTCGATCATAGGGGCCGTTTCACCCCCAGGAGGAGACTTCAACGAGCCTGTCACCATCCACACGCTGAGGTTCACCGGCATATTCTGGGCTTTAGATCGAGACCTCGCCTATAGCAGACACTTCCCAGCGATCCACTGGTTGAAGAGCTACAGCCTCTACGTGGATCGGCTCCTAGGCTCTTGGGCGACGAGCTTCAGCAAGTATTCTGAGAGATTGGAGGAGTGGTGGAAGGGGAAGCATGCCTCCTTCCCCGAGTATCGCGGCAGGAGCCTCAAGCTTCTAAGCGAGTCCTCCGAGATCGAGTCCATAGCCAGGATCATGGGTGAGAGCGCCCTCCCCGATGACCAGAGACTCATCCTGCTCGCCGCCGACTTGATCAAGGAGGCCTTCCTGAGGCAGTTCGCCTACGATGAGGTGGACTCCTTCTGCGACATCGAGAAGCAGTTCCTCCTGCTGAAGATGTGCATAGACTTCTACGACAAGGCCCAAGTCTTGGTGAGGAACCGGGTTCCCATAGACAGAATAAAGAGTTTACCCCAAATATCGAGGATGAACAGAGCCAAGGAGGATAAAAGCGGCACCGAGGGCATACTGAAACTCATGCGAGAGGTCGATGAGGAGCTCAGGAAGATAGGCGAGGAATATGACGTTTCGTGGTAGGTGGTAACGATGGGAACACCATTCAAAGAAACGTTTGGCCTCCTATACAGAGGCATCTCGGAGATAAGGGGGTCCCTGCTGATGGTCGATGGCATCACAGACGTTGGATACGACGAGCTCGTCAAGATCCGAGCCCCAGACGGTGTGGATCGGATGGGGAGGGTCCTCGAGGTCGGGAGGGGGAAGGCAGTGATTCAGGTCTTCGGCGGGGAAATGGGCCTCGAAACGGACTCCATCGTGAGCTTCTCGGGAGCCGCGTTTGAGGTATCCCTCTCCGAAGAGGTTCTGGGCAGGATCTTCAACGGGGTCTATGAGCCCGTGGATCACGCACCACCCATCGTCTCCGGGGATCGGAGGGACATCAACGGAGCCCCCATAAACCCCAAGGCTAGGATATACCCCAACAACTTCATTCAGACGGGCATATCCGCCATCGACGGCATGCTCTCCCTGGTTAGGGGGCAGAAGCTTCCCATATTCTCCGAGAGCGGGTTGCCCCACAACAGGGTTATCGCTCAGATCGCCCGACAGGCCACCGTCCTGGGGGAGTTGGAGGAGTTCGCCCTAGTCTTCTCGGCCATGGGGCTGAAGCACGACGAGGCGGAGTTCTTCGTTAACGAGTTCCAGAAGTCGGGCGCCTTGGAGAGGTCCGTGATCATCCTGAACCTCGCCGACGACCCGGCCATCGAGCGCCTCTTCACCCCTAGGATAGCCCTCACGGTGGCTGAGTACATCGCCTTTGAAATGGGGATGCACGTCCTCGTCATCCTCAGCGACATGACGAACTATGCCGAGGTCCTGAGGGAGCTCAGCGCCGCGAGGGAGGAGGTGCCCAGCCGGAAGGGCTACCCCGGATACCTCTACAGCGACCTCGCCTCCATCTATGAGAGGGCGGGCATCATCATGGGTAAGAAGGGCTCCCTAACCCAGATGCCCATCCTGACGATGCCCGGGGGGGACATACAGCACCCCATCCCCGACCTGAGCGGCTACATCACCGAGGGACAGATCTTCCTGGATCGGGACATGGAGATGCGTGGAATCTACCCCCCGATAAACGTGCTGCCTTGCCTGAGTAGGCTGATGAGGTCGGGGATCGGTGAGGGCAAGACGAGGGATGACCACAGGGACGTTTCGGATCAACTCTACGGATCCTACTCCAGGGGCATGAGGGCCAGAGACCTCGCCCGAATAGTGGGGGAGATGGGGCTGAGCGAGGACGAGAGGCGCTACCTAAGGTTCGCCGACGAGTTCGAGAGGCGCTTCATCAATCAAGGGGAATACGAGAACAGAACCATCGAGGAAACGCTGGACCTCGCCTGGGACATCCTCTCCATCCTCCCTGAGGAGGAGCTCGTGAGGATACACGAGGAGCTCATCCACAAGTATCACCCAAAGTATAGGGGTGAAGCGAAGGCTCCATCCTAGGGTTTCCACGATGAGCACTGCAACGAGTAGAGCGGCGGCCACGAGGGGGCTCCTCCTCAGGCTGAGGGAGCAGCTCGAGTTCATAGAGCGCGGTCGAGAGCTCCTCAAGATGAAGAGGGACCAGCTGGCGGCGGAGACCAACAGGCTCCTCAAGAAGGTAAGAGACCGGGCGACGATCGAAAAGAGGCTCATGGACGCCTACGATAAACTGAAGGACGCCTATTCAAGCCTCGGCTACTCCAGGGTTCTCTCAGAGGGCTCAGCGGTGGGCGAGATGGAGGTGAGGGTTAGACCCATAAGCATCATGGGCGTCATAGTGCCAGAGGTCCTCTTAGATGGGAAGCCTAACATCGACTACATTCCAAGCATGTCAGCCTACGAGGCCGCGAGGGAGCTCAACGAGGTCGTGGAAGAGCTCCTAGAGCTCGTGGAGACGGAGGCCCGGATAGAGAGCATAGCCCGAGAGCTCATGATGACCAACCGAAAGGTGAACGCCCTAGACAAGGTTTTGATACCCGGCCTCATGGATCTCATAAGGTACATCGAGGATAGGCTGGAGGAGGAGAGCCTGGAGGAGTTCTTCAGGGCTAAGCGCGTGAGAGCAGCGATAAGGGGCAGAAGATGAAGTCTCCTAGGCTTATCTACCTCGTTACGAGGGCTCATAGCTTGAGAACACACCTCGTGAGACCTGAGGAGATCAACACGATGGTGAAGGCGAGAAACCTAGTGGAGGTGGTGGACGTCCTCTTGAAGGGCAAATACGCAGCCGAGGTAAGCAAGATACCGGTGAAGGAGATAGACGCCTCCACGTTAGAGCGAATATTCCTCAAAAAACTGGTGGAGAGATTCCACTTCGTGGTGGAGATAGCCCCGAGTAGGGTTCAAGACTTCTTAAAAGAGTATGCCAGAAGGTTCGAGATCGAGAACATCAGGAGGATAATCAGGGCGAAGCACGCCGGCGAAGCCGTGGAAGAGGCAAGCCTCATACCCCTCGCGAGAGAATACACGCTCGTGAACTCCCCCCCCCTACTGAAGGCTAGGGACGTTCAGGAAGTCGTGGAGCTCTTAAGGGAGACGATATATGCCCCCTTAACCGAAAAACTGGAGTTGTACAAGAGATACGGGGCAACCCTGATCCTCGAAGCGTGTTTAGACGACATATACTTTGAAAGGCTATGGGAGACGGTGGATAAACTACCGGATGGAAAGGAGGTTAAGCACCTAGTGGGGGCGGAGATGGACCTAAAGAACCTCATAATAGCCCTCGGCCTCAAGATGAGGGGCGTCGAGCCGAGCCTCATAGAGGAATTGCTGATATCGAACTGGTATAAGCTAAGGGTGAGCACATTGCGATCGGTGGCACGAGCGAGAATGGAAGACGCCATAGACGTTTTGTCTCACACAACCTACGCAAAACTGGCGAGAGAGGCGCAAAGCCTCTACGAAAAAGCCTTGTTTTCGGATGTTGAAAGGCTATTCCTCAGACAATCCTACAATAACGCTTTGGCCGCGTTGAGACACCACCCCCTTAAGATAGTATACGTGTTGGCATATCTTCTCCTCTGCGAACAGGAGGCGAAGAACCTTACAACCATAGCCGTTGGCAAAGAGTTAAAACTGGGAGAGGAAAAAATTCAGGGGAATATCATCATCTGATAGGGTTCTAGGTGTCTTCCGCCACCTCCTCCACTAACGTAAAGACTGGGCGAACGCCGGAGGAACGAAGAGGATGAGGCCTATCAAACTTTTACGCCTCCATCGGCTTCACCTAGGAAAAAGTTGACATCAGTCCATACGCAGAATAGAGAGAAATTATATACGTTCAATACGAATTAATTCTTAAGTACTAAATATTATAGAGTATTATAGACAGTTTGATCAAAATGCTCAAGCAAGCCGAGCGGTCCAACGTGTTGGCAATATTGGCCTTGGCGCTAATTTTATTCGCTGTGGGCGCCGCCATATTGGTTGGGTCGTATTGGGCGGGAGACGTGGGGGCCGCCTCCAAGATCGGGGGGCTATCAGCGATCTTCATAGGGGTAGCCTTCATAATCTTTTACATCATCCTTAAGAAAAGAAGCGGGCCTAAAACCAGGTCATAGATACGTGCCAGCGATAAGCCCTTAACATGCTTACAACATACCTAGGATCATTATGGCTATGACAAGTCCGTATATAGCGAGCCCCTCACCTAGCCCCGCAAACACTATGATCCACACGGCCAATTCCTCTCTCTCCGCTATCGCGGCTGCACCGGCTGAAGTGGCTCCGTAAATCGCGATCCCGGCGCCAATACTAGAAACACCTATCGCCAGAGCCGCGGCTAATACTCCCATAGCCCTGCCCTCCACTTCGGGTTGAGGTTGCATAGCGCTGGTCTCCTCTACGCCTGACGCATAGGTTAAGTGTATTGATACTAGAGCTAGAACTGAGCCGATAAGTAGCGATGTTATAAGCACTATTCGTGGCCTCCTTAAAATTTTTCCGGATATCTTCTCGATCCAACCCGTATTCTTGATTTTTTGTTTAACCATGTCTAACCACCCTAACTTACTGATAAAGTGTCAATTCGAATATTTAAATTCTCTAAGCCTCTCTTGATGTCCTTGCTCCTAAAGTCAAGGGTTTGTACGTGGTTCCACCGCCTGAGTAGAACTTAGTGAAGAACTCGTAGTAGGTTAGCCTCATCGACTGAATTATGACGGATAAACCCTCGATTATAAACACCAAGAAGTTCAGGAATAGGTAGCTGGGCAGGCTCCCTATCATCCCGGCCAGAATCGCCGCGGAGAGACCTAGGGCCGCGTGGGCTATGGCGAAGGCGGCCAATCGTACATAGGAGATTGAGTTGGTTAGGAAGGATATGAAGGTCTCTAGGGCCTCCGAGAAGCCCTTCATTAAATCCTCCATGAACCTCAGCTCTCCCTCCCTGATGCTCTCTACGATGGGGGAGATGAAGATCACTATTAATGCTCCGATCACAACAACCGTCAATGGGAGGTTCTCTATGAAAACCGTGAGACTCATGGTGTATGCATACTTGATGGCGAGGGCGACACCACATACATAGTAGATTAAGCCCATCAACCCACGTCCGCTAAAAACGGCTTTAAACCTGTCCTTCTTGCGGAACTCGTTTATGGTGCTGAGGACTAGGCCTATGGCGATCTGTATCACCCCAAAGAGGAGCGCTATTACCATGATCAGGGTTTGATCGTGTAGGGGGCTCAGCAACAGTGGGTGAAACACCTCGTACAAGAAGAACTCTCCATAGAGGGCCCCGAAGATCACGGAAGAGACCCCACAGGTTAGGAGTATACCCCCCAGCCTCCTAACGGCCACGGCTCCGATCCCGAGGAAACCCTTGTACATGCGGCTAAAGATGAAACCGAGGACTATGAGGCATATCCCATCCCCGATGTCTCCAAACATCATTCCAAACATTATCACGAATAAGACGGTGACGATGGGCGTTGGATCCAGCTCGAAGTAGTTGGGGAGCCCCCTTAAACGAGTGAACAGTTCAAAGTATCCAAAAACGCCCTTATTTTTGATTTGAGAAGGTACCTCCTCTCCCGGAGACGGGTCTTCAAACTCCAAGTGAAATTCTTTCTCGGTCGTCGCCTCAACGTCTTTCTTCAGCGAATCAATTTTACTAGAGGGCACCCACCCGTGGATTAAACTTAACGTTGCCGTCTTGCTTACGGCGGATCGAGCCTCCTCCATCTGTAGAGTTCTCCGAACGTATGGCTCAAAGTAGGAGGACTTCCTCTTGAATTCCCCTCCTATTTTCACTAGTTCCTCCCTCAATTCCTCGTATCTCCTCTCTTTTTCTTCCAGGGTATTCGCGATCTTCGTCAAGGCTTGGCTGGGGTCTCGATCTATGTCCTCGGGAAGTCTAATTTCCTTAAAGTTGAGTAGTTTCAAGGTGGTCTCCATGTAGGATTTATCTTCGTTAAGCCCCGTGGCGACTATGAAATCCTCTCTACCGTCCTTCGGCTTCACCGTGTACATAATACTCGTTCCTTTGACATACCTTTCGAATCTTGGTAGAGCGGCGTGGCTCAAGAAACCGGCTTTGACGAAAATAAGTTTGAAATCTCCAATCTCATCTATTCTTAGTCCACTTCTTTGCAGAACTTCTATTTCCTCCCTCGTTTTCCTCAATTCGTCTATTTCAGCCTGGGTTTTTTCTAGTTCCCCCAGCATTCCATCGAGCTTTGATTCAACAGTTTGAACGTAGGAGCTGATTTCATCCAATTCGATTTCAACTTTCTCCGGCCTCTCTATCGACGGCTTTCTGAACCTCTCCTTAAACGCCTCCAGCCTCGATTTTTCCGCCGGTTTTTCCGCTACAAACGTGGGTAAGATAGAGTTTATTCTCTGTAGGAGCCTCATGTACCGCAGGCAGACCTCTACGTTCTCCTCCCTTTTGGCGCCTCTGATCGTGTAATCTTTGATTAAATGGGCCACTCCTCCCAGAGCTCTGATGACCTCGTCTTCGTATTTCGTGGGCACCGCGACGTAGAACCGCTTCATGGGGGTGGGTCTAAGCAATGCTTCCACCACATATGCATTTGAAAAGACGACTATAAAAGATTACATCTCTTTTTCTCCTTATAAGAGATGTCCAAGCGCTCCAGAGCGGGTTTTCACTTAGGCTTTATCTTGAGGGGAGACGATGGTTGGTCTCACACGCCGTCATAACAACTATTAGATGTCGCTACTCTACAATTTTCTCAGATTGACCTCGTTGAATTCCATCCCCTACTTCGTTCCAGGTTTCCCTCTTTTGAGGTGGCGTGGAATCTTCTTCATGAATGAGCCTTTTACCTTACCCTTCGTTGACGCAATCATCATTATTGGGAGCATCGTCAGAAGGGGGGCGCAGAGGCAGCAGCTCAGGCAGTTGGCCGTGCAGAGAGAGGGGAGCAGAGGCGTAAAGGTGCCTACGAAGAGGGCGTAGAGGAAGAACACTAAGCCGTTCAGCCTTTGTATCACACGTCTTTTCAGTTTTAGCAACTCGTCAATTGGAAACATCTCTTCACGCCCTGCCGTATCTATAGCATCCCTGATCGCAGACGCTGACGCACTCTTTACAGCAGTTGCAGACGTGCCGGTTTATCCCGACGACCTTTGACCTCCTCTCGATAGCCCACGTGGGACACACGTCTTTACAGAGGCCGCAGTCGGTGCACTTCGAGGCATCATGCTTTATCTTGAATGTGAACCCGAGCTTCGAACCGATGGAGTGAAACAGATTGGAGAAGGCGCCCAACGGGCAGAAGAAGTTGCACCAACCTCTTCCACCCATCATGAAGACCCCGCCGACGAAGAGCCACAGGATCAATGACAGTATTCCCCCAGAATGCCAATAAACGAGTTCACTGGGGTCAACAGTTATGGCCGTCACTAGGCTCTGCAGCTGAGAGGCGGCGCAGTAGCGGCAGCATATGCTCGCCAATCCGAGGGTTTGCGCTAAGCCTGTCATTGAGAGGAAGGGAACGCTCATAAAGCCGACGAGGAAGCCGTATCGGATGGGTGCGGGGCTTATCTTACCGTTGGGTTTTATCTTGAGTTTGCTCGGAACCTGCCTACTGAGACTCTCCGTGGAGGAGCCAACTGGGCACAGCCACCCGCAGAAAAGCGGTCCAAAGAAGAATGAGACCACCACCGCGATGATGACGAGGGCAGAGGCGAGGGGAAGTACGAACATCAGCCGGAAGCGACCGCTGAATATCCACTCCGTTGACATCCTGAAGCAGACGGAGTGTAGGTCGGGTATCGCCCGGGTGCCCCATATGTGATAGATCAGCCTGACTAGGAATGAGAAAGGGTAGACAAACAGAAGGAAGCCCAGCACGAACATTAAGTATCTCAACTTGTTTCTCTTCAGCGTATTAATCTTCGAATCCCGCTTCAATGACACTCAGCCTCCGCTCCAGCCCCAACGGCCATGATTTTTATGGGTTGAAACGTGAGGGTTTCCCCGGTGTCGGCGTCTATAACCGCCAATCCGCCGTCGTACCACACATTTGTGTAGCGTATATTCTCCGGAATGAAGAAATGCCAGTCCACGCGTAGATTAGGGATCATCTGTCTGGGCTTCAGAGGCGTCGTGAAGGTTTTGGTTTCTGGGTCGTAGGGAATCCCGGCGCCCACCTTCCACTCCACCGGCATCGTGCAATTCACCAGCTCCAGTCGGACTCTGTGAGGTTGATTATCGATGTTTAAAATCCAATGCGTCGAAAGAGCGATCACCCAAGGATTCAAAAGCCGCTTGAAGATCCCCTGCTCACTGTAACCAATTATGAGAGGTTTGAGGGTGGTTGGCCCCCTTGGGGTGAAGATGGTTTTGGTTGTGTTAATCTCCCCAGCTGGAAAGACCACCCAGAAGTGCACTATCTCCGATTTTCTTAGGTAATTCGAGTAATAGGCGGAGCCCAAGGTCAAAACTAAGGCGATGAGGAATAGGGCTAGATACTTCTTCATATCATTCCCCCTGTTAAAATCCACTATTTCAGTGAAAAATCGGAGAAATAAGCGATTTGGTACAATTTTCGAACAAAGCTAGCACAATTTAGGCTGAGTCCATTGCTGCGAATGGGGGATGCGACGATGAGAACCTTAACTGAACAGCGCCGTGCCTCCTACCCGGTTACACAAAATTCATTCAAAATATGCATAGACATCACACAGTGGAGAATCGAGACGTGGAGAAGATGAACTTGGACTTTAAATATGGGAAATACCGCAAACGCTACCGTAACCTATCTTCCCTTGAGCATGAGGATCGCCTGCGCCAAGTCGCCCCCCGTCATCTCCAGGGCTCTTCTAGCCGTCTCCGAGTCCACTCCAGCCTGCTGAGCCACGAGGAGGACGTCCTCCTCGGATATCGTCGGGAGGGCTTCCTCAACGGCCTCTTGAGCCCCCCTGCTCACCTCGGTTATCTGTTGACCTGCGACTTGGAAGGTGGTCTGCCCCGAGACGTTCATCTTCGTCACTGAGGGATCGCTCACGACTATGACCTTGCCGTCTTGGAGGTGTATTTCAACCTTATCCACGCCGTCTAGTTGCTCGACGTTGATCCCTGCCCGGCGCATCATCCTCCTCAGTTCTCTAGGGCTGAATCTCTTCATCTCACTCTCCCACCACAATAACCTAGGCCTCAATATTAATGGTTTTGGAGAGCCAACGTCCTCGCTCTGGGTTAAAGCTTAATTATCCTCCGGTCGAATCCTAACCATTGGGGCTCGAGGGGATTCGAGTTCGAACCAGCGTAAACAGTATGGGGTAATTATCGGCTCGACGTGGAGGTGCCGGGAAACTGCAGTGTGAAATCTGCGGCGAAGATGATACGTTCGTCTTACCCACCATCTTCGAGGGAAACCGCGTCTATGCCTGCGGAAAGTGCATAAGGGGGTATGGCTTGACGACCATAAAACCCAAGGGAGCTAAGGGCGTGAAGACCAAGCCCCTTAGGGTTAGGCCCACGCCGAGAGCCAAGCCCCCTGAGGACTACGTGTTGGTCGAAGGATACGGTAAGGTCATCAAGTCAGCCCGGGAGGCCAGGGGGCTAACCCAGGAGGCCCTGGCAGGCCTCCTCAACGAGAAGGCCTCGGTGGTCAAAAAGGTTGAGTCGGAGAAGATGAGCCCTTCCCTAAACCTCATAAGGAAGCTGGAGCACGTGTTAAAGATCAAGATGACGGAGAAGCTTGACGAGGATCTCGCAACCCGTGGCGGAGACCAGGGGGAGGGGTTAACCCTAACGTTGGGGGATGTGGCTGTCTTCAAGAAGGAGGGCGGAGAACAATCTTAAGCATCGGACGGGAGAGAGCCGTCGCCGTCGTAACGGACAGGAGCAATCAAGAGGAGTTTCTCACGCTCGCCGAGGAGGCGGGCTACGACATAGCCCAAACCTTTCACGTGAGAAACGTCACCCCCCATGTTTTAAGCAAGTATAAGCTTAACCAGCTGAGGGATATAGTCGAGGAGCTTAGCGTCGACAGAGTCGTCTTCGATCTCTCCCTGAAGCCGAAGCAGGCCTACAACGTAGCGAGAGAGTTGAAGATGACCCCCTTGGACAGGATCGAGGTGATCCTGGCGATCTTCCTGAAACACGCCCCGACCCAGGAGGCCAAACTCCAGGTCAAACTCGCATCGCTGAGATACGAGTTGACACGCGCCAAGGAGAAGGTGAGGTTGGCCAAGCTCGGGGAACAGCCCGGCTTCTACGGGTTGGGCAGCTACGAGGTTGATGTGTACTACGATGAGATACAGCGGAGGATATCCAAGATCAGGGAGAAGCTGATGAGGATCCGATCTCGTAGGGACCTCCACAGGACCCGAAGGAGGAAAGCGGAGTACAAAACGGTCTCCATAACTGGGTATACGTGCTCGGGGAAGACGACGCTCTTCAACGCCCTGACCGGACTCTTCGAGAGGGTGGGTGGGGAGCCCTTCACCACGCTCTCCACCAAGTTCTCCCAGCTCCGCGTGGGTCCTTGGAAGACCTACCTCGTGGACACCATAGGCTTCATCAGCGATCTACCGCCCTTCATGATCCACGCCTTCCACTCCACCCTCGAAGAGGTTTCCTCCTCGGACGCGGTCCTGCTGGTCATGGACGTAAGCGAGGCCCTCAACACCCTCAAAGAGAAGTTTAAGGCGGGGTACAACCTACTGGTTGACCTAGAGGTGATCGACAAGCCCATCGTCGTGGTGGCCAACAAGATAGACCTGGCCGAGGGTAAATCCTTGGAGGAGGCCAACAAATACTTTCAGGGTTTCACACCCTATGTGGCCTTCATCTCAGCCCTGAGGGGGGACAACCTCGATGACTTGATCCATGTGATAGAGGGGCTTCTGGGGGAAACCCTAAGGGTTGAGTTCAGCCTCCCCTTCTCCTCAGGTCCCTCGTTCTACTCCCTCATAGACGATCTGAAGAACAGGGGGAGTGTCGAGGAGATCGTCTACACGGGGGAAGGCGCGGTCATAAAGACCGTCATACCCCAGTTCAACTATGGGGGTCTCGCCAAGCGGGTTAACCACATAGGCGGCTCCGCGAAGATCTTGGGGCGTCCGAACCCTAGGCCCTCCCCCCGGCCCTCTAGGGACAAGTGAGCCATCCTTAAACACTGCGGTTTCAATCATTTGAGGGCCTCAAGGTCTCCTATACTCGATGCGCTCAGCCACTTCATCCGCAACCCCCCTTCCGAAGATGAGGCCCACCACGTAGAAGGCCATGTCGATGCCCGAGGAGACCCCAGCCGCCGTGACTATACGCCCCTCGTGGACCACGCGCTCCTCGCGGACTTCGATGTCTCCAAATCGCCTCAACTCCTCGAGGGAGCCGTGCCACGTCGTGGCTTTCTTGCCCCTGAGGAGCCCAGCCTTCGCGAGTATGAAGGCTCCGGTGCAAACCGAGGTCGTATAGTCGGCCTTGCGCGCCGTCTCCTTCACGAAGCTCAGCAGCTCCACATCGTTCATCGCCTCGAGCCTTCCCCTACCACCCGGTATCACGATTACGTTGATCGGTGGGCAGTCTTCGAAGGTGTAGTCCGGGACTATCTTCAAGCCGTTGAAACACCTTATCGGCTGAGCGTGGCGGGCCACCGTGAATGTGTTCACGGCGCCTTCTATCAGCTTGCTTACATAGGAGAACACCTCGTAGGGTCCGACCAAGTCGAGTTCCTCCAAGCCTTCAAAGACCACGAAGCCGATGTTGAGGGGTTTACGCATCATGGCTCATCACTTATTCCAGACAATGTTTTTAATCAATTTATAAACTATTCATTGATCTCTTCAAGTTTATAGAACGATTTCTTATGGTACGTGGAAGAGCTGTGCCCCGATGATATTGGAGACCTTATTCATCTTCGGAACCTCTCTCGTCGTGGGATTCAGCGGTGCCCTGATGCCCGGCCCCCTCCTCACCGTGACGATAGACGAGGCCTCGAGGAGGGGATTTAAGAATGGTGCCCTAGTCCCCTTCGGCCACGCCGCCCTCGAGTTTGGAATCGTGGCCCTCTTGGTCATGGGGCTCAGCGAGATTCTCCAGATGGGTATAGTGGCTGGCTCTGTGGGTCTCTTGGGGGGCATCTTCCTCCTCTGGATGGGCTACACCATCTTAAGGGATGCGTTGAGGGGGCGCCTCTCCATGGCTTCGGCCGGTGAAGACGTGAGATGGAAGCTGGGTCCCCTCGCCTCCGGGGTCCTCTCCAGCCTCTCAAACCCCTATTGGCTGCTCTGGTGGGCGACGGTGGGGAGCGCCTACCTCGTCATCTCGGCGAAGTATGGCTTCACGGGGATCTTGACCTTCTATTTCGGGCACATCCTCTCGGATCTATCCTGGTATGGCTTCGTGGCCTACACCATCGCCTATGGGAGGAGGATGCTGGGAGATAATGTTTATAAAGGCATCCTCGGTGTTTGCGGCGCCTTCCTCCTCGCGCTCGGCGTCTACTTCCTCCAATACGGGGCGGTCACCCTCCTCTAGACGCTGGCCTACGCTTACTCGCTGTGAGACGCTGGTGCTCGATCATCATACACTTATCCATTATCACGGTTAAGCCGGCTTCCCTCGCGAGCTCGGCCGCTCGCTCGTTCACGATCCCAACTTGCATCCAAATGACGTGGGGCTTCCCGTGTTTTCGTCTGAGTTGGATGGCCTGCTCGACGATGGGTGGAACGTCCTCCGACGGCCTAAAGACGTCGACAACCTCCACCTCCTTCTGCAGGTCCTCGGGCACGTCGAGGAGCGATTTGAAACACCTCTCCCCCAGGATCTCCTCGGCGACGGGGTTGATGGGAACGATGACGTAGCCCCTCTCCTTGAGGTAGGAGGCGACCCTGTGGCTATCCTTCCCAGGGCTCCTCGAGAGGCCCACGACGGCGATCGTGCCATAGCTCTCCAAGACCCTATAGCTTTCATTCTCAGGCGTTTCCTCACCCCGTTTTCCATCCATCTGAATCTCACTCTCTCAAGGAATCGGTTAAGGCTTTGGCTGAGGCTCCTCCACCTCGGCCTCCTTGAGCCCCTCGATGTACTCCCTCGCCTCCACCGCCGTTGGAAAGGCGGCGTGGAGGTCCACCATGGGCTTCCCACAGTAGAGGCAGATGGGGTTCCGCCTCTTCGTCGCCCTCAGGCTCCTACAGCTTGGACAGCCGAAGACGCGGTACTTCAAGGCATATCGCTACTCGACGATCATCCACTTGGATTGGTACTTGTCGAGCTCCCTCTTCGAGCGTTCGTCAAGGGGGTGCTCCCTCTCAGGTAACTCCAGCTCCTTGGTGACGCCGCAGAGCTCCGTGGAGAGATATCTCTGACCCGTGTCGTTGATCATGGTGACGATCATGCGGGCCTCCGGGAGCTTCTTCGCCACCTTTATCGAGGCCGCCACGTTGCAGCCCGAGGAGATGCCGCAGAAGATGCCCTCCTCCAGGGCCAGCCTCCTCGCCATCTCGATGGCCTCCCCCGAGGTGGTGGTCACGACCCCGTCGAGGATGCTGAGGTCTAGGTTGGGGGGTACGAAGCCGTCGCCTATGCCCTCGATCTTGTGGGTGCCCCAACGCCTCTTGGAGAGGATGGGGGCCTCGGCGGGCTCCACGGCGAAGAGCTTGACCTCCGGCTTCATCATCCTGAGGCGTCGGCCCACGCCGGTCAGCGTGCCCCCGGAGCCTTGGGAGGCCACGAAGACGTCTACCTCACCCTTGGTCTGCTCCCATATCTCGAGTCCAGTGGTCTCAGAGTGGGCCCTCGGGTTATCCGGATTTCCGAACTGATCGGGCTCCCAGTACTTCTTGGGATTAGCCTCCTTGATCTCTCTCAGCTTTTTCAGGCTTAGGTCCACGTCGCTCTCGCCCCCGGGGGTCTTGATTATCTTGGCGCCATAGGCCTCGAGGATGCGGTAGCGCTCCTCACTCATTCCGTCAGGCATGACTATGACCACGTCGTACCCTAGGAGCTTTCCCACGAAGGTGCAGGCGATGCCGGCGTTGCCCGTGGTGGCCTCGATGATAGTCATACCCTTTCTTAGGTCGCCCTCCCTCTCGGCCTCCCTGATCATCCTGTAGTATATCCGGTCCTTCAGGCTGCTCGAGGGGTTGAGGAGGTCGAGCTTCCCCAGGATCTGGGGCTTCACACCCCTCGTCACCCTGTTCAGTCTCACGAGGGGCGTCCTACCTATTGTTTCGAGCATGTTCTCGGCGATCTCCCTGTTCTTATCCCACTCGATGCCCATACCAGCCGCCTCATTGATCCTTTAGCCGTTGGGGTCTTTAAAGCTTGTGCATGGGATAGTCCTTGTGTAGCTTTTCGCTTCCTCTCTAAGGTCTCAGAGAAATTCATCGCACTGAAGCACACTCACAGGTTAAATCGAGCTCCACGAAATATATTGGCGGGGTCAAGCCTTGTGGTGGGTCCTCATAGTCACAATCTGTGTCATCATAGCCTTACAGGTCATAGCACGCGTTGCCGCGAGGGTTCATCCCCACCCGATCCCGCCCGTGTTCTACCGTCTAATCGACACCCCAACAAGGAACCTCGTGATGAACGGGGAGAAGACGCTGAGGAGATCGGGGCTGAGAGATGGACTACACGTTCTCGATCTGGGGTGTGGAACAGGCTTCCTCACCTTCGAGGCGGCAAGGATGGTCGGCGGGGGCATTGTCTACGCCCTAGACCTCCAGCGGCAAGCCGTGGGAGCCGTGAACGGAAAGGCGAAAAAGAGGCGAGTTGACAACGTCATGCCCGTGGTCGCCGACGCCCAGAGGTTGCCCCTCAAGGACCAGGGGATCGACCTAGCCTTCTTGGTTGCCACTCTCGGTGAGATCCCAAACAAGGAGGCAGCCCTCGGGGAGCTTCGTCGAACGCTGAAGGCCGGGGGATCAATCTCTGTCACCGAGGTCGTTTTTGACCCCCACTACGTCCTCATGGGGACGACGAGGAGGCTCGCTGAGGGGTCTGGCTTTGACTTTACTGAGAGTCGGGGGAGCTTCCTCTGCTACACGGCCAACTTTCGGAAAGCCTGATTCACCAGAGATCTCAGCTGGCTAGCCGTATATTTTATGCGTGGGTAATGTAGTTTGTGATGCACATGACCATCGTGGACACCCACGTACACCCACCCATCGAGGAGTTCTATCGCGCCATACCCCACGTCGACGAGGTTTTCAAATACTTCGGCGCCCAGAAAAAACACTTGAGCCTCGAGGAGCTCCTCCATGAGTTTGAGGACGCTGGCGTGGACAGGCTCGTCCTCTTGGGCGTGGACGCTGAGACCGCCACTGGGCTGCCCCGCCTCCCCAACGACGCCATCGCGAGGATGATCGATGAGAATCCCACCAGGCTGGTGGGATTCGCCTCCGTCGACCCCTGGAAGGGTAAGGTGGCGATTAGGGAGTTGGAGAGAAGCGTGAGGGATTTGGGTCTGAGGGGGTTGAAGTTCCACCCAGGCCTTCAATCCTTCTATCCCAACGATAGGCGCTTCTACCCCCTCTATGAGAAGTGCATCGAGCTGGGCGTCCCCGTCCTCTTCCACGGGGGCGTGACGGGGATCGGCGTGGGACTGCCCGGCGGAGGCGGGGTCAAGACCGCCCACACAAACCCCCTCCATGTGGATGAGGTGGCCTCGGAGCTCCCGGAGCTCAAGGTCATCATATCCCACCCAGCTTGGCCCTGGGTGGAGGAGCAGATCGCCGTGGTCATGCACAAGGGCAACGTATACATGGACCTCTCGGGCTGGTCCCCAAGGTATTTTCCTGCCACGCTCAAAACCTATCTCAACACGAGGTTCCTAAGCGACAAGTGTTTCTTCGGCACGGACTATCCGTTCATAAGCCCCGAGCGATGGCTTGAAGACTTCAATAGGTTGGATCTGAAGCCAGAAAACAAGGAGAAAATCCTGGGCAAAAACTTCATGAGGTTCTTGGAGGCCTGAGCCAAGATGAAAACGGGGCTTTTAACCGTTGTTTTGGCAAAGGCTTTAATGCTCCGCGTCATCATGTGCCAAGGACATCCTCGTGAAACCTCCCACCCAGTGCCCTGATGATCAACTCAACGGCTACCCTGGCTGTTATATCGTTTACGTCGTATAGTGGGGAAACCTCCACTAGATCCATCCCCTTCACATCCAAGGCCTCAAATAAACGGGAAAGAACTTCGGACAATTCCACGTAGCTGAAACCCCCGGGTTCGGGAACGCCTGTGCCAACAGCGTATGGGGCGTCCAACGCGTCTATGTCTACGGACACGTAGAGGGGTCTGTCCGAAACCTTTTTTATGATTTCCTCTGTCACTCCATCAACGCCACGTCTCATAAACTCCTCCATCGTGATGATGATTTCTCCCTCTTTCTTTGCATATGAATACGCTTCGTACGAGTTTAGAAAGCCTCGGGTGCCGATCAGCGTTATGTCTGAAGCTTCGAGGGGTGTGTCATCGATTATCCTCCTGAAGGGCGAGCTATGGGAGTCACGGATTGGACCATACCTCTCCAAGAGGTCCATGTGTGAGTCTAAGTGTAGCACAGCTAGACTAGGAAAGACCTCAGAAAAGGCTTTAACGAGGGGGAAGGTTATCGAATGGTCTCCCCCCAGAAAAATGAATAAGCTGTTGGGGTTTAGAACCTTCTTGACCTGAGTGTATATTTCCTGAAGGGCGACCGTGGTGTTCCCAAAGGTGACTTCTACGTCCCCCCAGTCAACCATTTTAACGCCCTTCAAAACCATCCTCTGCTTGTTTACGTCAAAGAGGCCCTTCTTCTGATCGTAGAACCTGTAGAGCATCGAAACCCTTCTTATGGCTTGTGGGCCGAATCGCGTGCCCGGCTTATAAACCACACCACCATCGAAAGGGACGCCCACTATGACTACGTCCTCATCGCCGTCTAATTCTTTCTTTATAGGGGTCCTGGACATGAAAGACGGGATGCCAACATACGGATAAACGTCCTTGCTCATGGCAATCTCATAGGAGTGTACGTAAATATTTAAGAGTAGTTTGAAAGCCGCTGAACCGATTCTTTGAATGCCCTACTACCGACTTTTTGGCTACTTACAAGTCCACATGCTCATACTAATTGAGGGCCGTCACGGCCTCCACGTCCACGTATTCGATCATGTCCTGCTCGTGGGCTACTCCCTAAGCCTCTCGGCCACCGCCCGGGCCACGGCGAGGGTTCCAGCCTCCCCGCCCAGATCGTAGGTGACGGTCCTACCCTCCTTGATGACCGCCGCGACGGCGGCTTCAACCCTCCCCGCCATCTCCTCCTCGCCGAGCCACTCGAGCATCAGCTTCGCCGAGAGAATCTGGGCCATGGGGTTCACCTTGTACATCCCCTTGTACTTCGGCGCTGAGCCGTGGATCGGCTCGAAGAGGGCGTACTCCTCACCTATGTTGGCGCTGGGGGCCAGGCCGAGTCCCCCCACCAGTTGCCCAGCCTCATCGGCTATGATGTCCCCGAACATGTTCGTCGTCACGATCACGTCGAATATCTGGGGGTGCTTGACCAGCCTCATGGCGAGGGCGTCTATGTTTATGTCCCAGAACTCTATGTCTGGGTAATCCTTGGCGACCCTCTGGGCGGACTCCAGGAACATCCCACAGGTCTTCCGGATAATGTTGGCCTTGTGGGCCGCTACGACGCTCTTCCTCCCCTGCTTCTTGGCGAGGTCGAAGGCAAACCTGACGATCCTCTCACAGCCCTCCCTGGTGAAGACCCTCAGCGATATGGCCATGTCATCGGGGTTGTAGTCCTTGAGACCAGACAACTCGAGGAGCTCCTTGGGTGTGGGGTGAAACTCTATGCCCTTGTATAGGCCCTCTGTGTTCTCCCTCACCACAACGAAGTCTATATCATCCCTGTAGTTCAGGGGACAGCCGGGGTAGGCCTTGATGGGTCTGACGTTGGCGTAGAGGTCGAAGGCTTGTCTGATCCACACGATGGCGGACTTGAACCCCGGGATGCCCGGCTTGGAGGTGATGGCTGAGAACAGGCAGCACTCCGCCTCCCTCAGCCTCTCCCACGTGTGGTCTGGAACCGTGGTCCCATACTTCTCCCAGCATGCCCACCCGGCCTCGGCGTCGATCCAGTCGATGTTCAGGTCGAGTTCGTCCAGCACGAGCATGCAGGCCTCCATCACCTCGGGTCCGATGTCGTCTCCGGGTATCCTACATATCTTATACTTCCTCATCTCTTCCCCACCTTCTTCCTCAGGTGTGGTATCAACCCACCATCGACTATGATATCCATCACAAAGTCTGGGAGGGGGGTTGCTTTAATCGTCTCCCCCGTCGTGAGGTTCTTCACCAAGCCCCTCGAAGCGTCCACCTCCACCTCCTGGCCGTCCTCAACCCTGCCGTGGATCTCCTCCGAGGTAAGGATGGGAAGCCCCTGGTTGATCGCGTTCCTATAGAAGATCCTTGAAAAGGACTTGGCGATGATCGCTGAGACGCCCGCGTACTTCAGGCAGGTGGCGGCCTGATCCCGGCTGGAGCCGCAGCCAAAGTTTTTCCCCGCCACGACGACGTCGCCCCTCCTCATCTTCTTGAGGAAGCCGGGGTCGACACCCTCCATGGCGTGCCTCGCCATCTCCTCCGGCTTGAATATGTTGAGGTATCTACCGGGGAAGATCCCATCGGTGTCTATGTTGTCTCCATACCTCCAGACGCGTCCCCTAACGGTGTAACCACCCATCGACTCCACCTCACAATGGCCTCCTCGGATCCGCGATCTCCCCCCTGACAGCGGAGGCGGCGACCACGGCTGGGGAGGCGAGGTAAACCTCGGACTCTGGGCTCCCCATGCGCCCCCTGAAGTTTCTGTTGGATGATGAGATGCATCTCTCGCCGGGGGCCAAGAGGCCCTCGTGTGCCCCGAGGCAGGGTCCACACCCTGGGTTGCACACCACGGCGCCGGCCTCTATGAAGATCTCGAGGAGGCCCTCCCTCATCGCCTGGAGGTAGGTCTCCGCTGAGGCGGGTATCACGATCATGCGCGCCGAGAGGGGTATCTTTCTACCCCTCATTATCCCCGCCGCCAGCCTCAGATCCTCCAACCGGCCGTTCGTGCACGAGCCCAAGAAGGCCTGATCGATGGGGGTGCCCTCGACCTCCCCCACGGGCTTTACGTTGTCGACGGAGTGGGGACACGCGACTTGGGGTTCAAGGTCGCCAACGTCGAAGGTGTATTCCTCCTCGTAGGCGGCGGCCTCGTCGCTTCGCATGGGCGTGGGCTCGCCTCCGATTCTCCCCCTGAGGTACTCTATGGTTTTTTCGTCGGGCGGGATTATCGCGGCCTTGGCCCCCATCTCCATGGAGAGGTTGCTCATCGTCATCCGACTTGATATGCTCATCCCATCGACGGCGTCGCCAGCGAATTCGACGGCCTTATACGAGGCGCCCTCAGAGCCTAGGTCGCCTATGATCCTGAGGGCGACGTCCTTCGACGTCACCATGTCGGGGAGCTTTCCCCTCACGTTTATCTTAACGTTCTCTGGGACCCTGAGCCAGATCTGACCCGTCGCCCAAACCCCCGCCATATCCGTGGCTCCTATGCCCGTGCCGAAGGCGCCGAGGGCGCCATGGGTGGTCGTGTGAGAGTCCGTGCCCACGACGAGTTCGCCCGGGCGCACGTGTCCTAACTCGACTAGGATCTGGTGGCAGATGCCGACGCGCATGTCATAGAAGTTTTTGATGCCCTGGTTCCTCACGAAGTCCCTAACTTCCTTGTGTCCTTGAGCGGTCCTCTCGGATTCAGCAGGGACCCTATGGTCGAAGAGGATCACCATTTTATTGGGGTCCCAGACGCGTTCAACCCCGATTTCCCTGAAGACCCTCGAGACCAAAGCAGCGTTTTCGTGGGACATCGCCAGGTCGACCCCGGCGTTCACGATGTCCCCGGGTGACACGACCCTTTCTCCCGATGCTTCTGCTAGGATTTTTTCCGCTATGGTCATGGGCAAGTTAAGAAGCCTCCAAACACACTTAATAATCCTATGAAATTATAAATTTTGTTCAGGGCGCTCATGGGTCTTGCAAGGCTGGAAAACAGATACGCGCATCCCATGAGTCGAGTTTACGCACAACATCACAGGAGGCGCAAGATTTGCGACTCTATGAGTCTGAGGCAAAGAGGATCTTCAGAGACCATGGCATCCCGGTCCCAGAGGGAGGGGTCGCCGAGACCCCCGAGGGGGCCAAGAAAATCGCTGAGGGTCTAAAGGCGCCCACGGTGGTGAAGGCGCTCGTGTTGGTCGGGGGCAAGGGGAAGGCGGGCGGGATTAAGTTCGCCTACACCCCTGAGGAGGCTGGGGAGGCCGCGAGAGACCTGCTGGGCTCCAAGGTAAAGGGCGTATCCGTGAACTCCGTTCTGGTGGAGAGGAGGGTCGCCGTCGCCAGGGAGCTTTACGCGGCCGCCACCATCGATCGCTTCGAGCACAAGCCCGTGGCCATGGTTTCGAGTGAGGGTGGCGTTGAGATAGAGGAACTCGCCGAGAGGAGCCCCGAGAAAATCAAGAGGCTCCACGTCGAGCCAGGTGAACCCCTCTACCTCTATCAGGCCAACGAACTCGTCGCTGACATGGGGTTTAGCGGCCGAGATCTCGCCCCCATCGCTCGAATCCTAGAGAGGCTCTACGGCGTCTTCAGGTCCTATGAGGCCAAGCTCGTGGAGATCAACCCCCTCGCCGTGACGAGGGAGGGGGAGCTCTCGGCGCTGGGCGCGGTGATGATCCTCGACGAGGACGCCCTGTTCAGGCACCCAGAGATCAAGAGGATGGACATAGAGCTGAGACACGACGTGGCCGAAATGACCGAGAGGGAGAAGATCGCCGCTGAGCACGGCATACCCTACCTAGACCTCGACGGTTACATCGGCATGTTCCCCGGCGGTGCGGGCCATGGAATCGCCGCAATAGACTTCATTAAGGACCTAGGAGGGGAGCCGGCGAACTTCATGGACAGCGGCGGCGGTCCAACCCCGGAGAGGATATCCAAGATGCTGGAGTTGCTTGTGGACAACCCCAAGGTCGTGAGCATATTCGGCGCTAGGTTCGGGGGCATCTCTAGGTGCGACGACTTCGCCAAGGGCGTCGTGATGTTCCTGAGGAAGAGGGGGTCGACGAAGCCCATGGTCATGAGGATGACGGGCAACAAGTGGAGGGAGGGCATGGAAATCTTCAGGAGGGCCAAGGCTGAAAACCCGGAGCTCTTCGAGAACATTGAGATCTACGGGATCGAGACGCCCATCGAAGTGGTGGCCAAGAAGGCGGTCGAGGTGGCCCACCGAGAGCTGAGGAAGAGGGGGTGACAAAGACGGCGATTCTGGTGGACGAAAACAGCAGGGTGATGGTCCAAGGCATAACCGGGGGGACTGGGAGCTTCCACACGAGGCTCATGCTCGACAACGGGACCAACATCGTCGGGGGCGTTAGGGCCGGGAGAGGCGGTGAGAGAGTCCACGGGGTGCCCGTCTACGACACCGTCAAGGAGTGCGTCAGGGAGCAGAGGCCCAACGTGACGGTCCTCTTCGTCCCCGCGCCCTACGTAAAGGAGGCGGCCTTCGAGGCGATGGATGGAGGCCTTAAGACCATCATCGTCGTGCCCGAGAGGATACCCATCCACGACATGCTCGAGATAAGGGCCAAGGCCAAGGGGATGGGGGCGGTAGTCTTGGGCGGAAACACCCCGGGCGTGATCAGCCCTGGGAGGTGCCTCGTCGGGATCATCCCAGCTCTAGCCTTCACCCCGGGTAGAATAGGGAGCGTCACGAGGAGCGGCTCGATGCTCTACTACGTCGCGGACACGCTGACCCACGCGGAGCTCGGGGAGAGCACCTGCGTCGGGCTTGGGGGAGACCCAATCCTGGGCTCGGACTTCCAAGACATCCTCAGGCTCTTCGAGGAGGATGACGAGACGGATGGCGTCGTGTTGGTGGGGGAGATAGGCGGCGTCTACGAGGAGATGGCCGCAGACTGCGTGGCGAAGATGTCGAAGCCCGTGGTTGCCTTCATTGCGGGAAGGTATGCTCCCTCGGGAAAGAGGATGGGGCACGCTGGCGCCATCATAGAGAGGGGCCTCGGGACCGCTGAAAGTAAAATAGAGGCCCTCCAAAACGCCGGGGCCAAGATAGCCAAGAGCTTCCTCGAGATACCGAAGCTCCTCCAGGAGAGATGATGATGCGGCTCCATGCTCGCAAATCTCAGAAGTGCATCACAAGACGAAAGTTCTATAAGCAGCAGCGCCCTACGTCTTTGTATGACGTGGAGGAAAGAGGGGAGTAAGCGAAGTGGCAGATGAGATGTTCGTTGGAGAAGCCCTCATCGGGGCGGGGAATGAGGTGGCCCACGTCGACCTGATCATTGGAGACAAGGGGGGACCCGCCGGCACCGCCTTCGCGAACGCCTTCTCCCAAATGTCCATGGGGCACACGCCTCTACTCTCGGTGATACGGCCGAACCTCCCGGCGAAACCCAGCACCTTGATAGTGCCGAAGGTGACGGTTAGGGGTATGGAGGACGCGGGCAAGATCTTCGGCCCAGCACAGACCGCGGTGGCGAGAGCCGTAGCCGACGCCGTGGAGGAGGGCGTCATCCCCAGGGAGAAGTGCGAGGACTGGGTGATCGTCGCCTCCGTCTTCATCCACCCCAAGGCGAAGAACCCGAGGAAGATCTATCAGTTCAACTATGGGGCCACCAAGACGGCGCTGAGGAGGGCTCTGCAGCGTTATCCCCCCATAGGCAAGGTTCTCAGGGAGAAGGATAGGTCTACGCACCCCATCATGGGCTTCAGGGTTCAGAGGCTATGGAACCCACCATACCTCCAGGTGGCCTTGGATCTGGACTCCATGGAGGAGGTTAGGAAGATCGTGGAGGCCCTCCCCCGCAGGGAGAGGATTCTCCTCGAGGCGGGCACACCCCTCATCAAGAAGTGCGGCGTGGGGGTTGTCGAGCAGATAAGGGACGTCAGGATGGACGCCTTCATCGTGGCCGACCTCAAGACCATGGATGTGGGCAGGATCGAGGTCAAGGAGGCGGCTGATGCCACAGCGGACGGCGTCTGCATCCTGGGGGTCGCCTCAGACGAATCCGTCGAGAAGGCCGTCCTCGAATCCCAGAAGCAGGGCATCTACTCGATCCTCGACATGATGAATGTTCCAGACCCGGTGGCTAGGCTCAACGCCCTCAGGGTCAAGCCCGACATCGCCCTCCTCCACCGAAGCGTGGACGTCGAGACGATGGCCAGGGAGAGAGGCGAGGTCCCGGAGACCAGGTGGGGCAACATCTCGGAGGTCAAGAGGATCACGAAAATGGTGGCCGTCGCCGGTGGGGTCACGCCGGAGACATCGAGGGAGGCCCTGAATAGCGGGGTAGACATCATCGTGGCCGGTAGGTACATCATCAGGAGCAAGGAGCCCAGGAGGGCGGCTGAAGACTTTCTTCGATACATGCCCCCAGACGCCGACACCATGAGACTGATACTGGACGAGGACGAGATACCTGGGGAGTAGCCTCCTCTAAGTCTTTTTAGGGGTAAGATGGGGCTCTTTCGGAGAAATCTTGTAGTGGAGGGTTTGCTCACCCCCGGGGTGTGGGGTGTTGAATTTTTTTCACATGAAAATTAAGATGGGGGTTTTATGGTCGCTTTGGACTTTTTTGGTTAGAAGTGGGCTGGTGAGGGGTCGTGGGGCTGAGATTCGATTGAATTTCTTTTTTATGCCCTACCCTCATCTTAGAAAACTCGGGAAATTCTTGTGAAATCGGGGGAAATGCGGTCAGGTCTAAGAATTTTCTTACCGAAAGAACTCTAGTATTTTTATAGGAGTCAAGAAAATGTTTCATATATGTACTTTGCTAACCTCAGTTTCCTCACTGACCGCGAGAAGGAGATATATAAGCTGGTCCAAGACCTGGGCTCCCAGAAGGAGGTCGCTAAAAGACTTGGCATCGTGGATTCCGCGGTGACCTCGGCGCTGAAGAGCATCAGGCTCAAGGTCATGAAGCTGATGAACACCGTTGAGGAATGCTTGGAGCTGGGCCTCATAACGAAGGAGGATCTCCAGATGATCTTGGAGAAGTCTGAGGGTTAGCTCTTCATTTGAAGTCGCCTTATGTGTTGGGGAAGCCCCAGAGTCCAGCAGCCGTGGGACCTCGAGGTCTTTTAGTACGCAGAGTTTATCGTATCTAATTTTAATCGATGATGGATGAACGCCCATCTGCTTCCTCTATAACACCAACCCTCATCGATTGGAGAAACGTAAAGTATAATAACATTTCCAGTTTAATATATGTGATTTTTTCTGCGCATAATAGATTCAACGTATCCAATTTAATGATATGGAATATGAAAAAACATCTCGATTTCCTCTATGAAGCAAAACATGAAGAGATACACGAGGAGCTCTTAAGGGTAAAAATCAGAGAGATCAGCAAAACAAGTATGGGTCGGGAGCTGGGCGTTCGGGAATCCTCGAAGATCGAGGAGATCCCCCTGACCTCATACGCCTTCTATCAGAAATATTATGAAAACCCGGGTCAAGACGCCTTCATGTATCCCCTCGATCAATATGTGAAAGTGATCACCTCAGGGACGATGGGCAAACCGAAGGGTTTTTTGATCCCTATACCGAACATCTTAGATTCCTGTTCGTGCCTACTATCCCTGTTGACCGTATTGACATATGATGGAGCGAATTTCACATTGGAGAAGGGAGACTTGGCATATGCTATTCCAGCGCCTAAACCCTTTTTCACGGGCTGGCTCTGGGAAACTTATTATAAAAACAATTTTAATCAATTTGTTAAGATCATACCTGAGGATACGGATCTCTCTTTTCATGAAAAGGTAGCATATTTCATAAAGAATCACGAAAAAATCGACATCGCCATGATGCCGACGTCGGTGTTACTATATCAGGTCTTTCCCCAAATAAAGAAGCCTATCAAATTGAAGGGGTTTTCATCGATGGACGTTTCCGCGGGGATATTTAAGGAAGAGATAAGAGAAATAACTGGAAAATACCCCAGTGTTGTTTATTTGTCAACGGAGACGGGGGTTTCTACCATACCTTCTATACAGCATTTAACTGGTTTCTTCTTCGATTGGAGACACATATACTGCGAGTTTCTGCCGGAAGAAAGGGCTATTGAAGGAGATGTCTCCCAAGTAGAACTTGGTGGAATTGTTCCTTTAGACGAGGTGAAACCAGGTAAAAAATATCAGCCCGTAGTGACGCCGTTCAAAAGCGAGTTAACGAGATACGTTATGCCAGATCTATTGGAGTGTGTTTCGATGGGTGATGGGGTATTAAACGTAGACCTACCCATTTTTAGGTTTTTTGCGAGGATTGGTAAGGTACTCTCGATGCATAATTTCACGAGAATCAACGAGGCCGAGCTCATTACGGCGTTTGAGGATGCTGGTATACCATATTTCGATTTCACAGCAAGGGTGGAAACCGAAGACGCAAGAGAACATCTTTCGATTTACTTGGAGCCAAAGGAGCAGGTTGAGGCTTTAATAATAGAGAATATGCTCCATCAACAACTTTATGAGATCGATAAAGATTATCGCGATTTAACTGATTTTCATAGATACACTCCGTTAAAACTTAAATTGCTACCGATAGGAACTTTCAGGCAATTTTTACGCGTGAAACCTGGCATGCCCAAGATAGACAGGGTTAACATGAAGGGGGAGGACTTTAAAAAACTATTGGGTATCGCTCGAAAGGTATCAAGTGAATGAAAGATGCTTGCTCACTTCGAATTAATCGCCAGAGTTGCTAATGGTATAATCACGGCAGGATGTGGTCTTTATCTATCCTACTATTTCACGAGGGCGAGAGTCAAAGATGTTCCTACTCTTTTCTGGATGCTCGGTTTTTACATCTATGCTCTTGAAATTTTTCTAAGACTTTGGCTTACCTTTGAAAATCCTCTGGTGTTTTTTTCTATGACATTTATGTTTATATTCTTCGTTTTGGGAACAGCTATTTTAATTAACGTCTGGAAAATTTTTACGTACATAACAATCTTACTCACCATAGTTATGACTTCCACCTACCTAGCGGGCTTTTGGATAATTTATGCAACGTTTGGCATGGTATTCTTCTACGGTTCGATGAGCGTTCTAACCATTCTATTGAGGAGGAAATTCAAAAAATTCAGTAATTTTTTCGTGATCGGGTGGATGATACTATTGTTTTCAAATTTATTCCTCCTTCAACCCGTGTCGGAAGCGTGGGTGGATATAGCGGCAGCCATCGGAAAGATGATGATGACGAGGGGGATGGTCAACACCCACTTCGCGAGTTTGTTGATGATGAGGATCAGAGAGAGGCTTTCAGAGACAAAACCATTATAGTTAGTGGAGGAGAAGAGACCCGGCGTCTTTCTCATCATTCCCAAAAAGAGGGTCACGCGGGAGGATGAGTTAAGTTGGATCATAAACAGGGTTGACGAGAATCACCATATGGGTAACCAAACATACTTGTTTACGACCTACGACGGCTCCTCCGCAGAAGACCTAGAGAAGATATCAGACAAAATCTTTTTGATGAAACCGTTGAGAGAAGTGAAGACATCCTTCATTGTCGAGGAAACCTTGTATTTATTGCCGGGGAAGAAGGGGCACCACACAGACCAAAGACCCTATGAGGCGGGGTTTTTTACCCGCGTAAACCTATACACAGGCATATAAGCGAGGTGAGTGTTTAACATCTAAGATACTTCTCTCGGGCCACTTGAAACTTGGG
>JBHHXX010000007.1:0-51036 GCA_046757245.1 Candidatus Geothermarchaeales archaeon
TGGGGCTACAATAGTCCATAGGGCTCTCGTAAACCTCCTTCTCGACAGAGGGGTCAAGGTGGAGGAAACCTATCAGCTGAACCTAGGTGGAAACACCGACTTCTTGAACATGACCGTCGAGGATCGTTTGAAGACGAAGAGGGTAAGCAAGACGGAGGCGGTCACCAGCCTCGTCTCCTACGATGTCCCGACTAGGATAGGTCCCTCAGACTACGTACCCTTCCTAAAGGACACGAAGATATGCTACATAAGCATCCAGGGGAGGAAGTTCGGAAACCAACCGCTTAAAATCTACCTCAAGTTGACGGTCGAAGACTCGCCTAATAGCGCGGGAGTGGTCATAGACGTCATCAGGGCCGTGAAAATAGCCTTGGATAGGGGGATGAGCGGACCCCTGGTGAGCATGTCGGCCTATGCCTTTAAACACCCGCCCGTTAACGTGCCTGACAGCGTGGCGAGGCGGTGGGTCGAGGAGTTCATAGAAGGGAAGTCGTCGGAACAACGGTGTCAAAAACTCTTTGGAGAGCGAGGTGGGGTTTGAAAGATTCGAATCCCCGAGAATGGGGCTCGTGGCCCAAATGGGCTTACACCAAGACCCGATGGGGTTTAAGCTCTCTGAGGGAAGGACTCTTTAATGTTTGACATCATCGTAATCGGACACCTCACCCACGACCACGTCAGGGTCGGGGATAAAGAGCTTCCGCAGTCTTTAGGCGGGACGACTGCCTATGTCTCCATGGTGGCGTCAAGGCTGGGGGCTAGGGTGGGCATAGTCTCCAAGGTTGGGGCTGACTTCAGATTCGAGGAAACTTTGAGGCGCGGCGGTGTGGACCTCATGGGCCTAAGGGTCGTGGAGAGGGGGACGACGACCTTCGAGAACCTCTACGACGGGTCTGGGAGGAGGCTTCAGAGGGTTTCGCAGAGATGTGAGGATATCTCTCTTAAAGACGTCCCAGAGAACTACTTCGAAGCCAAATGCTTTCACATCGGAGCCCTGGTTCAAGAGGTTGCCCTAGGCATAGCCCGCGAAGCGTTTAAACAGAAAATTCTAACCTCGTTGGACCTACAAGGCTACTGTAGATCCATCAACGCTGAGGGCTTGGTTCACCTCAGCGGGTGGAACGAGGCCGAGGGGGCCCTCAAACACATCAAGATCTTGAAGGGCGACCTCGAGGAGGCCCTATGCGCCTCAAAAACCTCTGACATCGAAGAGGCCATGGACTTCTTCTGGGGTTGCGGGGTTCAGGTTGTGTTGGTCACCATGGGCAGGGATGGATCCCTCTTGGGCTACGACGGAACTGTGGAGCGCATACCGGCTCTCAAATCAGGTGGAGTCGTCGACCCGACCGGGGCTGGAGACGCCTACGCCGCGGGCTTCCTCTTTGATTATCTTAGGTCGATGAATCCCTCGAGCGCAGCGTTATTTGCCTCATCCGTCGCCTCCTTCGCGGTCGAGGGCTGGGGTTTCTCAAATGTCCCAACCGAGAAAGCCGTCAGGAAGAGGGTGATGGGGTCATCGCTATAGGACGCTTCTCGTTCACATCGTTAAAGATCTATCACTCAAAAAGCGATATAAACAACTTATCGGCAGATGAATGGTTTTTGAATCGGATAAGGCGATAACATTGCTCTCTATGAGAAAGCCGCTTTCCACCCAATGGATCTTCTTCTCAGTGGCGCATGCCGCTCTCGCTTTGGTGTTTCTCCTCCCTTTTTATAGCTATGGGTTTTCTGAGACACAGATCGGGTTTTCTCCTTTCTAGGCGCTTTTTTATCCACCACAATTGTGATTATTACATCAAATATTACATGATGACAAATTTGTTTAATTATTTAC
Organism: Candidatus Geothermarchaeales archaeon; assembly: GCA_046757245.1. Taxonomy (GTDB): domain Archaea; phylum Thermoproteota; class Nitrososphaeria; order Geothermarchaeales; family JAUWBL01; genus JBHHXX01. The sequence goes on from JBHHXX010000007.1 coordinate 1,838, forward strand.
TTAGCGTTTTATCGTTATATGGAGATGACCAGATTTGAAGAGAATAGTGGTTACGGCTAAAGAGGTCAAGGGCACATGCCATGCGGGAATAAAACCTGGATCGAAATTCGTGATCGAGGGATCGAACCTTCTCTTGAAGGAATCCGACGTAGTCTGTCCCGTAGCATTTGCAAGCATGTACTACAGACTTTACGCTCACGATAAGGGTGCAAAGGTCGGCCGATTCATTCAATGTCCGGACAGCCATATTTGGAGCCCAGACGCCGGAAATGGCTCAGTTCTTTTCGAGATCAACGTCGAAGAAGAGTAAACTAGGTTAACTAAGCACAGATTAAGCACCGAATAATTCACCAGATCAGCCCCGTACGTAAGAACACTTTCCTTTTTTATTCACGTCTAATCTCCCCCTCATTTGCCACACGGCTTTCTTGGACCACTCTATCCTGCTTCGTAGACCGTAGGGCTTGATCATATCATAGGTAGTAACAGAGGATCTCGACCACATCCGCTTCAAAACGTGGGATTACGCCTTGGCGAAGTGTTGCGAAGGATAATCTCCTCAGCTATACTCTACACCTACTCTGACTCAACGTTTTAAATCCGTGGGCAATCTTTTAGAATGCCCGAACCCAAGTGTTTACCCTTATAAATCACCCGTGAAGGCTCTCCCCCCCCGAGCCTCTACCCCTGCGTCGACCAAGATCGCCTGTCCCGTTATGTTTTTCGCTTCGTCAGACGCTAGGAAAGCCACCACATTGGCTACGTCAACGGGCTCCACCATCCTCCCGAGGAGGCTATTCTCCTCGGCCCACTTCCTCACGGCCTCCTCAAGCCTCAAGCCCTCGTATCGGGGGGACCTCTCGGCCACCCACTGCACTAGGCTCAAGCCCATCTTCGTCCGAACGAGGCCTGGGCAGACGGCGTTGACCGTTATGTCGTAGGGGGCGAGCTCCAGCGCCAGGGCCTGGGTTAACCCGATGAGCCCAAACTTGGAGGCGCTATAGGCCCCCAGGAACTTGATTCCCCTGACCCCGGCTATGGAGGACACGTTTATGATCCTTCCACCGCGTTGCTCCATCATGTGGGGCGCCGCAAACTTTGAGGTTAGAAAGGCTCCCCTCAGGTTTACGTTTATCGTCCGATCCCAGAGCTCCTCGGTGGTCTCAACCAAGGGGGTCAATATCCCGAAGCCGGCGTTGTTAACCAATATGTCTAGGCCTCCAAGCCTCTTGATGACTCTATCGATCATCTTCTCAACCTCCTCACCATCGCGGAGGTCGGCCCTCATCAACACGGCTCGTCCGCCGAGTCTCTCGATTTCCTCCAGCGTCTCCTTGGCCTCCTCCTCGTTCTTCCTATAGTTTATGGCGACCTTCGCTCCCTCCCTCGCCAAGTTGATGGATATAGCCCTTCCTATGCCCCTGTTTCCCCCCGTCACTAGGGCAACCTTCCCTGAAAATCTCATCCTCGCCACCGGCCCCTCAAAAACCCTCAGCAAATAAATCTAGGAAAACCCTCGGCATATAAAGGGGCTGAACTCGGCTAGGGTAGAAGCGCTGACCACGTGGAGATTAAGCGCTCCCATAAAAGCATAGAGCCGATTTTGTCCTGCAAAGCGAGTCGTCGGCGGCTAGAATATGAGAGTCAACGCCTAAACGATCTCCCTCTTCTTCAGCTCCTCTGGTATGCCTCTTTCCTCTGGACCATCGTAGAGTATCTCGCTTATCGACGTTTCCCTGAAGGGCTTCTCTCTTATCATCTCCTCATAGGAATGAGCCGCGATGCCCAAAACCCTCGAGAGGGTGAAGAGGGCCCTCCCCATCCTCCAGTCGAACCCGAGCTCACAGAAGAGCGCGGCAAAGACGCCGTCCGGGTTCATGGGGAAGCGCCTCCCCTTAAACCTCTCCAAAGCCCTCTCAACCCCCCTGGCCAGCCTAACGTAGGTCCCGCTGACGCCGATCTTCTCCCCCAGGCTTAGGAGCCTCTCAACCCTAGGGTCCACCCTGTGGGCGAAGTGGCCGAAGCCCGGGACGCGCTCATTCCTCCTCAGAATCCCTGATACAACCATCTCGCTGGCCTCTTTGACGTCGTGTCCCTCCTCCATGAGCCTCTTCGCGTCGTAGAGCATCTTCATGCACTGCTCGATGGCGCCGCCGTGGTGGTCCCCGAGGGCGTTGACCCCGCTCGCTATAGCATTTTGTAGCCCAACTCCCCCCGAGGCCACGAACCTCGCGGCGGCTGCCGAGGGACATGTGATGCTGTGCTCACACCCGGCCACGAGAAGGGCGTCGATCATTCCTCCGATCCTTTTCGGGGGAATCTCACCCATGAACATGAGGTAGACCATCTCCCCATAGGTGAGCCTCCCAATCAAATCCTCGATGGGGTAGCCTCGGATGAGGATTTTGTCCGGCTCCACCTTCGAGATGGAGGTCCTCCAAAAGGGCTTTTTCTCGTTGTGAACCATGCCCTACACCACCCAACTCTCATCAACCCCTGATTATAAGTCTTGGATTAAAAGCAAACACGAACCCGAAAGCGCAGCCCAATACGCCAACAAGACGGCTGATGTGAGGAAAACCCCCAAGAGCGTCAACCAAGCTAAGCCGACTCTCCCCATGGGCATAATCTCGGCATTAAGGCGGAATTAGTTTGAGTTTAGCTCGACCGACCTGATTAGCCTAGAGGTTGGCTCTGAACCCAGATATCTAAGGCTTGGATCACCGTGGAATACGCGAGGGGTCTCCACAAGGGTTGCGGCGACTGTGACTTGGGGGTTGCGATGTGGCGGTTAGCATAAATTCATATTGTCTACAGCACCCTTAGAAGAATGGGTCCATCTCATGAAGGGTGTACACATCACCGTCACGGGCGTTTTTTAAGCGTTACACATACTCATCAAACTTCTAAGGCTCCGGAGATGGACCCTCCCGGCCACAGCCTCATCTCCAATAGTCTTATAGATAAACTCTCCCTCTTCAGCCCACAAACATCAGATATAAACACTCGCCTCCCCATTGATCGAAGAACGTGGATGTGAGGTTCTATATGCGGATACGTCTCTCAGGCCGCTTCTCCACCGAGGAACTGGTTGAGGCCAACGGGTCAGTCGAGTCCTCCGCTTTCCCGGAGAAACCCCAAGTCCCCCAAAAAGTTGCCGGCCAAGTCGAAAGCCCTGATCTCAACGTCCTCGAAGTCGAAGTCTCTAAGGGCGGCGAGCCTCTTCTTCAACTCGCCCCTCGAGAAGAGGTAGCAACCCAGGGGGTTGAAGGCGGGTAGAACTAGCACGCTCTTGTTCTCACCACCCATCGTGGCGTCGAACCCGAGGAAAACCCTGAGTATGGCGGGCCTCTTCGCCTCGAGGGTCAACCGGAGGCAGGGGTGGAGGTGCCCCAAAACTACGTGGGTTGAGGGCTTAGACGCGGAGGATGGAAGCCTCCTGTGTCCGTGGGCTATGAGCATTCGGCCTCCCTCCGCCGTGGGAATCTCAATCCAGGGCTCCGGGGAGAGACGCACTTCTGGGATCTCTTTGACGAGGTATTGGAGGCCTGCGTCGTGGTTGCCCCTGATGATGGAGATCGCCGCCTCCATCTCGTGAAACACCTCTAGGAGTCGTCTCACCAGGTTTTTCTCCTCGAAGGGGGGCCTAACGATGGAGTGTTTTACGTCACCTAAGACTACTAGGTTTCTCAGCTTGTTTTCCTCGATGAAGTTCCTCACCCTGTCTATTACGTCTTGGGAGAGGAAGGAGGAGAAGAGGGGGGATGTGCGTAGGATACTCGTCTCCAAGCCGAGGTGGAGGTCCCCAATTACGCCGTGGCGAACCCCCTGGGGATCCGTGACCACTATACCCGGATGTGGTGAGGCGAAGCGGATCATCCCTCCCATCTCGGCTCGAAATTCCTCTAAGGTGGACAAATAGATAGATAAGGGGACGAGGCTATATCTCTTGTAGACTTCAGGGTAAGCTTAGCGATGGAGAGCGTCTTCAACCTCCTCAGCGGGAAAATCAAATCTCTATTGCGAGAGATGGGGGTGAGGCAGCCCACCGAGATCCAGAGCGCAGCCATCCCCGTAGTCCTCTCTGGCTCCAACGCCCTAGTGATCTCCTCCACGGGGATGGGCAAGACCGAGGCGGCTCTGCTACCCATCTTCCACAATATAGTCCAGGCTCAGGATAGGCAGCCCATCACAGCCCTCTACGTCACCCCCTTGAGAGCCCTGAACCGAGACATCTTCAGGAGGATGAGGATCTTCGGGGAGCGGCTCGGCATCAGCGTGCAGGTTAGACACTCCGATACGCCGAGGAGGGAGAGGCAGGCTCAAGCCAGGAAACCCCCCGAAGTCCTGATCACCACGCCGGAGACCCTCGGCATAATACTCAACGTGAAGTCCCTCAGGCCTAGGCTGAGGAACGTGAGACACCTCGTGGTGGACGAATACCACGAACTCATGGAGTCAAAGCGCGGCGTTCAGCTCTCCCTCATCCTCGAGAGGCTGAAGCGGATAGCCAAGCAGAGAATCCAGATCATAGGCATCTCCGCAACCATAGGAGACCCAGAGAACGCGCTGAAGGCCCTCCTAGGAGAGGCCACCCAGGGCATGGTCGTGGAGGCCGCGGCGGAGAGGGATTTCGAGGTCTCCATCGCCTACGCGCCCCGGGAGGATGGTGAGAGCTCCGAGGCGGAGGAAGCCTTGGCGAGACACATAGGGGAGAAGGGGAAGACCCTAGTCTTCACCAACACGAGGGGGCAGGCTGAGGCCCTCTCCCTGAAACTGAAGATGGGGGGCTCCGGGTTGAGGATTGGCGTGCACCACGGCTCCCTCTCCGCCGTCATAAGGGGTGAGATCGAGGAGGCCTTCAATAGAGGTGAGCTGGATGCGGTGGTCTGCACCTCCTCCATGGAGCTGGGCGTGGACATCACAGGGGTGCGAAGCGTGGTGCAGTGGACCTCACCCCGAAGAATCGTGAAGCTCGCCCAGCGCATAGGTAGGAGTGAGCACAGACCGGGGTTGCCCGCGAGGGGCCTCGTCTTCGCTAGGACGGTGGATGACTTCTTCGAGTCCCTAGCCACCATAAAGCTGCTCAGGAGGGGCGAGATCGAGAGGCCTAGACTGTACAAGAACTCGCTGGACGTGCTGGCTCATCAATTGGTGGGCATGGCTCTCAGCGAGCCTGGGATAACCCTCGACGAAATATACGGGGTCGTCACTAGGTCCCACTTCTACGCCTCTCTGGGGCGGGGTGACATGGAGGAGCTGGCTCGGTTCCTCGTCGATCTAGGGCTTCTGAGTGTGAGGGGTAGTGGGCTCTACCCGCGGAGGGGCAGCATTCAATACTTCTTCGAGAACGTTTCAACCATCCCCGAGGTGGTCAGCTACCGGATGATAGATGTTCTAGAGAGGAGGAGCGTGGCCACCTTGGATGAGAGCTTTGTGGGCGAGTACTGCGACCGAAACGCCAAAATCTTGGTTAACGGCGAGACTTGGAGGGTCGTCAAGGTGGACGAGGAGGAGATGTGGGTTCACGCCGCCAAAGACCTCTTCGACGCCGCCGTCATACCCCAGTGGATCGGGGAGATGCTCTTGGTGGATCAGGTGGTGGCCAACAAGGCCTCCGAGCTCCAAGAAGAATGGATTACGTCGGAGAGGCTCAGCGAGGAAGCCGTCGATGAAAGAGTCTCGGGGGGAGAGAGCCTCGACGAGCTGAGGACAGAGGTCAAGGGTCTCGCCGAGAGCCATGGGAGACTCCCCGGGGTGGGGAACATCACGGTTTCGATGAAGAGAGGGGACAAGGCGAACCTCCTCATCCTCCACGCCCACCAAGGCGACAGGGTGGACGAGACGTTGGCCCAGTTGGTGAAGGCCTTGGTTAAGTCGACCCACGGAGTAGAGCTGGAACACGCCTCCAGCCCCTACCGCGTCATCTTCCTCGACCGAACCCGGTCCCTAGGCCCCGGGTCTCTCGTTGAGGTCGTAAAGAAGCTGGGGGACTTCTGCGATAGAATAGAGGATATTCTGGAGGTCGAGGCGGTGAGGCAGGGCAAGTTCCTCTGGACCCTGTGGAACGTGTGCAAGCGTATGGGCGCCCTCAGGCGGGGCACCCGATACCGGAAGAGGCTGGCCCGGGAGCTCTACTATCACCTGAGGGGCAAACCTCCCACCCGAGAGGCCCTCAGCGAGCTCTTCACCCGCTACTACGACGTGGAGGCCACGAGGGCCCTCCTAGAGGAGATCCGCCGCGGAGAGGTGAAGATCTACGCCAAGCTCCTCCCGACCTGGAGCCACCTCGAGATGGAATACGTCCTAGGCAACGAAACCCCGGCGTATCGGGAGTTCATCGAGGAGAGGGAGGCTTTGGAGCTCCTCAAGCAGAGGGTGAGGGGCTCCAGGGTCAAGCTCCTCTGTCTCAACTGCGGGGAGCTCATGGGGCTCTACACCGTGGGCTATCTCGAGAGGAGGGGCGTGAGGTGCGTCTCCTGTGGGAGCCCCCTTCTGGGTAAGGTTCCGCACTTGGTGGAGGGGTTGAGGCTGGCTCAGAAGATCAGGCGGAGGAGGAGGCTCTCCGAGGAGGAGAGGGAGGCGGTGGAGAGGCTGAGGGCTTCGGCGAGGCTCATATCCAACTTCGGTGTGAAGGCGTTGTGGTGTCTCCAGGCCTACGGCGTCGGGGTTGAGACCGCGAAGAGGATCCTGAGGAGTGGCGCAGGTGACGAGGAGAGGCTCTTCCGTAGGATCTTGGAGGCTCAGAGAAAATATTTTGAGACCCGGATGTTCTGGGAATAAATGTGTGGTAAATTTCGTATGAGAGTTGGAGAAAATGTCATTTCTCTATGTTGGACTCAGGGGTTTCTTCCAGATAGATAAATATGTCCAAAATATACCCTTACTTCTCCAAATGTAACAGATTTATGGGTATAAGTTAGATTAATAAGAAGATGGGGGTGGGTTAAGCCCACATATACATTTTCTACGGTTGTTATTTCCAGCTTGTTCTATATACCCTATCTCGGCGACTGTGATTTCTTCCTCTTCTTGACCTCATCTTTTGTTACCTCATCGGCCCACTTCATCGCCATCACCGTGGTGCTGAGGCCCTCTGCCGTGAGCAGTTGAACTATAGCGTGTTCGATCTCCTCTCTACTGGCCCCCTCTCTCAAGGCTAAGCGTACATGCGTCTTGAACGGGGTGAAGAGTTGCTTCATGCCATAGATCACCATCTTGATCAATTCGACCTCCTTTGCTCCGAGTGGACCTGCCTTAGTACACGCCTCGCCTAACCTCTCATACGCCCGCCAGATGTCTGGGTATCTCTTTACGAAATCTTGCAGCGACTTGGGCAGTTCCTCAATAATCGGTTTCTCCCTCAAACATTCCACCTCCCATACCGATTCTATCATCCTCTGAAAACTTCTCATACAACATAGATATCTTCTGGATACTCATCCAAATACCTATCCCTTCTATCCACGATAACGGTGACAACATTCTGATCTGCCTCCATTCTCTCAGCCACCTTCAAAGCCGCAAACACATTCGCCCCCGATGACATGCCACAGTAGATTCCCTCCTCCCTACACAACCTATTTGCCATGTACCTCGCATCCTCAGAGCTAACCTGGAAAAACTCATCGGGATAGCCCATCTTGTACATCGTTTCAACGATCGATTCCTCTGTCTCCCATTTTCTCAGCCCCATTAACTTCACCAATTTATCCCTAATCTTGGGCCTTCCAAACTCACCCCTCTTAGCGATATCAGCACTGATATCAACGATGGTCGAGTATGCGGGCACGACCCCGAAGGTCTTCGGCTTCACACCCGCCTCTTTCAACGCTAACGCAACGCCCAGAAAGGTCCCGCCAGAGCCTATGGAGCACCCCCAGGCATCGATTTTTCCGTCTAGCTGTCTATATATTTCTCTCCCCATCTCCATTTGACCAACCGTGTTATACGGATTGTATATCTGATCAACCCACACCACGTCTGGGTTTTCCTTTTCTAACTCGTACATGTGCATCTTACCCGCCAAGATGTAGCTATAATTGCGCTCTCTCTCGTTTGAACACCGCTTTAGAATGTCTTCAGATGGCAATGGACATTGGTAAACCTCCGCGCCAAAGGCATCGGTAATCTTCAATCTCACACTCTCCTCTCCTACGTGAAGCATGGTCTTGTATGAACATAGCTTAACTTTGTATCCCTTCACAGCACAAACAAACGCCAGGGCTGGGGCAGTATTGCCCGCAGAAGCATCACACACAACACCTCCCGATTTCAGCCTCTTACCATTCCAAGTGAGCCCCTTCTCTGCTGCTTCAACCATCGAGAGAGCCATCCTATCCTTGTAGCTTCCACTGGGATTTAGGTGTTCAAGCTTAACAAACACGTTCGCCTCCACGTCTTTAGCCACCTTATTCAATTTCATCATAGGGGTGTTTCCTATCAGTTCCAACATACTATTAACATACTCCATTAACACAACCTCCACCAGTATCTTTCCAAAAGCTACATTGATGTAGCGAATGCTATTAATTTTTCTCCTTGTATCCTTATGTCCATCATAACTTTAACAGAGAGGAGGCGCTCCCCACCTAGCGAAAACAAGTCGATAGAGTAATTGAAGACTAAATATCTCTCTTTTCACCATTGTAGCTGTGTACTCACGACAGCGGCTCGAGGACGCTTTTCTCTAAGAATAAGGTTAACCGCTTCCGATAACCCTCAAGACTTATTAACTGAGGCTACGTATACTTGATTACGATCGCGAGTTAACGACAAGTCGAGAACAACTTGGACTTTCTAATGTTGTTTCCTCTTGTATAACTTCAGATCCTTAGACGAGTAAAGGAGGTGAATACATTGGAAGGAGTAGTCAAGAGATGGCTCGGTCTCAGGGGATACGGTTTCATAAAGTGCGATGACAGCGGAGACGAAGTGTTTGTACACCACTCAGAGATAAAGAACGGCGATACCCTCCAAGAAGGTGAGAGGGTACGATTCGACATAGAGGATACCCCCAAGGGACCAAGAGCTACAAACCTAGAAATACTTTAAGAACAACGGAGTTTTGCTCAAAAAATAACTCCACCATTTATTTTTTGATTAATTTATAGAAGCCATGATTAAATAAATACAAATCCTAAGAGAACGATTCGTGTGTGATGGGGAATATCAAAATGGGGAAAAGGAAAGTTTTAACTGAGAAGGAATTGAGGGACACCCCGTTGCCGAGTACGGGGCAACTTCTCGGCATAGCTAAGAAGATGCTCGGCAACGACAGGGTGATGGTTCTCTGCACGGATAGAAGAGAGAGGAGCTGCAGGATTAAAGGGAAGCTTAGGAGAAGAGTGTGGATTAGGGAGGGAGACGCTGTGATCGTAGAGCTCTGGGGCTTCCAAAACGAGGTGAAGGGAACGATAGTGGGGAGGTACATAGCGTCGCAAAGAACATGGCTGAGGGAAAACAACTATCTACCAGATTGGATCTTTTAGATTTTTTGTGTCTGACTAGGAGAGGTGTCTTGTACCCTATGAGCAGGGGATCAGGTGTGAGCAAAGGTAAGAAACACATCATCGAGGTATGCGTTGAGGGGGAACCAATAGTTAGATACCATTATTACGCTAGAGATCTTCATTATGCCCTATCAGAATATGAACCCGATTATCCTAATGCTGAGATCAAGTATTGGGAAGTAGACGAATCCAATGCACGGATAGGTGCGGTTAATACATCGGTTAGGTCTCCATTAAAAGCTTTAGAAAACGTCGAGATGGATAAAGAGGAGAGTTTTACGAAGATTTCTGATTTGTCAGGGGGTATGAAGGACATAAGGGTTCAAGGAAGGGTTCTCGAGGTCTCCGAGGCTAGAAAGGTTATGTCTCGATTTGGCGGTATTCTCCGTTTGTCTATCGCTGTGATTAGCGATGGAGATGGAAAGATCAATTTAGCTCTATGGAATCAACGGATAGGGTCTATATCTGTTGGCGACACCGTTCAAATTGAGAAGGGACGTGTAACCGAATATTATGGAGTCAAGCAGCTCAACATTGGAAAATATGGAGAACTTAAAGTTATAAACTAGATTTCTAAGAAGCGTTGAATGAGAAATTTATTCATATTATGGTAGATGGATAGATATATAGGCAACTACTTCTATGAAAATGCCGAATATCTGAATCCAGACATATTATTCCCACATACACAATATTAGGGATGAGGACACGGTTGTATAGGGGCGATTAGGATATGGAGGGATCAAAAGCCAAGGTCGAGAAGGGTGACTACACGAAAAAACTGGCGAGCCACGTAGCGGACTTCACCTACCGTGACATACCCGAGAGAGTGGTGGAGCAAACCAAGGTCATCATCTTGGACACGATCGGAGCCCTATTGGCCGCCTCATCCCCCAGGTATATGGCCAGCAGAATCATAACAGACCTCGTTCAAAAACTAGGAGGAAGAGAGGAGGCAACGGTCATCGGCCGGACATTTAAGACCTCAGCCGTCAACGCCGCCCTCGCCAACGGAACCATGGGGTACTACTGTGACATCGAGAGCCACCACCCCGGAGCCATCCTGCACGCGGCAGCAGTACTCATACCCACATCCCTATCCGTCGGAGAGAGGGAGGGAGTCAGCGGCAGGGACATAATCACCTCTGTGGTGGTGGGGATAGACGTCGAAGCCCGAGTCAGCTTCGCGCTCACGCCGACGGGTCAATATGGGAGGGGCTTCCACCCATCCGCGATCTGTGGATGCCTCGCGGCGGCGGCTACGGCTGGAAAGACCTTGGGTCTCGATGAGGGTCAGTTGACAAACGCGATTGGCCTCTCGGGTTGCCAAGCCTCGGGGCTCTTGGCGTGGGAGAGTGATAGAACCGAGATGTCTAGGCCCTTCCAGATGGGGGTCGCCGCCCGAAACGGCGTCACATCGGCCATGCTGGCGGAGATGGGCTTTGGGGGACCCGAGGTCTTGGAGGGGAAGTACACCATCTTCGACGCGTTCTCCGGGGAGAGGAACCTCGAGGCGTTGACGCGAGGCCTTGGGAGGGACTTCGAGGTCATGAACCTAGCCATCAAGAGGTATTCATGCTGCGCCTTCCTCCACCCAGGTCTCGACGCCCTCCTCAATTTGATGGATGAACACGAAATAGATCCCGATGAGATCAGACGGATTACCTTGAGATACCCGAAGTCGGGGGCTCGGCTGATCGACAACCCCGCGCTAAGGTCTCACAGCGCTCAATACATCCTCTCCGTGGCCGCCTACAACAAGAGGGTTATGATCGACGACATACTCTACGAAAAGCCGACGGATCCGAGGATCATGGAGCTATCGAGGCGCGTGAGGGTCGCTTATGACAGCGAGCTCGACCGGCTCTTCCCAGAGCGATACCCCTCCATCATAGAGATCGAGACAGAAGACGGTAAAACCCTTGAAGATAGGGTGGACCATGCGAGGGGGACGCCTGAGAACCCGATGACTAGAGATGAGATAGAGGAGAAGTTCAAGGCCTTGGCGACGACGACAGCCGATGAGGAAAGGACCAGGGAGATCATCAAGGTAGTCGACGGTCTGGAAAAAGCTCACAGCATCGATGAGCTAACCGAGCTATTGCGCTTCAAGCAAAGTCTATGAGGGAAGGAGACGACGTGCCCTCACTTCGATTAGGGTAGTTCCAACGCCGCTCTAAACCTTTAGACGAATAGTCATTTGGGCTTTCCGATATCCCTCCTGTATCGGATACCCCTGAACCATATTTTTCTGATTTCGCGGTATGCCATGTCCCTAGCCTCCTCCAAGGTGTTCCCCGGCGCCACGAGGGTGAGCACCCTTCCACCCGTGGTGGAGATGTTGTTGTCACGGTCTCCTTTGCTGGGGTCCCTGAAGGCTGTTCCGTTGTGGAAGATCAGACATCTGGGATCGACCTCCCTCAAACCCCGTATGGGCTGGTTGGTCATGTGTTCCCCAGGGTAGCCCGGAAGATTCTTGAGTCCCCGCCTCTCCTCCCTGATGCTTCGCAGTATGGGGCCGCTTACGGCGACTATGCCCACGTAGTAACTGGGGTCCCATTCAAGGGTTATCTGATCCAGCTTGCCATCCAGCATAGCCCTGGATACGTCGTAGAGGGGCGTCTTCAGCCTCGGATAGATTATCTCCGCCTCGGGGTCTCCCCCCCTCACGTTGATCTCTTCGACGTAGGGGTTCCTCTCGCCGTTCTCTTGGCAGATCATTAGGCCAAAATAGAGAACGCCTTTGTAGTCGCCCTCCCTCAGATGGGCGCCCTCATACTTTCTGAGGTTGGCTATGGTGGGGGTCACGATTCTGTCCATGATCTTCTGTCTGAGTTCATCGTCGAGCCACGGATGCGGTGAATACCCCCCCATTCCCCCAGTGTTGGGGTTTCGACCACCAAAGTGTCGTATCCTCCTATCGCCTTCATCGAAGGCGGGCTTGTAGTCCATCGCTGCCTCTAGGGGTAGCACCGTTTCGCCGTCGGTGAGGACGAAGAACATCAACTCCCAGCCGTATAATCTCTTTTCGATGTCGACCATGTTTCCCGCGTCGCCGAATATCCTTCTAACCATGATTTCGTCTATTGAGTCCAACGCCTCCTCCAGGGAGTTGCACACGAGAGAGCCCTTCCCGGCGGCTAGGCCATCCGCCTTCACGACGACGTTCTCTCCGGGGTGTCGTCGATAGAAGTCCCTCACAAACTCCTTGGCCTCATCGGGGTTATCGAAGTTTTTGTAGGGTGGAATGGGTACGCCGATCTTCTTCAAGTAGTCTTTCGTGCGACATTTGCTCGTTTCGAGTATCGTGGCCTTCTGGAGGGGTCCAACTATCTCCAGCCCTCTCGCCAAAAATTTGTCGACTATGCCGTCGGAGAGGTATCCCTCCATACCCACATCCGTCAAATCCAAATTTTTTTCTTCCACAAACTCTATGATCTCTTCGATGGATTGAATGGGCACCTGTTCACACTTGCTCAGTAGGGAGCTGCCCGCGTTTCCGGGCATGACGTAAACCTTCGAAACCTTGGGGCTCTTAGCGTAGGAGTAGGCGTAGACATTCCCCCTCCCCCCCTTGTCGACAACCCCGACCTCCATGGCGATCCCCTCATCGTCCACAAGATATTAAGATCAAACGGCTCTGAAAGATAGACTCTTCAATTGAAATAAATATTCTGAATCTTTTTGAGCCTCCTCAAAAGAGAAGACGCTCTACCCTATTCGATCAGCATGTCTCGATAGCCTGAACGACTATACGCACCTTGAAATCTCGCTGAGCCGCCATGACCGTTTCTCCGCCGCGACCGATGCAGAGACCGACGAATCGCCTGGGAACCAAGACCTCGACGGTTTCCCCCACCCATCGGATTATAACTTCTACGCTCCGAGCCGCATCCCACCCATGGGACTGAGCGATCACCAAGCGGAAGTATCGTTCTATCGCCTTCGACACGTCACTTACTATAGGATCACACTTTATTCTTGAACGTTTCTATTAGGTCTATGGTAGACACATAGCCAACAACACCTATTACCCCATGAAAATGCCAGGAGAAACGCATGGATAAAGCGTGTGGCAGCCGAGACCCCACATCGGTCCTGAGGTAATCCTCTGGGGATTTTCTATCGTCTTCTCCTTCGAGGGGCGCCGTTGGACTGACCAGCTTGCCGGCTCAACACGAACCGTTTATAATAGTTTCTTCGGTTTCTCCTCTTGGGTATCGGCGTGGTCCTCGGCACGGCGTCGATCTTGGGCGTCTGGGCTCTCACCTTACCGGCTTTTGTAATGCTTCCGTGCGTAGGCATTTTATCTTCCTCATATTTAAGAGATACCCCGGGGTTTATAAATCCCCAATGACAGAGTCCGTGGCTCGCATTGTGTTTTTTCAAAATCGATATTTCTATTTGTCGAGGATCAAATGGTTGTAGCTAGTTGATCTATGATGGTGTCTTCGAGGTTGATGTGCTCTTGGAAGTGGTTGTTGGGGTCTACGATGAGGGTGTACAGCCAATAGATCCCGAATATCCCAAGGGTTACTATGGTGAGTATGAGGTAGAGTATGTAGCTCCTCTCGGGGATGGGTTTAGTCCTCCTAATGGAGATGGGGGTCTCTATGATAGCCATGGCCTTTCCTAGGTCTTCCAGCAAGCCGTCTTCTCTCCTCTCATGCCTATAGAAGTCTACGGTCAAGAAGTAGAGTATGTAGAGAGAGGCGATGATGCTCGCACCGGGTACAAACAGGAGTATGACCCATAGAACCGGGTTCTTCTCCGCCTCACTCATCCTCATATCTCTAAGGGTACGCCTCACAGAGGATAGAGGCACCTCCACCTCCCTCTCCTTCCTCGAAGCTACCGATCTCACCATGGATATGAGGTCCTCCACCAACATCCACTCCCTATAGAAGTGACCGTTCCTCCTCTTGACGAGAGAATAGATTAGATACGCGTACAGAATCATAGCAACGACACCCACAGCCCCCAAGGCGAAAAATCCTCCTATCCAAGCAGGCATCGTGAAGGGAAATTCGCCCTCCCACCTAGGAAACTGTGGACCCGTCGCCCATCTCTCCCATCTATAAAAGGCAAAGGTTGCAGCTGTAAAGGCAGCGGTTACGATTGCTACTGTTATTCCAATCAGCGGTAAGAGTATCCATAGCGGTGAGAGGATTCTGTCTGTATCGACACGCATCTTAGCGTCTCTTCGAAGATCTTCTATGAGAATCTTCTCGCTCATTTTCATCTTCTCATCTAAAGCAAGGTACTTATAGATAAAAATAAAGAAGGAGTCCCTCTGTTGTTGGGAAATTTGAAGTGGTCTCCATCAACACAAATCCACTAATAGCGGCCGCCATAGCCACGGCAGGCGCGTTATGCCTGGTGTATATCTTCAGTAGGTGGCTGAAAGCTATATCATGGCGGTTCTGGGGCTTGGTCGCCCTCGGCGTGTTGACCATCGTCCCATTGCCACTTGTTCGACCCCCAGTGTTCGATGTCCTCACCACGATCTTTGACTATATCCATAGAGGCACGGCATGGTCCCTCACCGCGATCGTTGCGTGGAACTTCGTTAACGGCTTCATCCAAGAGGCCAGCAAGCTGTCACCACTGTTGATTCCCCAAGTGCGGGACAATGTCAAAGAGGCGTACTCCAAGTTAATCACCGGATTCTGCCTGGGAGTCGGATTCGCAATCGGAGAGATCTGGTATCTTGGGTGGCCGCTCACCTCCGAGTATGCAGGTCACGCCTGGTACGAGTACGGCAACTTCATAATCGAAATGCTGTTTATAGTTCCCATTCACGGTGCGATGGCGATGATCGCCATCTGGGGTATGCCGTCCCTCAAGGTGGCGCTAACCCTGATCCTAGCCTCTTGGACGCACGCCATGGCCAACATACCCACGGGGCTCATGCACGCCGGCTACGTCAACCAGAGCCTCGTCGAAACAGCGTCGAGCATAACCTTTATTGCCCTTTTCGTATTCATGGTTCTCTGGTTTTACCGTACACGACCCGCAGGCCTTGATCATGGGCGCGCTATGCACCGCCATCGGCATTAGGGAGCATCTAAATCTCTTCGCTCAGGATGGAGATCCCTTCCAAAGAGTTGGTGATGGTGGTAACGCTAAACCGCCGAGGCGAGCCATCGAGAACTGCAGACCGTTCCTCTTCTTGTTCCTAATGAAAAATATTGAAGGGGTTTGGACCATAATTTTTCGTGTAATCAGTGGATATGAGTCATGGGAACCGTAGTAAATAGGGGTTCAGCTAGGCCTTTTCTATTAGGAGCTTTCCCTCCTCTTCCTTGAGGACTAATTTATCCCCAGCCTTGAGCTCGAATCTCTTCATATTATCTATCTTTTCCTCTATTCTATCGAGTCTCTTCTGAATGTCCCGAAGAGCCTTGATCATATTCTGCAGCTTCTCCCTGAATTGTTGACTTCCCTCCATCTCTAGGGGTGTTGCTGGCCTGGTTATCCCCATGTCTATTCCCTTGCCCAATTCCATGCCCCTAATTTGCTCTGGCTCCTCTTCTACATCCTCCACTAAGCCCGCCTTTATCAGTTGTCCAATGATGTTTGTCATCGCGCTGTTAACCTCATCGAAGTCTAGGCTTCTCTCCTCGGCTATCTCTCGGGACAGTTCTACCTGCGTTTTGCCATGGCACTTCCTCCAGATCGTGACGACGCTCTGATTTATATTGTAGGATTGTCCATCCTCGTTGATCAAAATCAGGGATCCTTCGTCATTCTTTGATAATTGACCTCTCTTCCTCAACATTCCTCGATTCAATCTCCTTATAACAAGCTTAGAATTGATAAAGGGTTTCTTATCGTGGGTGTGGGTGCATCGGTTACAAGGGCTCTAACCCAAGTGGGATGCTCCATCTAGACAAAATAGTCCAAAACATCGAGATATCACTTCCAATTTGTTCGGGATGGGAAGACCCATTGGTGTGGCTACTTGGAGAGGAGTTGATATTATTAAGTCAAACTAAACATAGGAGTATCTTTTATATTCTCTAATTGCCGCCATTCAAGAGTCAGTTCACTAAAGAGATTTGGGATAGGTATGACAAGTTTAAAGTAGAATAGCGTCGTGCTCTTAGATGTGGTGAATTACCCCCATCCAAGTAGCTAATTTTTACGGGCAAACTTCTGTACTGCTCTAGAACCGCGATCAATCTTTGTATGGGTCATGGCGACCTCGCCAACATAGAGGTCACCCTTCGAGTCAATCGCGATAGCGTGGGGAGCAACAAATAGCGGGTCATTAACATCATGATTTTCGTTACCCCACCGAGCTAGAAGCTTTCCATCCGTAGCAAATATGCTGATCCGCTTACATAACTCTGATACATATACTATTTCATCATTATCCACAAATACGTCTGTCGGACGAATAAGGTCTGTCCACTGGGCAAGGAATTCACCCTTATCATTGAAGATTTGTATTCGATTGTTTTCACGGTCGGCAACCCAGACCCGATCTTGCCTATCAACCCAAATGGAATGTGGAAGTCTGAATTGACCTGGCGCTGGTCCTGGTTCACCCCATGAGAATAATAATTTTCCGTCCTGACTGAATTTATGTATCCTCGCATTTCCATAGCCATCAGAAACATACATATCGCCCGTTGAAGAGAGCGCCACACCAGTGGGCCGATTAAATGGTGGTCCACCTCGTTTAATTGAAGCGATTCGCTCCCAAAGGTCGGGGACATCTCTGTATCCCGTATCGGAAGGTTTGTCTTTCGTCCCCAAAGTCATCAAAACCTCACCGTGAGCATTAAATTTAGTTACGGTATGATTTCTATCGTCTGTGCAATAGATTGAGCCGTCGGGTCCAACACAAATGCCATGGGCCCGCTTAAAATACCCTCTCCCCCAAGACGTTAATAAATTTCCATCGCGATCAAACACCATAACAGGGTTTTCACTCCGATTGAGGATGTACACCCTATCCTGATTATCGATGGCTATGCTACCAACATCTAAGAATGACAATCCCTCTCGAAGTTGTGCCCAATCTTCGACTAGCTGATAAATATATTTTCCATTGCCATACAACATTACTTAGAATCTCCCTCCGTGTTCATACTATTAGAGAACTTTTACTTGGGTTATTTATAGATTAATGGTTTGGGTTTGGGATGCCTATACGGAGATTTCTTTCGAGCTCTTCCCAGTCTTTCCAAATAATTCTCCTTTCTAAACCGTCGTTAAACTTCTTTGTGGTTTTACGCGGTTTAGCAAAGACTAAAGAAGGTGCTATATTTCCATCTGGTTAACTTATTACTTAACCAAAACATAATTTAACGTCATTCAAAGGTTGGAATAATAAATGATCGGTGATATTCCCTCGATACTGTTGGGTTGTAGTCCCTTCATAGGAGCCGGACAATTTGGAGTAAAAGCACTCCAGTATTATCGAAGATTCTATCTCCAGCCAGAAAATATGATTAAGCTGTACCAAACGAGCTTTGAGCTCGGAGTGAAGGCGGTTCAACTCTTAGCCGATAAACCTGTTGACGCCTTGATTAAAGCCTGCGATAGAACAGGGGTAAAGCCCTTCATAATATACTCAACAGACTTGTCAGGATCGAGATTGAGGAGGATGCTGGATAGGTTGAGTCCATTAGAACCCGAGGTTGTTGCCGTGCACGGTGAAATCAGCGACACATTGGACATTGGAAGGATAATGGAAAGATTAGACGTGGCGAAGGAGTATGGAGCCACCCTTGGCTTAGCCACCCACAGACCCGGCGTGACGATTCCATGGGTTGAGGAAGCGGGCGTCCCAGTCGAGGTAGTTCTTGCCCCTTTGAATAGCCTAGGGTATGCCATGGAGCCGGACTTTGAAGGAAGCTTGGAAGCGATAAAGAGGTGTTCACGCAGGGTAGTAGCCATAAAACCATTAGCCGCCGGTAGACTATCACCAAAAGCGGCTTTAAAATTCGTCTATAGACATGTGAACAGCGCTGCCGTCGGCATCACATCTAAGACAGAGATGATGGAAACGTATGAAGCCGCAACCACGGCTTACAAAGAAAGATCGAAAATTTAAACCTCGCTCGCACGTCAAGGGAACGCAGAGCCATTTTAGTCAATCCCAAGCCCCTACGAAAACTCTTGAAACCCTAGGGATCCATCTCCGGGAATGGACTTTATCCACACAGAGACCCAAGACCTCAGCCGCATGGGACGGCCCTAGAACACCAGCCCCTCCCTCAGAACCCTATCTAACTCCTCCATGGAGGGCCTGATCCTCACGGGCTCGCCGTGGATCCCCGCCATGGACTTCGGGTCCTTCAGCCCAGTCCCGGTGACCTCGCATACAACGACATCGCCATGGTCGATCACCCCATCGTCGAGGAGCCTCCTCAGCCCTGCCACAGACGCGGCCCCCGAGGGCTCGGCGAAGATCCCCTCGTCGCTCCCCAGGAGCTTCAAGGCTTCCAGCATCTCCTCGTCTGTGACGCTCTCGGCGCATCCACCGCTCTCCCTAACCCCCGACATGGCGACCTCGACATCGTAGGGATAGGCGTCCGCCAACCCCGAGGCTATGGTTTGTATGTTTTCCCAAGGCTCGATCTCCTCGGGCCTCTTTCCCTCCCTGTAGGCCTCGACGAAGGGGGCGCACCCGGCCGCCTGTATGCCCACCAGGCGGGGTATCTCATCGATGAACCCCATCTCCCTGAAATCCCTGAAGCCCAGCCAGTGGCCCGAGAGGTTGTCAGCGCTTCCGACGGGGATGATCATCCAGGCGGGGGTCTCCCATCCGAGCTGCTGGCTGACCTCGTAGGCCGTGGTCTTGGGTCCCTGCACGGTGTAGGGGTTGAAGGTAGAGGAGGTGGTCACGTTGACCCACCCATACCTCTTCGAGGCCTCGATCGTCATCTTCGTGCAGTCGTGGACGATCCCCTCGACGCACATCACCTTGGCCCCGTACATCCTTATTTGGACCAGCTTACTCATATCAATCGCCGAGGAGACGAAGACGTAGCATGGTATCCCAGCCTTGGCCGCGTGGGCGGCCGCCGCGGCCGCAGCGTTTCCGGAGGAGGCGATGGTCACGGCCTTGGCTTTCCCCTCCAAGGCCTTGGAGATGGAGACCGTTGCACATCGATCCTTGAAGGACCCAGAGGGGTTGGAGGTCTCGTCCTTGATGTATAACCCTTTAACCCTCAGTCTCTCGGCGAGCTTGTGACACCTCTGGAGGTGGGTTCCCCCTGCGCCGAGGGAGACGATGTTCTCCTCGTTTACGATGGGGAGGAGCTCCCTGTACCGCCAGACGCTGGGCTCCCTACGCTCTAAGCCTTCCTTGGTGACATCTTCGGCGATCCTCTCGTAGTCGTAGATGATCTCTATGCGTCCCCCGCACCGCTCACAGGTGAGGATCACCTCCTCGGGCGGGTAGAGGGCGTCGCACTTTGAGCACCTCTGATGCGTAACATAGCTCACAGCTGACCCCTCCTACCCTGAATAACCTCTCCTACCAAATTTCACCCATCAATCGAAACGTTGCTGGGGCCGATCCTGTGAAGCCCCCAACCCCTTCAGAAGGAAGGCAACACCTCCCTGGCGAAGACCTCCATCCCCTCTAACACGTCCCCAACCCTATTTCCAACGAAGATGAGGCCGGCCATGTGGGTCGCCCCGGCCTCGGCGTACGCCTCCACCCTCTTGATGATGTCCCCGGGCGTCCCGATGAGGTTCCTATCCAGTATGTCGGAGGCGGCATCGACGACCTGTCCCCTCAGGGTAGACTCCTTCAGCGAGACCATGTGCCTATAGACTTGGGAGGCCCCGAAGGTCTTGAAGGCCTCGTCGCGATCCCCGGCTATGCTCACGCCGAACTGGGGTGCTATGTCGATGTCGGCGACGCTTCTCCCGGCCCTCCTCCCGAACTCCCTCATCTTCTCGAGGCAGTCAGCGATCTCAGCCACGGTCAGCATCGCCGGCATCCACCCGTCTCCGTACTCGGCGGTCCTCCTTATGCCCTCCACCGCGTTCCCACCTATGTAGATGGGGAGGGGTCTCTGCACGGGCTTGGGGAACATCTCCACCCCGGAGAAGCTGACGTATCGACCCTTAAAGCTCACCACGGGCTCGTCTAGGAGGAGCCTCAGGGCCCTCAGGCCCTCCTCTAGGAGCACGGGACGAGCCCTCAGGGGAAGCTCTGGGTGGACGGCCTCGAACTCCTCCCTGTAGGCGCCTAGGCCGATGCCAAGGATGAGACGCCCACCGGAGAGGATGTCCAAGGTGGCCGCCTGCTTGGCGAGGATGACGGGGTTCCTTATCGGGAGGACGGCGATCCCGGTGGCCAAGCGGATGCGCTCCGTGGCCCCCGCTATGTGGGAGAGGGTGATGAGGGGGTCGAAGTAGTTCGGTGACCTACCCCAAGTCTCCCTCACGTATATCTGCGTGGTGAAGTGGTCGTTGGGCCAGATGGAGTCGTAGCCCATGCCCTCAGCCCTCTGGGCGATCTCCAGCAACGAGCCGGGCTCCGTGAAGGGTATGGGGTACATCAGCCCCTCCATGCCGGTGGGTAAAGCCACTCCGAATTTCATCTTGCCCACGAGACCTACGACGAAGCCCAGAAATAAGTTTTTAAGGTTAGTATACCTTCATACCTACAAACATATCAAGACTTTTTCGATTAGAGGAATGGCTGTATTGGCAATGATGCTAGTATTGTTCAAAAGATAGAGGCGAATCCTACATCACCTTCACTTCGATTAGGGCGGCTACGGTGCCGTTTTGCTATGTGGCAGATGTTTTGTCTTTTAAGGTCTATTTGACTTTTCTGAGGATCCATAGGCTTAGCAGAGCTATGCAAAACCAGAAGAGCGTGTCTATTGCGAATCCCCAATGGTCAAATAGCCACCAGTCCACAGGGCCGGAAATGGCTGAGGTTTGATGAGTCAGCCAAAGGACCGGGAATCCATGATTTGTATGCGCAAAGTCCGGCCAAGGAAAGTATTCGCTTCGCACCGAACTAAGCAACGTCAAGGAAAGAGCCAGAATAAACGTTATGATAAGATCGTATACGCAAAACCATTTTAACTCACCTCTTCACTTTTATATTCCAGTTCTTTCAAGTAGTTTTGTATTTCGAAAAGTTTTGCCGAATATGTTCTCCGCTAATTAACACTAATTTATAAAAACATTATCTACAATATGGACAGCCTTCTAATTAGGTATACGTATCTCATCTAGTCAAGAAGTCGAACCTCGTCTAACATATCCAGAGCTGTTTCATATTTCCATCCTCTCTTCAACTGATAACCTATGTGGTATATGCGGTAGTCACACATCTCTATTATATTCTGAGTCTCAATTTTTTGGTGATCGGGTTATGAGTGACTTCGAAAAGTCTTGGAAAGGGAAGGGAGGAATAGGGAGCAAGCTGAGAGAAACCCTGAGACCAGAAACCCAGCTCAGAGCAAAGATCAACAAAGCCGTATACGCCATCAACAGGCAGGATAGAAGACTTAACACGACTCTGAAAAACCTCCGGAAGAAGGACAGGGACTACCACAGGAGAACCATAGACGCGCTGAGGACCCACGACAGAGACAGGGCAATGAACTACGCGAACAAGCTGGCGGCGATTAGGGAGACCCAAAAAACCATCAATCAAGCCAAACTGGCGATGGAACAGGTCTCCTCGCGTCTGGGCACAGTCAAAGACGTAGGTGACCTTGCAGCCACCCTCGCGCCCGTCATGCCCGTCATCAAGTCCATAGGGGGAACCCTGTCAACGGTTATACCACGGGCCGACGAGGAGTTTGACGCCATCGCAGATCTCTTGGGCAGCACACTCGCAGACGCGACGCGGGTGAGTGGCATATCACTAGACTTCACAGCCGCCAACGAGGAGGCTGAAGAGATACTTAGACAAGCGGAGATCCAGGTGGAGACGGAGATGAAGGAGAAGCTACCAGCCGTACCAGACACAGAGGAAGAGGGAATGAGGCTGTGAACCAGCCTACATGAATTTCAGTCAGCAAAAACATTACTTATGGAGAAGGAATCAAAGTCTTTCACTCTGATGTTGTCTATGCCACGGTCCTATTTCGCTTTTGAGATTGAACTCCCTCAAAGTAGGAGAATTATACTCTCAATTAAAGATTAATCTATTGTATTACATCACCTTCACTTCGATGAACACATCGTCGGGTATGGAGAGACGTACGATGTACTTCATGGCCCTCTCGTTGGGCTCGATGTCGAAGATCCTTCGGTGAACCCTCATCTCATACTTGTCCCACGTCTCCGTCCCCTCTCCGCAGGGGCTCCTCCTGGTGGGGATGGTCACCCTCCTCGTCGGCAGGTAGACGGGTCCCGAGTACTTAGCGCCCGTCTTCTCGGCGATCCCCTTGAGCTCGCCGCACATCTTGTCTAATGACTTAGGGTCTGTTCCTGTCAGCGTTATCCTCGTCTTCCTCGGCACTTCGGCTCACCCATGTTGGCAAAGCTGAGGCCCAAAGCGGGTGGGGGATGGAGCTTCGACGTGGAAAGCTATGCCTTATACTCCACCTTCTTTGTGATCTCCCTAACCACTCCAGCCGCGATCGTGGTGCCCATGTCCCGGATGGCGAACCTTCCAAGCTCAGGGAACTTTGAGAACTCCTCCATGGCCAACGGCCTGATGGGGGCAAACTTCACCATACCCCCGTCGCCCGTCTTGAGGAAGGGCGGGTTCTCTTGTACTACCCGGCCCGTCCTGGGGTCTATCTTGGCGATGAGCTCCTTGAAGGACACCGCCACCTGAGCCGTGTGGATGTGCATCACCGGGGTGTAGCCAGCGGCGACGGCCGTGGGATGATAAATGACAAAAATCTGACCCGTAAACTCCTCCGCGACGGTTGTGGGATCGGTTGGGTGTGATGCAACCTCTCCCCTGCGTATGTCCTTTCGGCTTATGCCCTTCACGTTGAACCCTATGTTGTCGCCGGGAACGGCCTCGTCTATCTTGCTGTGGTGGACCTCGATCGTCTTGACTTCCCCCATCACTTTGGAGGGCATGAAGATCAGACGGTCTCCTGTCTTCAGCACCCCTGTCTCAACCCTCCCCACGGGCACCGTTCCGACGCCGGTTATCGAGTAGACGTCCTGGACGGGGAGCCTTAGGGGCTTGTCGATGGGTTTCGGGGGCAACTTAAAGGCGTCGAGGGCCTCATAGAGGGTTGGCCCCTTGTACCAAGGCATCTTTTCGCTTGCCTCCGTGAGGTTATCCCCCGTCCAAGCGGAGGTGGGTATGAACGGGATTGCTTCAACCTTGAAGCCTATCCTCTTCAGCAAGTCTGAAACCTCATCCCTCAGCTCATCGTATCTTTTTTTATCCCAGTTCACCGTGGCGTCATCCATCTTGTTTACGGAGACTACGATCTGACCCACCCCCAGGGTGTAGAGCAGGAAGGCGTGCTCCCTCAGCTGTCCACCGGGGGAGATGCCCGCCTCAAACTCGCCCCTCTTGGCGGAGACGACTAGGACGGAGGCGTCGGCTTGGCTGGCCCCTGTGATCATGTTTTTGACGAAGTCCCTGTGGCCTGGTACATCGATCAGGGTGAACATGATCCCCGGAGTTTCGAACTTATAGTACATGGCGTCGATGGTGAGCCCTCTCTCCCTCTCCTCCTTCAGTTTGTCGAGGATCCACGCGTACTTAAAGGAGCTCTTCCCTATCTTAGCCGCCTCATCCTCGAAGCGCTTGATCGTTCTTTCGTCCACCGTGCCGATCTTGTAGAGTAGATGTCCCATGAGCGTGGACTTTCCATGGTCCACGTGTCCCACCACGACTAGGTTCAGATGTGGCTTCTCCTTTGACATCAGGCTTCACTCCGAGTGTATATTACAAAAAATAGAGAGCGGTTAATAAACTTATATGTGTGACGGGCTGACCTCTTAACGCGACGCCACCGCTATCCTCTCTATCTCAACCCTCTTACCAACGGCGTAGCTCGAGGAGCTGTTCTGGCTGGCGGCGATGATCTCCCCGGCTAGGGACTCCTCGATGGAGATGCGGCTGGCGTGGGATCTCCTCCTCGCGCCGTCGGTGAGGTGTTTAACGGCAACGTCCACTCTCCTCTGAGGCGATACGTCCACCGAGACGTGGTAGACGGCTCCTCCATAGGAGATGGTGGTGACATCCTCGCAGGGCCCCACGTTCTCAACGGCCCGAGTCAAGACCTGAACGGGGTTTTCCCCCGTTTCAAGCTCGATGATCCGAAAGGCCGCCTTCACTATGTTGATGGCGTGGGCCTTCTTCCCCCCCATCTTCCCATGTCGCATCAGCTTGTTCACGAGGCGTTCAACGATGTTCACGGATGCCTTGCCGAATTTTCTTTGTTCGTGTCTACCCCCGCTCCAGGGGATGAGGATCGGATTAAGGGAGAGGTAGGGGGCGAGGCTGAAGTCCCTTATCTTAATGTCGTCTAGGCTGTATCTACCAAAAACCTTTAGGCCAACGTCTTTGACGCTCTTAGCTGGTGCAGACATGGCTACCTCCTCGGTTTCTTCGCCTTGCCCAAAACCAGGAGCTTGAGGGAGACCCCGTTGACCATCGAAACCTTCCAGCGCACCCCAGGGAGGTCGCCCATGGCTCTCCCCAGGGAGCCACCCATGCCCTCCACCACCACCTCATCATGCTCATCGACGTGGTTGAGGGCCCCGTCCCCTGGCAGGAAGGCGGTGATCTGCCGCCCGTTCTTCACCAGCTGTATCCTCACGCACTTACGTAGGGCGGAGTTCGGCTGCTTGGACTCGATGCCCACCTTCTCGAGGACTATGCCCCGCGACATCGGCGCGCCCTCTAGGGGGTCGACTCTCTCATCTAATTTGAGGACCCTCCTCTTGTACGATCGGTCACTCCACCTTAGCCTTTGCCTCTTCTTCTTCAGGTTCCTAGCGGCGAACATGCCCCTAGGAGACTTGCCCCCCATGATCACGCACCGTCAACTATGATGTACCTCATAGCATATTAAAATATTTAAAAACCCTTCTAGCAACAGAGGTGGGAGCGGAAGGGTCAAAAACCTTGTTTAGATAGCCTTTGTGGACAAAGCGTCAGCGTAACGTCTTATGGGCCCTGCCGAGAGACGGTGGGGCGGCTCAACCTTGACCCCGGCTGGTTCGTCTGAAGTAGAGGTAGAGGTGGAAGATTATCCACGTGAGGGAAATTATCAATACGAGTAGGATGAGCGGTGAGACGAGGCCGAAATCTTTGCCAAAGCCGATGATCACCGGGAAGGGCCCCACCAGGACTACGCCCCCTATGGAGACCTCTTCGGGGGCATAGAGAGATGAGAGGGCCAATATGATAACGCCGAACATGAAAAGGATCATCCCCATCACCATGAGGAAAAACAGGGTTCTATCCGTGGTCCAGCCCCTCCCTCCTAGGAGAAATTGTTTAGGAATATCCATGTCTCTCAGCCTATCGGACCGAAGACAAGCGCCACCTCGAGGATGATGAAAACCATGAAGATGAGGAGGGCGATGGCCAATAGAATCTTAGCCATTGATTTGCTGGACGCGAAGACTATGGGGAAGGGCCCTATGAAGACCACGCCTCCACCGGCTAAGCGGGACCCCCTCAAACCCCTGGGGTGTTTGAGCAGGGCTAGGATGAGGGATGAGACGATGAGGAGAAGACCAGCGATGATGAGGGCTATACCGATCTGCGTGAACGTGGCGCTCATAGCCGCTAGGTCTTCACCTTATGTAGATTGTTTGGAGGTCAAAGTATCGCTTGGTCAGCTCCCTGCCCTGCTTCGCCCTATAGCCCCGCCGACCGATCACGGCGCCCCTCCTCCTCGGGTTCACGTTTATGATCGCGTATTTATATCCGTCAGGTCTGCTGATGATCTTGACGGATTCGCTCTTGGCGAGGGAGAAGAAGTTTATGATGAACTGTTTGATGTCGTGGGAGAACTTGACGATGTCAACCCTCCTCTTCATGATCTTGCTCAACTCGTCCAAGACTACGCCGAAGGACCTCCTCCTCGCACTGGCGAAGCTGAAGGCAAACCTTAGAAGCATGGGAAAGTCGTTCTCGTGGATGAGGAAGGTCACCCTATCATCGTCTATGATGCAGTCCAAGGCGCCAACCCCGGTTATAGACTCGAAGAGGGACATCAAAGCCAACTCATCCGCTGTGAACTTCGTGTTTTTAAGCAATTACTTCAACCTCTGACCCACCGGGGCTCCCCCAAAATCTAATATTGCGAGGGTGGAGATGAAGTGCGGTCTGCCACAAGCCTCCCCCAACTCTATACTAGATCTGCTGCTTTTAAAGGTTGGAACCTTCTTCGCCTTAGCGATGGCCTCAACCCTCGCCTCGATGGGGGGAGGCGCGTTTCTCGCCGTTAATATAACTTTAACCCTTCTCCCTCTTAGAGCCCACTCAACATTTCGGGCACCGAAGACTATCCTACCCGTCTTCGCTATGACGCGTAGACTCGACTCGATGTCTCGCAGAAGCGCGTCTTGGCTACTCAGAGCTCCCCGCCTCCATGTAAACGTCGACGAGGCCCGTGCCGATGGGCACCCTCGTCCCGACTATCAGGTTCTCCGTGACGCCTCTGAGGGCGTCCTCCTCGCCTCTGACGGCGGCTCTCTTCAAGACTGGAACGGTGATTTCGAACGCCGCTCTAGCCAAGACGCTCTCCTTCTCGGCTACGATGCCGTATCTCCCGGTCTGCCTTATCTTCCCTGAGCGCGTCATCAGGTCGGCGACGAGCATCAGGTGTCTTATGTCCACGTCGAGGCCTTGCTCCTCCAAGACGCCCATCAACTCCTCCGTGATGGCGTTTCGGGCTCCCTCTATTCCGAGGACCTCGGCGATCTGATGGATGTCATTTGTCGTCGTCCTGGTGGAATCAACCTCGGGGATGGCCAAGACGTCCGCTAGGTTAGATCCCGTTGTATAGAGGACCCACTCATTATCCTCTAGGTTGACGGTTATCTGAGTTATTCCCGATACGCCGGACGCGTGTTTGCCCAAAAGCTTATCCCTAAGCTTCTGGAGTTCAATGAGGGTAAGACCCGGCGCCTTCACGATCAGCCTATCGCCCTCGACGACGCTCAAATACTTTTTGCCTGAGATTTTGGTGAGGGTTTCCTCATCGTCCTCCTTCACCGCCAAGCCATCGCTGTTCAACTTAAAGTGTATCTCACCCTTCAATAGGTCGATGAGGGACTCAGCCACGAGGTCCTGTAGGGTTGCGGCGACGATCTTGTTGGCCACCCTCTCCGCAACCACCTGATCCCTACTAAACTCACTCTTTAGATAGATGGTCATCGATGGCGTTGAGGGCTTCCTTTTTGCGTCTACGATCTCGATGATCCTGGGTAGCCCCAAGGTGACGTTTCTCTCTCGAACCCCCGCGTAGTGGAAGGTCCTCAGCGTCATCTGGGTGCCCGGCTCACCTATAGACTGGGCTGCGATCACGCCAACCGCCGCTCCAGGGTCGACGAGGGATGTCTTATAGTTGATCACAGCCTCCTTGACGGCCTCCCTCACCACACGTTTGCCTGCCTTCTTCTTGGCGAGACTCCTCCTAAGCTCCCTTACAAGGGACCTGGGCAACTGATCCTCAACCTTCCCCAGGGTCTCATCAATGAACCTTTTAGCGGGTGGTTTGGTTTTGCGGTGTAGAAGGGAGATGGAGTCGACGAGTCTCTCAACGTTCACGGGGTCTCCGTGGTCACTCCGGGCTGGGTCAACCCCATCTTCACCGTAGCTAAACTGGACGATCTTTCCGTCCGTCGTCCTAACGGAGAAGTCGTTGGCCACGATGAGGTGCTCCAGCGAATTGACGAGTCTCCTCTGCAGATAGCCGCTTTGCTGAGTTCTAACGGCCGTGTCCACGAGTCCCTCCCTACCGGCCATGGCGTGGAAATAGAACTCCGCGGGTTTCAACCCGTTTAAAAAGTTCTGGAATACGAAGCCCCGGGCTGAGGCCCCTATGTCCCCGGGCTCAAACATGGCCAGCGTCCTATCGTTGAAACCCCTGCTGATGCGTTCACCCCTGATGGACTGTTGTCCGAGCACGGCCGCAAGCTGTGCCACGTTAAGGGAGGATCCCCGAGCACCAGTTATGGTCATGGTGTATAGGGCGTTCCTTTCATCAAGGTTGTCTAGAGCTATTTTACCCGCGTTGTCTCGAGACTTGGACAGGACGTCCATGATCTTCAACTCGAGGGATTCTTCCCTAGTCAAGCCCTTTATGGCTTCCAGCCTCCCCTCTTTGTAGTCCTCGATCAACTCGTCGACTCTCCTCCTCGCCCCCCTCAAAACCCTGTTGATTTTCTTATAAGCGACCTTGGGTAGGACGAGGTCCTTGGCGCTCATGGAAAACCCCCACGAGGCGAGGAACTTGTCGAGCATCTTGGAAAGATTCGTCATGAAGTTCCCCGCGAAGTCGGATCCATATTCTCTCGCTATCCTATGGAGGACGCTGTCAGCCTTCTCAGCTCCGATGGAGGCCTCGTCGATCACCCCGCTTACGAGTTGACCTTTCTTGATCACTACATAGGCGTCGTGGGGACATTTCCCCTTTTGGCAGATGGGATGGTTTCTGCAACTGGTCGCCTTCAGCGAATAGGTGAAATCCCTTGGGAGGAGGAGGCTGAAAGTTTGTTTCCCCGAGTAAAGCCGGATGGGCTTCCTGATCACAGGCTCTGGAAGCGGTCCCTCATAATCTATCAGGGCTACTAGGTTGAAGAACTCCTCCTCGGTGAGAAGCGTGTCCTTATGGGTGAGGAGATATGACGCGGTGATGCTGTCTCTCCTGAAGCCTATGATGGGTGCACCATAGCGAGGTGAAATGATCTGTTTCTGAACCCTCATCAGGGTCTTCGCCTCGGCGACGGCCTCCTCGTTCTGCAACACGTGGAGGTTCATCTCATCCCCGTCAAAGTCCGCGTTGTAGGGGGGGCAAACAGCCAGGTGTAGTCTAAAAGTCCTATAGTCGAGGACGCGGATGACGTGGGCCATGATGGACATTCTGTGGAGGGAGGGCTGCCTATTAAACAGGACGATGTCTCCATCCATCAAATGTCTCTCAACGATGTACCCGGGCTCCAAGACGTCTGCGAGAGTGTCTCGATCGGGTACATACTCCAAGTAAATCCTCCTCCCGTCAGGTCTGATGAGGTAGTTGGCACCCGGATGTACGTTGGGGCCATTCCTAACGTATTTTTTCATAGCCTCGACGTTGAGCTCGGACACCCTCTCAGGCACCGTGAGCTTCATCGCTATCTCCAGGGGAATCCCAACCTCATTAATCTCCAGGTTTGAATCCGGAGAAATCACGGTTCGAGCCGAAAAGTTCACTCGCTTGCCCACCAAATTGCTCCTGAAGCGGCCATCCTTACCCGCAAGCCTCTGGGTTAGAGTCCTAAGCTGTCTACCGCTCCTATGCCTGGCTGGCGGAACGCCAGATATCGTGTTGTCGAAATACGTCGCGACGTGGTACTGCAGAAGATCCACCGTGTCCCTGACGATGATGGCAGGAGAGCCCGCCTCCTTGCTCTCTTTGACCTTCTGGTTGACCTTGACGATGTCCACAAGCTTATGCGTGAGATCGTCCTCGCTCCTCATGCCAGCCTCGAGCTGGGTTGAGGGTCGCACGGACAGGGGTGGGACGGGTAAAACCTCGAGTATGAGCCACTCTGGGCGCGCCTTATCGGGTTCAAACCCGATGAGGGGTAGGTCCTCGTCGGGTATCCTCTCAAATATCTCCCTTATCTCGGCGGGGTAGAGCCTCTTGGCTCTCCCCTCCTCGTCCACAAGGTTGAAGACGTACGGCTTCTGAAATTCTATCTTCATGGGCGTGGCGCCGCAGTAAGGGCACTTCTTCAGCCTCGTGGCCTGAGAGATTACTTTCTTTAGGTACCTTTCCAGCACGGCTCCCTTTCTTTCCTTCAGCCTCTCGATTTTCTTGAGATCGGCTTCCTTCTTCTCCTTGGGAAGTCTGACTCTACCACAGTTCCTGCAGACGCATTTGAGCGTGGTCTTGATCTCTTCGATGAAAACGGTGTGGAGCACGGGTTCAGCGAGTTCGATGTGTCCGAAGTGTCCTGAGCATTTGGCGCCGGTATTTCCGCACACGGGGCAGACCTGGAAGGGCTCCTGGGACCCAAATCTGGGGTCCATGACCCCGCTCGGTATGGGCACGCCATCCTCATCATAGGTGTCTGGGTTGGTAACTTCGACCTCTGAGGTCCTGCGGACGTCGTGAGGGGAGAAGATCGAAAACACTATCTTCCCAATCTTGTTTCCGGCGGATGGGTAGGACATTTCTAAACCTCCCCCTCTGAGATGAGCCTAGGGTAGATATTCATGCTCTTCAACTCGTCGAGTAAAAGCTTGAAGGCATAGGAGACGTCTACGGAGGCAAGGGGGGCATCTTCACCATCCTTTGGACAGATGTATCTCCTTGTCCGGGGGTTATAGTAACCCTCTAAACCACACTTGGTGCAAATCAGGATCGGGGCCTTGTCAGAGGATTCGAGGAGGCGCTCCTGGATAACGGCCGAAGCTCCATAAGCGACGAAGGTGTCCTTCTCCATCTCGCCTATTCTCAGCCCCCCGCCCCGGGATCGACCCTCAGTGGGCTGCCTCGTGAGCATCTGGACTGGACCATGGGCTCTAGCGTGCATCTTATCAGCGACCATGTGGTGTAGTTTCTGGTAATAAACGACGCCTATGAAGATCTCCGCCTTGAAGCGCCTCCCCGTTCGCCCGTCGTACAAAACCTCCGTGCCTTGTGACTCAAACCCTCTCTTCTTCAACATCTCTTTGAGGTCTTCGTAGTTAACGCTGATGAAGGGGGTTCCATCGATCCTCCTACCGCTGAGAGCCGCGTATTTACCGGCTATCGAAACCAAGAACTGTCCTACGGTCATCCTGGACGGGAAGGCGTGGGGGTTGATCAATAGGTCTGGAACGACTCCATCGGCGGTGTAGGGCATGTCCTCCGCGTTCATCAGCAATCCCACGACCCCCTTCTGCCCATGTCGGGAGGCAAATTTGTCACCCAACTCGGGGGTTCGTCTCTCCCTCACCCGCGCGTGCACGATCCTCTCACCCTCAGGCCCCGTCGTCAGAAAAACCTTGTCTACTATACCCCGATGTTGACTGAGGTGTACGGATGAATCCCTCCTCTCGATGCTTCCGAAGATCATCCTCCTAAACTCCTCTTGGAAGCGTGGTGGGCTCGTCCGCCCTATGATGACGTCTCCCCGCTGAAGGTCGGACTCGACGGCCACTATGCCGTCCTCCTCGAGGAGGCGGTAGGCGGCGTCTCCAACGTAATCCTTTATGTCGGATGAGGGAATCTCAAAGGTGTCCTTCGTCCCACCGACATACCTCCTAGCCTCAGCCTTGTATGTTTGATAGAAGATGGAGTGGCCGAGTCCTCGATCCACGGAAGCCTTGTTCAGGATCACGGCGTCCTCCATGTTATAGCTCTCCATGGACAGGATGGCGACGATGAAGTTTTGGCCTATGGGGCGATCATTGATCCCCAAGATCTCGGTCATCCTCGTTTGAACGAGGGGGAGCTGGGGATAGACTAGTAGGTGCGCCCTAGAGTCGGCTCTCAAGGGGAAGTTGGTGAAGGGAACCCCCAAGGCCTGCTTCGCCATGGCTGCCTCATAGGAGTTTCTCGGAGACTGATTGTGCTCTGCGAAGGGGATGAAGGAGCCTGTCACGCCGAAGAATAGGTAGGGCGAGATCTCGAGATGGGTGTGGTTTGGGGTGAGATCCTCAACTCGAAACGCCGATACTATATTGTGCTCCTCGCTGGCGTCGATCAGCTCGATCAGCCCCATCTTCAGGAGGTCCCTCCAAGACAAGGCTTCCTGCTTCACAGCCTCGATGTGATCTTTACTGATGAGGGGTTCTCCCTTCTCCACGATGATCAATGGTCTGAGAACTCTACCAGCGTCGCAATCCACATAAACCTCATCGTACACTCCCTCGTAGTTCCCCTTCTTAAGGGTGACGCCAACGTCTTCGGGAATGCTTAGCCGTCGCCTCAAGACGCGGAGCTTCTGGACGAGATGCTCAGGGTTTTGGATGAAACCGACAAAGTTGCCGTTTAGGAAAACCTTTGCCCCCTCTCTCCAGAGAGCTTCATCGGCCTCCAGAACGTCCACGACGCCTAGGCTGTACATAACTTCTAGAATAAGGTCGGAAGGTCTCTCCTTGGAAACGATGGCGGAGAGAGCAAGGTTTTTCACGAGACCGATGTTTTGTCCCTCCGGGCTCTCCACGGGGCAGACCCGGCCGAGGTGTGAGGCATGGAGCTCCCTCGCCTCAAATTGGGGCCTTGTCCTACTCAGGGGGGACTGGAGCCTTCTCAGGTGGCTGAGGGTGGATAGAAAGTTTGTCCTGTCTAAGAGCTGGGTCACGCCCGTCGTTCTAATGCTCCAAGTGCCGGTGGCCAGAGCCTTATAGAGGCGGGAGGATACGTAGCTCGGTCGCACGACGGCCTCCATGGCTATGTACATCTTGCTCACGTATCTCCTCTCGAGTTGATACTTGAGGTCCTTCAACAGCTTCTTAAAGGCTCTTGCGAAGACCTGTGCGAGGAGCGGTCCCGCGAGCCTCAACCTCTTATTTGCATAGTGGTCTCTATCATCGGGTTCTCGAAGGCCTAAGCTTAACTCAGAGACCCTCCTCACCATCTCGGCGAGGAAATAACCCTTCCTCCTCCTGTCCTCCTCCGCTGTGCCTATATGGGGAAACACGTAGCGATCTATGATGTGACAGACTCTCCTATCCCTGAACTCCTTGGAAACCCCGAAGGCCGCCCTGTTCCCGATGTAGGTGATGGCATCCTCACTGGTCAGGATGTCAGAGGCCTTCTCAAAGGAGGGAGAGATGGCCTCGAGGACCTCCTCGTTATAGGAGATCGCGTCGGCTATCTCTCGGTCTGACTCAAAGCCCAAGGCTCTCATGAGGATTACGAAGGGTATGGAGGCGGAAACCCAAGGGATGTTGACGCTGACGTAGTTCCTCTTCAAGGATACGGTGACCTGGGTCCTCAATATCCCCCTCACCGACAGGATCTTAGCGATGTATTTGGATACATTCCCGCTCTTCTCGACGTTGGTGATGATGCCGTTGGAGGCTAGGTCCTCGAGGCTCACGATGGCCCTCTCGGAGCCATTGATGATGAAGTATCCTCCAGGGTCATCTGGGTCTTCCCCAACGCTAATGAGTTCCTCCTCAGACATCTTCGAAAGGGAGCAGATGTTTGATTTCAACATAACGGGGAGGTCTCCAATGTAGATCTCCCTCGATTCAATGTACTGTCCCTCCCTGTAAAGATGGGTCTCGAGGGTCATAGGCGCGGCGTAGGTGAAGCCCCTCAGCCTGCACATAGAGGGGTGGACGTTCTCGGCGGGTGTGCCGTCGTGTTCGATCGTTCTCGGTGGTCCAATAATGATCTTTCCAAACTTGATCTCGTAGGTGCCGCCATAGCCCCCCTCCCTATAGGGGGTTTGTATCTGGAGGCCTTCAAAATCCTTGATTATCTCATTTAGACCCGTTTCGATGAAGGTGTTGTAGGAATCTAGGTGCTGTCTCGCCAACCCCATCTCCTTGAAGAGGGCCTTTATGAGAGGCCACGTGTCGTAATCCATCTTTTCCTGTATAATGGGCAGTGTAACCATTCGCTATTCCTCCACCACGAGCCTGAAATAGAGGGCCCTATAGCCGGTGGGGCTGATCCTTGTGATCTTAATAAGGTCTCCAGGCTTAGCGCCCAATGTCTTTATGACCGGGTCTGAAGCGTATATAAAGGGGAACAAGTAGGGGTCTCCCCCGTATTTCTCTACTATTTCCTTCTTCTCCTCCTCGCTTAAAATCTCGTGCTTTGGGACGAGTCTGTGTTTAAGCACCTCGAAGCCCTTTTTATCATTGATTGTGGACAAGTTAACCGCCTGTAATACCATCAAATATGCTCAGAAAGGGGTGACTCAGCATATTCCTTTCTAACTCGATATTAGAAGTCCCTTATTTATTAAGGTTTTTTAGACTAAATAGTGTAGCTATTAAGTGGAATCCATTAAAGATGAGGCGTTATGAAGATATCGGTCATAGGTTTGGGTTATGTAGGCTTAACGACCGCGGTATGCTTAGCAAGTAAAAATCACACGGTTCTCTGCGTCGATAGGGACGAAGAGAAGATAGATAGAGTCAGAAGGGGCGATCCGACGATCTATGAGGAGGGCATGGAGGAATTACTGAGAAGCGCCCTAAAGAAAGAGGACTTTTCAGTGGATCTAGACTTGGCTGGAGCCGTCAAAAAATCTGAGGTCTCCCTCATTTGTGTTGGAACCCCGAGCAAAGAGGATGGGAGCATCGACTTGAGCCAAGTTGAAGCCGTGTCGAAAGATCTGGGGAGAGCTTTGAGTATGAGGGATGGCTACCACGTCGTGACTTTAAGGAGCACGGTGATACCAGGCACAACGGAAGACATCGTTATACCGATCTTGGAAACTTCCTCGGGGAAGAGGGCTGGGGTCGACTTCGGGGTCTGTATGAACCCCGAGTTTCTCAGAGAGGGAAGGGCGATCCGTGACTTCCTCTCCCCCGCTGATTTGGGTATAGTCATCGGTGAGTTGGATGAGCGATCAGGAGACGTGCTCGCCGAGCTCTACGGGGACTTTGAAGCAGAGGTTTTACGTACTAGCATAAGAACAGCGGAGATGATCAAGTACGCCAGAAACTCCTATCTGGCTAAAGACGTCTCCTTCGCCAACGAAATCGCCAGCCTCTGTGAGAGGATGGGCGTGGATTATCTAGAGGTCAAGAGGGGGATGGAGATGGATGGGAGAATCGGGAGGGGCCGCTTCTTGAGCGCTGGCGTGGGCTTCGGCGGCTCATGTCTCCCAAAAGACGTGAGCGCCTTAATCGTCAAAGCTAGGGAGCTCGGATGCGAGCCTAGGCTTCTCGAAGCGACGTTGAAGAACAACGATATGCAGCCCTATCGTATGCTCGAGTTGGCTAAGCGGGCGCTCCGCAGCGTTAGGGGCAAAAGGATCGCCGTTTTGGGGCTGGCCTTTAAGCCATACACCGATGACGTGAGGGAGGCTCCCTCAATTAAGGTCATCGAGTCGTTCTTGGAGGAGGGCACCAGCCTCACCGCCCATGACCCCAGGGCCATGTCGAACGCTCGGAGGCTCCTCGGTGATAAGATCACTTATGCGGGGACACCCGAGGAAGCTCTAAGGGACGCCGACGCCTGTCTAATCGTGACGGAGTGGCCGGAGTTTTCCGCCGCTCACCTCTATGAATCCATGAAGGGAAACGTGATCATAGATGGTCGGAGGATCCTAGATCCTCAAAAACTCTCCAGCCGATTCGTGTACCACGGCATCGGCTATGGGGGGCGGTGAGGCGCCTCCCCTACTCCTATCACATTTTCACATCCCAAGATGTTCTCACACATTCCCGTCATTCTCCAAGAACGTGGGCGTGGAGTTTCCCGCTGAACTCTCGAATCGCACCGACTTTTCGCATTTGCTCGCAGCTTTGTTATGATGGCTAGATAAAGCTACAAGTCTTTGTTTTCAACAACTAGATGGCTTCTTTCTCGAAGAATTCATGTATTTTCTCCGAGATGTACGATATTTCATCGTTTGATAAGTCTGGGAACATTGGTAGGCTCAAACACGTTTTGCAAAGTAGCTCAGCATTCGGATATGCACCTTCCCTATACCCGAAGAGTTCACGATATATGGGCTGCAGATGTATGGGTTCCACATAATGGACCCCACACTGTATCCCGCCCTCCTCTAGCCATTTTTTAAGCTCATCGCGATGGCTTGTTCTTATGACGTATAAATGGTATACCGGTTTGGTCTTGGGGTCCCCTCTCGGAGGGGTGATCAACCCATCCAGATCGGAAAGCAAACGGTCGTATTGCGACGCGTTTCTCCTCCTTTTATCGACCCATTTATCAAGCCTTCTAAGTTGAACCCTCCCTATGGCCGCGTTAACCGTGTTCAGCCTAGCTGTGTAGCCGATTAAATCATGGATGTACCTTGATTCTCTTCCGCAATCTCTAAGCTTAGCGACCTTACTTGCAATCTCTTCGTCATCCGTGGTTATCATCCCCCCGTCTCCACACACGGTCATGTTTTTTGACGGATAAAAGGAGAAGCAGCCCACGTCCCCAAGGGCACCGGTCTTCCTCCCCCAATATTCTGCTCCATGAGCTTGACACGCATCCTCTACGACCTTTAAGCCGCGTTCACCCGCTATATCAGCTATCGGCTTCATGTCTGAGGGGTGTCCATATAAGTGGACGGGTATGATCCCCTTAACCTCGTCGGTCATCTTCTCCACGATTAGATCGGGATCCATGGTATAAGACCCGAGGTTTATATCAGAAAATGTGGGTGTAGCGTTTACGTGAAGTGCGACATTGGCTGAGGCGACGAACGAAGCCGGACTCGTGATGATTTGGTCGCCTGGCTTGACGCCTAGGGCGATGAGCGATAACTGTAGTGCGGCCGTTCCAGAGCTCAGCGAAACGGCATGCTTCGTTCCACAGTATCGAGCGAATTCCTCCTCGAATTTGAACACGCTTTCCCCCAGCACGAATCTCTCGTTTTGAAGCGACTCTAATGCAGCTGCCCTCATTTCTTCATCGAAAACGGGCTTCGCGAGTGGGATCACGGGTGTTTTAGCCATTTCTAAACTACCTCTTTTTATGATTCTGGGTCTATTATGACATTGTCTGAGGTGGGCTCAGACTCTGTGGTTCTGCCCTCCCTCAACCTTAGGCATAAGGCGCCGTCTGCGGGGTCAAACTCTAGGGAAACCATATCTTTTCA
Source organism: Candidatus Geothermarchaeales archaeon (assembly GCA_046757245.1). Classification (GTDB taxonomy): domain Archaea; phylum Thermoproteota; class Nitrososphaeria; order Geothermarchaeales; family JAUWBL01; genus JBHHXX01. The sequence continues at coordinate 39,217 of JBHHXX010000007.1, forward strand.
ACCTTAACTATCGTAACAACAACCATTTTATCTTCCTTTCAATATTTTCCTTCTAGGAAGTGCCTTAAAATATAACTATGTTGAATTCTCCCAGTTCCGCCACTTGCCCAGATTCTTGCTCTTAACTAGCATGACTGAGACGACCTCATCGAATAATAAATCTGCAATAACGGAGGTTCCATACCTGCCCCATCTACGTCTTTTACGACTTTAAGGGCCCTGTCGTGGTTTCCATCGGCTTCATTCGAGTAGGCTACTATGAGGCTGGAGTCGAAGAAGATCATTGTTTGTCTCCGTAGAGGATTTGGTCGATTTCGACGCTGACCCTCTCCGCGCCCTCGCCCCAGTTGAAGGGTCTTATGTCGAGTGGGCTCGCCTGGGGCTTTACTGCCCCCTGCTTGATCCACATCTCCATCGCCTGTGTTAGGGCTTCGCCGAGCTTCATTCCCTCCTCAACGGCCTTAAACCGCTTGAAGGTCAACTCATCTAAGTCTCTAACAGTTATGTTCACACTATTCACCAACTGTATACTTGTTAAACATGTTATAAGGATTTTCTATCATACCTGAATCGGCAACAGAGCTTTTATGAGGGAACATAACCCGTGAGGTTGAGGGTGTGGGGTTTTTTGCTCTTGATGTGTGTGCATGTGTGTTGAGAAACAGCTATTTTCCGTACTGTTCCGTATCATAAAAACAACTTCTGAGAAGACGTGGATGTTTGTTTGACGTGCTATAAATCCCCCATGTAAAGCTCCCATGGGTGTCTGGGTCATCAATGGCCTGGTTTATGGTGGTGAGTGTAGAGGCGAATCGGATTTCGTATTCCCCTTCGGGGTATATAAATTCAAAGCGTTTATATTATTTGCTTTTAAATTATGGTTATGGTGGGCTTTGACCCATGAAGCGGTCGCTGAGCGGTGTGCTGGGTCAACTGGGGGAAAGCGTCGAGGGATTCCGACTCCTCATGTTCTCCATGTCCATCTCATCCCTCGTAAAATACGCGGCTCTTTCCCTCATCTTGGTGATCACAGTGATCATCAGGCTCCTGCCCCTGAGATATGGGGCCTACATCTCAGAGTTCGACCCCTACATATGGTTTTACTCGGCTCGATACATCACGGATAGCGTGATGCAGAAGGGCTTGGTCGGGGTCTTCGACTATTTCACGTGGCACAACCCTACCACCTGGTACTCCCCCGGGTCCGAGGGGATTCCTATGGCTCGGTTATACCACCCCGGAGTACCCCTCACTGGCGCCTTCACATACCTCTTCGTAAGGTTCTTGGGGTTTAACGTATCTCTGGAAACTGTTCTCATATACTTTCCTGTATTCACAGCCGTGATCTCCGTCATCCTGATCTATCTCATCGGAAGGAGGATAGGAGGAGAGTTCCTAGGGCTACTTTCGGCGTTCACCTTGTCGGTGAGTCCAGCCTTCATCGTGCGGAGTTCCCTCGGATGGTATGACACGGAGTCGGTTGGGATATTCTCGATGCTCGCAGCTATCTACTTCTACGTCGAGACTCTTAACCCCAAGCATAAGTTGGGCAAAAGATATCTTTGCTCTTTTCTTTCGGGCGTCTTTGTTGGGCTTATGGTCGCTTCGTGGGGCGCCTCTATGTATTTAGTCGGTATGCTATCCATATTCTGCATCGTTGCATCACTCCTAGGATATCGTCCACAGTACTTTGAAAGGTTCCACACATTCACGATGCTTGTCGCCCTCCTTATAGCGAGCTCCGCCCCCAACTATGGCCCCTCCTTCCTATTGCATCCAGTGGCCCTACTCGCCTATCTATCTATGATAATATCATACACGGTAGCGTACACTGATTTTTCTCTGAAAAAGATGAGCGTGGTTTCAATGTTTGTAACGTTGGTCTTCTTGGCTTTGGTTTTCTCCCAGCTCTTCTCCATCATTCCAATTGGCATGAGTGGGAGGTATTATGCGGTAATTAACCCCTTCTATAAATCAGCTAACCCTCTCGTCCAATCCGTTCAGGAACACGTGGGCTCGGGCTTCTCCTCTTTTTTCACGAACTTCAGCTTCATCCTGCCCTTTATCATGTATGGATTCTATCTCACCCTGAGGAAAATGGATGCATACAAACTGTTCCTAGTCGTTTTCGCGCTTCCGACCATTTATCTAGCCTCATCCTTCTCAAGGTTGCACATCCTGGCAGCTCCTTTCTTGGCTCTCATAGGCTCCTTTGGAATGACGGGGATTCTATCAGCTTTCTATGTTAAATTAGAGGAGGAGGAAAGACCCAAGAAGCGTCGACACGACGCAAGCACCTATCGAAGCTACATCTTGGTTAGTTTACTGTTAATTGTCCTCTTGATGTCCTACTTCTCCTATACTTACGCCAAGAGGTTTGGGGACAACGCCGTCACCATCGCCTCCTCCACCCTCCCCCTCCGACAGAGGGTGGACGATTGGCTGGAGACCCTAGAGTGGATGAGGCTGAACCTCCCAGACGACGCGGTGGTGGCGGCCTGGTGGGACTACGGCTACTGGATATCCGTGATCGGGGGGAAGAACAGCTTAGCCGACAATGGCACAATGAACGATACCCGGATAGAGGAGTTGGCGAAGATGTTCCTATCGGAAGAGGAGGAGTCTATCAGGATAATGAAGAACCTTGGGGCAAAATATGTCTTAATCTTCATCACCCCCTACGTCGCCGCCCAATCCGGGGGGAGGCCCTTCTACGCCTTCCTCGGGGCAGGGGAGGAGGGTAAGTTCCTCCAGATGGCGAGTATCGCCGGGATGCCGAGGAGTAGGTTCATCAACATGACGAACGGCCACTTCCTACCCGCCTTCTGGGATACCTTCTTGGGGAGGCTGATTCCATACGAGTTCTACTCCACCACCTCTGGACCGGGGGGCGGCAGGGAAATACAAATCTTCATGCGGAGGGAGAAGTATCCCATGCAGCCTGATGGCTCCTCACCCCTTATACTCGTTTACGACTCACCCCACAAATCCTACGCCGAAGTCCTAATCTACAAGCTGGTGGAAACCGGTGCCTAGGTTTCAACCCTTAAGAAATGAGCAGGCAAGATTATGGGTGAGCTGGGTGGGTTGAGAAGTCGATTTTAGTGGTTAATAGGCATCCATGTGGATAACCATCTTCCTAGCGGTTCTCTTCAAGTGGCCAACGGCGGACGAATTTGTAATTTTTAGCTCAATGCGAGCTATCTCAGCGATTCTTCAAAGAGTTAGATCTTCCTTAAATCGTAATCTGACTTTGAATGTTTGTAACACTCATCTTCTTTTAATAATGGAACAAGCTAAAACGCTGGTAGATGAAGGATGAGGGTACTTGTCATCGGCTTGGATGGTGCCAGCCCCCAACTCATCGAAAGATGGATGGATGAGCTACCGACCATCAGAAAATTTAAAGAGGGGGGTTGTCTAGGCCTATCAACACCACCGGTGCCAGCGCAAACGCCCGTCGCCTGGACGTCCTTCATGACCGGGAAGAATCCGGGGAAGCATGGGATCTTCAGCTATGCCCAGAGACGGATGGGCACATATGAAAGAAGGATTATGCGCCCAGAACTGGTCGGATCCAAGACTCTATGGCAGATCTTGAGCGAACATGGGAAGAGGGTGGGGGTTATCAATGTCCCGATGAGCACCTATAAGGGAGTCCACGGGTTCATGATCCCCGGATTTCTCGATAGAGAAGAGGGAATCATCCAACCAAAGGAAGTCTTAGGAAAATTCAAGAGGAGATTCGCAGACATAAAACGGGTTAGAGGGGACGTGGAGACGGAGGCGCTCCAGAGAGTTGAAATCGACCCTGATTTCTTCATTCAGAGAGTATTTGAGGTCACAGAGGAATTGGGTGAAGTCAGCCTCTACTTAATGGAAGAGGAGAAATGGGATTTCTGCATGACGGTGTTCATGGGGGCGGATAGGCTGCAACACTTCTTGTGGAGATATGTGGACGAGAGTCATCCGCGATACGAGGATAGCGAATATGGTTTAAGGGTAAAGGAATACTACAAGAAAATCGATGGAATCATAGAGAGATTCTTGGACGTCACGTCTGAAGACGTCGTAACCATCCTGTTGTCTGACCATGGATTCTGCCCCATACATAAAGAGTTGATTATCAACAACTACCTTCAGGAGCTGGGGGTGCTCAGAGTTAAGGATGGTAAAGTCGATTTGGAGGGGAGCAAGGCTGTTTCATACGGCTATGGCGACGTATGGCTCAACTTGAGAGGACGGGAGCCAAGCGGCATCGTAGAGCGGGGCGAAAAGCGTGAGGAGACCATAGAACAGATTATCGATTACCTCGAGAACCTTAAGGTCGATGAGGAAAAACCCATAAAGAAAGTTGAGAGAAGGGAAAAAATCTATTGGGGACCCTACGTGGATGAGGCACCAGACTTAACCATCTTTTTTAATCCGGGGTGGCAAGCGGCCAGAACCCCAGAGGTACAAGCCACGAGAGGGATCGATAAAAGATACGTGGTTGACGATCCAAGGTGGAGCGGTGGGCACGATGGAACCCACGACCCCATCGATGTCCCTGGAATCCTAGGCTTTCTAGGCCAGGGAATCGAATGTAGGAGGGAGATAAGGGCGCCTCTATGGGATTTGACATCAACGATACTGAGTCTAATGCGCGTTCAGATTCCGGCGGATATGGATGGAAAACCCTTACTCATAACACCAGGGGAAGACGCACCTTAATCAGGGGGATGTCTGCCGGGGTTGAAGAAGCTCAAAGTCGTGGTGGCGGGCGGAGCGGGCTTCATAGGCCCCCGCCTCGTCGACGGGTTGATGGAGAGGGATGATCGAGTGATCGTCTACGACAACTTCGATGAATACCCCCCTGGGAAGAAAGATACGTTCACATTCACCTCGGCCACCCGGATTTCACGTCGACGCGTGCAGACATCCTCGACTATGAGACTCTGTGCAGAGCGGTGAGGGGCGCGGACACCTTTTTCACTTGGCTTCCTTAAATAGTCTCTGAACAAGGCTATGGATATATCTCGCATCCTCTAGGGCTGAGGCTGCATCCCGCTTGCTGAAGAGGCTCCTAGGGGGTTTGCCCAAGGTCTCCTCACCATACATGCTGGGCACCCTCTTCCTAACCAGTTCCTTCGAAATCCTCGAGATATTGATCAGCTCCTCGGCGAACCAGCTCGGGTATAGTCCCTTGTTCTCGATTAGGGCCGCGCTTACCTCATGTTGCTTCGGATACTCGATCCCGACGAGCCTGAGGGCTGCCTTCAACGACAGTTCCACACACTCTTGGCTCTGCCGCACAACGTAGGACGAATAGCCCCTCTTGAGGGAGGCGCCAGCCGATTCTAGTCGTATAGACGCCTCCTCCAGGAGGGCCTTAGCGTAGTCAAACATGCTCATAAGACCACCTCTTCACCGAACTCGATGTCCGGCTTTAAAATCCAGTACCAGCCTCCACCCTCAACTCTTACCTTCTTGGCACCCAGCTCGGCCAACTTACCCTCAAAGATTTTAGATAGTTTTTCGAAGTAGCCGTTGCGGTCGAACAAGACCACGTGGTCACTTAGGATCTCAAGGTAGAGGGGGCGGAAGCCCTCCGCTTCTGGTGGCGTCAAGGGTAGATAGGAGAAGTCCGCATGGTAGCCGAGATCCCTCAAGAAACCCCTCTCCTCCCTTACGGATTGGTCGAACTCGATGGACACCAATCCATTGATCCTCTCAGAGTAGCTCTGGGGCAGATCTTCCACGATTAGGAGCATATCGAGGTCACTCGACTTGGTCGCTAAGCCTCTCGCTACGGAGCCGTAAACAACGATGGAGCAGACCTTGTCTCCATAGGTTCGAAAGACCCCCCTGGTGAAAAGGAGCGTCAAATAAACATAAGGTCCTTGGATGTTCGTATAGCTTTCTAACCCCACCCCAACGGCAAAGGTGGCCAGCTCAGGCCGGATCAACCTGTAGACCCTTCTCCTGCCAACCTTATCGAAGACGATTAGATGTCCCTTCGACCTCAGTCGGCTCAGGACCAGCCTTGCCCTATCGTCGTCGATGCCTAAGACGTCTCTCGCTTGATCAAAGCCAAAAGTTGTGTCCTCGAAGGTCGAATAAAGCCTCGAGTAGTTCTTACCCAACCACCTAGGCAGCCAGTCACAATTCATACACGTATATTATTAGTATACGTATAATTTATAACTTTCATTTTATGCGGTGCGCCACACGGCCTCAGTACCAAACCCCCATCTCTCGTGCCATGTCCCACATATACTCGTACTCAATCGAGGTTACGAATCTTTTCTCAACATCTCGAAGAGAAGTTTATCGGGGATGGGACAGTCCTTAGAACCTGTGGTGATAGAACCTCTACCGAAAACGATCTCGGCAAGCTTTATCGTTGAGACTAGTATCCCACATTTTTTATGAGTTGGTAATTCACTCTAAGAGTAATTTAAATTATTTACTTTGTTTCAAATCATATTAACAATGTTTATTTATAAGTAAATTTTTAAGATATAGTTATGAGTAGGCACCCCGTCGCGAGAAGGAGGGTGATAACAGCTTTATCGTCAGGCCCGAAGACTTGGGGGGAGCTGAGAGACCAGACTGGGATAAGCCCTGCATCCATTTCCAAGCAACTGCGTCAATTGATCAACATGGGCTACGTTGACGTTGAAGTTGTGAGGGGTCGGCCACCTAGGAGCCTATACAGGCTCAGCCCACTGGGGAAGGCTGAGGCCGTAGCCGCCAGCCTCTCGGACAATGAGCACATAGTCTCCGTTATCCTATTCGGCAGCGTGGCAAAGGGAAGATCAGATCCAAATAGCGACCTAGATCTTCTCATCGTGATGGACGTGGCGCTGGACTTAACTCAGAGAATCTTCGATTTAGAAGTCAAATTCGACATCGAGATCGAGACTCAGGTTTATACCTTCGACGACTTCCTCAGCCTCCTAAACCATGAGTACACCCTCCTCCACGGTATCTTGGAAGGGTATAAAGTGTTATACGACAGAGCCGGAATCCAAGGAGTGCTCAAGCTCAAGGAAGCCTCACTCCGTGAAAGATGGCTCTTCGACGAGGAGACGGGTATATGGCTGAAGAAGAAATTGATGCCTATATGGAGAGTGCACAGTCAAACCTAGAAACCGCTAGAGTACTCATGGAAGCAGAGCGCCACGCCGACGCCGTGTTCCACAGCGCCCTAGCATCGGAAAAGGCCACCGCGGCCCTAATACTCCAGCTCGGAGCCAAACCGAGCAGGCGCCACAGAAACTCAGCCATCCTCTACAGAATTGTCCCTCGAGAGCTCAGAGATAGAGTTGAGTTCAAGGAGATTCTCGACGAACTGATGAGGCTAGAACCCCATGTCATCGAGGCGAGATACCCTGTAAGGGTGGAGGGAACCCTAAAAACGCCCATGGAGCGGTATGGGCGAAAAGAAGCTACTAAAGCCTTCAAGTCAGCAACTAAAATCATTTCCACCTTCAAAGGCTACTTAAAATGAAGGATAACAGAAACGTAGGGGAACGTTGTGGTTTAATCCTCGTCTTAAGACCATTTTTGAGATTTTTAGATAATTATACTTTTGGATATTTCTTCCCGTTTTGAAATGCTCGTGGATAAATACTCTAGAGAAATCATGAGGAAAATCGCGACCTCAACCTCCGTACGCTTCAAAGACCTGATGGATGTGGTGGGCAACCCCAGAACCCTCAGCAGGAAGCTTAAGGCCTTAGTCGCCATGGGCCTCGTCGACGCTGAGGCGGGGAATCTACAAGCTTTCCAGCAGGGGCGTGGAGGCCGCTGAAGCGTTAGAGAAGTTAAGCCTAATTCTGATGGACAAACCTCCTGTGAAAAACGTCGAGAAAATCCCGCACGCCGCCTACGCCCCCGTGATAAAAAGATACTGTGAGCTTCTCCACCAGCGCTATGGGGGGAGGCTCATGGGCGTCCTCCTATTCGGCTCCATAGCCCGAGGAGACTGGGAATACAACAGCGACATAGACCTACTCATAGTCGTAGACGAATGGGATGATCAGCCCGCGTGGATCAGGGTCAGAGAACTCCAAAGGGTTAGGCGAAGGCTAAGGGAGACTAGAGAGTATAAAACCGCTCTAGAGGCGGGCTTCACGCCCATCATACAACACTACCCCCTAAGCCTAGAGGAGGCAAAGGAATTCCACAGGGTCTACGTCGACGCCTGCATAGACGGCGTCATCTTATACGACAAAAACGGTTTTCTAGAGGATATTATAACCTCCCTCAGAAACACGCTGGCGGAGATGGGGGCTAGAAGAATCGTCATACCCGGCAGAGGCTATTATTGGGTTTTAAAGGAGGTCAAGCTCGGCGAGGTCTTTAAGCTATGAGCAACGTAGAGTTGGCCAACGCCGCCATAAAAAGGGCTGCAAGATGGCTCCAAGGAGCTCTAAGAGCACTCGAAGATGGACGTTGGGACGACGTCGTTTACTCGTCCCAGATGGCCGTTGAACAATCAGCGAAGGCTGTTCTCATAGCCCTCGGAATCGACTCCCCAAGGGAGCGCGACGTAAGCGACGTTTTCCTACCGCTAACCCGTAGGGACGACATTCCAGACCGGTTCAAAAACCTCGTACCGTCGATGAGTGAAACCATTGCCGAGTTAGCGGAGTTGAGGGGTCTGGCGGGATACGGCTATGAGATGGGAATCGACGCAAACTACTTCAAGGATTACGCCCCTGACGCCTTAAACAAAGCCAAGAACCTCCACGAAGCTTGTTCAAACCTCTTAAGTCAAGCCTTCAAAACAGGGGTGAGGTAGGATTAAAATGAATTGGCTTCTTCTTTAGCTTGATATATAAGATTCTCAGGTTGTTTTAGTGTTGCCCTGATTGAAATAGATGTTCACTCCCGGATGTCGATGAGAAAAAAATGATTAAGGATAAAAGTATACTAGTTACTGGCGGACTCGGATTTATCGGTTCGGAGATCGCTAGAGCGCTACATGAAGAAAACAGGGTAATCGTAATAGACAACCTATCCTCCGGGAGAAGAGAAAGCATTGAGGGCTTGGGCGTCGAGTTCCATGAGGGAGATATAAGAGACCCAAACCTCAAGAAACTCTTCGAGGACGTTGACCTTGTTTTTCATGAAGCGGCTCACACCCGGGTGGATGAGTCCATTCTGAATCCTGTATATGATGCAGACGTAAACGTCTGTGGCACAGTGAACATGTTAGAGGGGTGTAGGAAAAACGACGTGAAGAATTTTATCTATGCGTCGTCGACCGCTGTGTATGGGGATCCTGTTTCACTGCCGATTAAAGAGAGTCACCCCCTAAACCCCAAATCACCCTACGCCGCATCTAAAATAGCTGGAGAAATTTTTTGTCAAACCTACCATAGATTATATGGAATAGATACCGTCTGTCTGAGATATTTCAACGTCTATGGACCCAGACAGCCCCCCAAATCCAACGTGTTATCGATTTTCATAGAAGACATCATCGATGGACAAGGGATCCAGATCTTTGGAGATGGGGAGCAAACGAGGGATTTTATCCACGTGAACGATGTCGTGAGGGCCAGTGTTCTCGCCGCCGTGTCAAGGAATGCGGTGGGAAAGGTAATTAACGTCGGTACAGGCCGCGCCACTTCGATTAACCAATTGGTAGACTTGGTAAAGGTTTATACAGGGGTTGAAAATGTAGAGGTGGAACATCGATCTGAGAGACCGGGGGATATATCACACAGCGTGGCGGATACGAGCCTAGCCGAAGAAGCATTAAACTTTAAGAGCGAAATCGCCCTTGGAGACGGGGTAAAGGACTGCATTAAATGGTATCTCAAGACTAAGAAATAATGTAGAACGACGAGTGATACGTGACTTTGTGGGGATACCTCGCGGTTAATAAGACCCTTGAACCCCTATGAGACAAAACACTGGAACATAGAGAGTCGCAAAGACGGAATAAAACGGTTTGTTAGATGTTTTAAATCCTGCAAGGGAGTAAATCGATAGATAAGGTATTTTCATTTTTCCCTCTAAATATAAGAGTTGAGCCCATTAATTATGAATCGAGGGGTGAAGAGCTACTCCCATGAGCAAGGTCGTGGACATAGCGAGGACATCGGCTAGGAGTAGCGTGAACTTCTTCATAGGGTTAACCCTCTCAACATTGATCACCTCGATTGGCACGATGATTGTGATGAGGCTTCTGGACCCAGGCGAGTACGGCTTGGTGGCGGTCGCCTTAATCGCTCCGACGATACTCTCCCTCTTCGGGGACTGGGGTATGAGCTTCGCCTTGACGAGGGACATCACGCGATACCGGGTTCAGGACGATGGGGGTAGGATAAAGGTCGCCATGAGGGTTGCCCTCTTGTTCGAGGCTGCAGCCGGATCGCTGCTCGCCGTGGCCTCGCTGGTCTCCGCTGGGTTCGTCGCCGTATATCTGTTTTATAGGCCTCAGGTCGCGCCGCTGATACAGATCGCCTCCATCCTCGTGTTGGGAAATGCCCTCCGCATATCGGCTGAGGCGGTGTTCCTGGGGTTCGAGAGATTGGAGTACACCAGCTTCGTGAGGGTCACACGGTCTGTGATATGGGCAGTTACAGGGCCGGTTTTGGTGATTCTGGGCTTGGGGGCTTTAGGAGTCGTCATCGGAACGGTTGTTGCATACCTTATAGCCGGAGTAGTAGGGGTAACATTAGCTACCTTGGCTTTCTACAGGAGGATGGGTGGCGGCGGGGGAAACCCTACACCGGGGGAGACCTTCCAAAGGATGTTCAGATATGGGTTGCCTCTCACCCTCGCGACATTACTGGGTGGATATAACCCGTGGACGGGCCTCTTCCCCGAGCTTCATAAGCTTGTGCTTGCGTGGTTCGTTACAGACACGGAGATAGGGAACTTCATCGTCGCGGTGAAGTTCATGATACTCATAAGCCTCCTCACCTTTCCGATGAGCGCGTCTCTCTTCCCGGTTTTTTCGAAGATAGACCCGGTGAAAGAAAATCGGGAGTTAGCGACGCTCTTCAAGCTATCCGTCAAGTACTCCTCTCTCCTCGTTGTCCCCGCGGCCGCCGCGTCGATGGCCCTGTCTAAGCCCCTCGTGTACGCTATCTTCGGCTCGAAGTATGCTTCAGCCCCCCTGTACGTCACGCTCTATGCGGCCGTCTTTTTTCTCACCAGCGTTGGTTTCCTCTCCGTCCCCAGCGCCCTCATCGGCCTGGGGGAGACGAAGACGAGGATGCTCCTCAGCGTCGTAACCATTGCTGTATTTGGGGTCCTCGGCCCCACTCTAACCCTTGAATATGGGGTGACGGGCCTCATTGTGGGAATATTCGCGGCTTTCACGGTGGGTCAGACCTATGGTCTACGTTGGATGTACAAGCACTATGGGATAAGCGTGGATTGGATGCCCTCAGCGAGGATCTGCCTGGCCTCGATGGGGGCGGCGTCCATGGCCTATCTCTCGACGTTCCAGGTCGTTTTCCGCCCTCAACTAGCGTTGGTCTTTGTCGGGGGCCTCATATTTATCGTTTTCTACCTGATTCTTCTACCCCTCGTGAAAGCCGTGGACAGCGATGATATAAACAATCTGAGAAAAATCCTCGGGGAACTCGGCCCCTTCTCAGGCCTCATCATTCCACTGATCAACCTAGAGGAAAAGATACTGGGTAAAATCCCGTGGAAATGAATTTGACTATCTTGGACGAGTCGATGTAACCTTCCCACGGCGTTTAATAGGGCAGAGAAGGGCTTATTTGTAAGAAATTTACCTAGGTTCTCAGGAGAAACGCTTATTTTATTTTTATCCTCGTTGTTTAATTCTACCCTCGATGAGGT
>JBHHXX010000008.1:0-46885 GCA_046757245.1 Candidatus Geothermarchaeales archaeon
TGTTGAGAAGAAGCGAGGCGGTGTACAACGTCACGAGGGCGATTAACGTTGCGCACGGCATATCAAGGAAGGATGATTATCCTCCAGGAAGAAATTTCATCGACCCCGTGAAGAGTGGCCCGCGTAAGGGGGCCCTACTGACAAGAGAGGAATACGAGAAACTCCTCGACACGTACTATGAACTCAGGGGTTGGGATAAGACAACGGGAATCCCGACGGCAAAGAAGCTCGAAGAGCTTGGAATAGGGGATGTAGTCAAGGGATTAAAGAAATTGGGGTTTGACCTAGGTGGATAACTCGTTACAGAGAAGTAATCATAGAGTTTGCCTGGGTCTTTGCGTCGAAGACTATGCATGGAGAGGCACCGTGTGAAAAAACATCGGTAAGAATTCTCGAAAGAGGTGGCTTTTAAGTCCTTCTCCTCAATCTTTTTTACTTATATGCTTTTACTTTAACACTAATAATTTTACCAATCAACCTATCATCGAGCCCTGACTCATAGAATGTGCTTTGAGAAACAACGCTAACGTCTTTAAATCCAGCGTTCTCAATCGTGTCCAAATATTCCCTTTTTTCAAGCGCCCCGGCGATGCACCCAGCCCAAGCCTCAAAGCTTTTCTTAATGTCTTCTGGTAGTTCACCTTCGGTAACCAGATCAGAAATCATGATTTTTCCACCTGGTTTTAAAACCCTGTAGGCCTCTCGGTATGTTTTCAATTTATCGGGTGAAAGATTGATGACACAGTTGCTTATGATCACGTCTATTGAATTATCTTCAATGGGTAAATCTTCAATCTCACCGAGTCTAAATTCTACATTTTCATAACCATACCTCTTTGCTACCTCGTTTGCTCTTCCAACCATGTCCTCTGTCATATCAACACCGATAACACGACCACTCGACCCCACCTTGTTGGCGGCCAAGAATACGTCAATCCCCGCACCCGAACCCAAGTCCAAAACAGTTTCTCCTTCTTTAAGATCCGCTAATGCCGTTGGGTTGCCACATCCCAAGCCTAGAATTGCCTCACTGGGGATACTCCTAAGTTCTTTTAACGAATAACCAATAGCTCTAGCTTGCCTTAATAAATCGGTTCCAGTTGGCTCGCAGGTAGGGCAACACGAGCCACCTTCCTTCGCTATCTGTGAGTATCTCTTTTTTACAGCTTCTTTTATCTTCTTATTCTTCATCCTCAAACCTCCTAAAGTCTTAATTTCCAAGGGCGTAACCCCAAAATTCAACAAAACTTTTCTAACCTGATCGTCTTTGATGCTATAAATTATGTTTCTTCCTCTCTTCTCGTTTTTCAAAACCCCAGCTTCAACCAATACTTTGAGATGTCTTGATATGGTTGTCTGATCCATCTTCGCCATAGTTGTGAAATCACAGGCGCAAGATTGATGGCTCAAGAGATACCTCACTATCTTGAGTCTCGTTTCGTCCCCCAACGCCTTGAAAAACTTAACCTTATCTTTCATCGGTTATATGTATATATGTACATATTTAAAATTTTTCTGATTATCTAATTCGTCCGGCTGGGTCGAATTTTGGTAGATACGCTTCGAATATGAATGTTTATAAAAGACAGAAAAGATTCCTAGGAAGGAAGTAAAATGGAGTTACTACATAAACTCTGAGAGTTTCTTCTGGGTTTTCCCCGCCTCGCTGATCGTCAAGTCAATCTCTCTCTCAAGGAGGGCAACTCTCTCCTGGAGATACGGGTCGGGGCAAAAGTTCCTCAAGAGGTCCTTAACTATATCGAGATATTTCTCAACGCTCTTCCTGTGAACCGTTTGAATTAGATCCCCACCACAGGAGTCACACCGCCCAGACAGGGGGGGTCTCCTATGGATGGCGTAGCAACTCTTGCATCGAAAGGTCTGAGTTGTGAATGCTCTCAGGTTCCCGATGAGATCTGGCAAAAGATGGGTCTTAACCACGGATCTTACCATCTCGTATACGTCCACCGAGGAGAGCTTCGAGGAGAGTTCCACCTGAACCCGGATCTTCTCGCTCATAGCGTGGAGGCGGCGATAGGAGGATCTATTTTCCTTTAATTGAAGGTGAGGTCCAGGGAAGATACTCGGTATCCCACCGTACTGGTCCTTGGTGTTCAGACGTTCATTAACCCATTTAACAAACTTAGCGGCCTCCTGGGGCAGGCTATTTGAGAGGGTGGCCTCATAGAACTCCCTTGGGTAGAACGAGGAAACCTCTATGTTGTGGGCCTGAGAGTCCACCTCCGACGGCAAAATCACTGGGTTGACAAAGAGGGGTGCATCCATCTCTCCACCCATGGTTGCGGGAAGATAGTGCCTAGAGAAATTTATGAGGACGTCGAGTAAAAGCATTATAGAGTCTTGGTCGCCGTCGCAGTCTCGTCTCTTGGCTGCATGCCAGAGGGGATGCGCGTAGAGAACTTGGCTGCTGGTGAATCCGATTATCCTTCCTAGAACGCCAACAGAGGTGTGGGGTGAGAGACCAACCACCAGAACCCCGATCAGGTCTTCTATGGAGGCTGCGTTGTAGAAGGACTGAAGCCCATAAACCTTCATTAGTAGATCATCTATGAATCGCGTCACGGTGAGGAGATAATCAGCGGCCACTCTGGGAATAATTATGTCTTGAGGCTTGAGGTAGAGCGTTTCGTCCCCGGTGACGGATTTATACCCTAGCTCCCTCGCCTTCTCGGGCGTAAGGTTAACGTCTTTGGGGTGAAAAGATGTTAAAGGCGCATTTGTGACGTCAAACCTCGCCGTTCCATCCTTGAAAACCGATATGTCATGGGCCGACCTGATCAATCCCTTCTCTACGCGCTCAGGTAGCTTCATACGGTTCGTCAGCCCCCTGACGCCCTTGACCATGTCCGGACGAATCTTCAGCGATTTCTTAGCCGAATCGAGTATAGACTTAAGGTTAACCAAGGTCTTTCGAAAGGATATCGCTGTGGAGCCACACGTTGTGCAGCGCTTCTCCCCGATTGAAGTGTTGCATTTCCTACAGAAGTATAAGGGGCTGGTCTTTTCCCCGCAGATCGGACAAAAAACGTAAAAAGTAGCCCTGTCACATTTGATGCACTTCCTAAAGGCGATTTCAATCGTAATCTTCTCCCTTTCCTGAGAGGCCTTGACCAAGTCTCTGGAGGGACCACCATAATTACCGACGGGGAAGAGCACGTGAACTACGGGCTTCATCTCCCTCCTCGCCGCTTTCTCAGGCCTAGCCATCCTCGATGCGATCGTCGAGCCGATGACATCACGGAGTTCCACACCGATATACCAAGATAAGAGCTTTAGGGGGCTACCCTCGGCTCTATCGATCGCATCCTTGGAAAAGGGTTTTTCTATGGAGGTGAGGAAGCGAAGGAAGTTGGCGGCTTCTCCGGTCACAACTATCTTTCCATCACTCATACTGAAGGGGATGAGTACGGACTCAAAAACCGTTAGAATCGGTCTTTCTATTGGGAGGGTGAGGGGCTCCTCCACGCCCCCACCAACGTTCTCCTTTAGGAAAGAGAGGAATGAAAGTAGCTGAGAGATGTTTATCGTGCCCCATCTGAACAGGTGCCTTGGATGTAATGGAATGCCTAAAACCTTAGAGAGGCGCATGGCCTCCTCAAAGCTTGGACGTTGACCGCTCAATATTTCATTGAGTCTTTTTCGGGTGAGGTTGAGCTTTGGGATGATTTTCTCGGTTGCAAGGTCGGTGCTCTCCAAGGCGTCTACAAACTCCCGCCTCCACCACTCATCCACATACGCCGATGGCCTAAGTGGATGTCTATTCTCTAAGAAGTCTCCGAAGCTGATCAGCATGTCA
Organism: Candidatus Geothermarchaeales archaeon; assembly: GCA_046757245.1. Classification (GTDB taxonomy): domain Archaea; phylum Thermoproteota; class Nitrososphaeria; order Geothermarchaeales; family JAUWBL01; genus JBHHXX01. The sequence goes on from JBHHXX010000008.1 coordinate 3,818, forward strand.
CCCAGCCAGAGCACCTTAGATATTTGACTTGATAGACCTATCGCCATCTCTTCCGACTCAACGGTGGTGATTGATCCATCCATTAACTTGACGACTGGGGGGGATATTGATGATACAGGCATTACAACCGCGCCCTTACCTGGGAAATCCACCTTGATCTGTGTCCCCGGAACAAGAAAATAGTCTAGGATTGCAAAGGTCGCCGGGTGTAGGCCCACCGCTGATAGACCTGTGTTTGCGGCTCGACCATAGCGCAAGCGAAATCCACCAGCTTCATTGGGTAGTGAGAAGATGGGTCTCCCCGCAATAGATTCGAAAACAGCCCTATCGTTTGGCGGCTCGTCACCTCTAGGCGATAGAGATGCGAGTTCTGACAACCAAAGCCATCCCTCAATTCCAAGTTCCGAGACAACGTACAATATTTTTCTCGATCGCCCTATTATCCCATCGTTTAAAACGCGCAACGCCCCACCCCTCACCAGGTTTGTCTCTATTCTGGACATGTCCTTGTTTACCAAGACCTCGATGCGACCAGTGCCGACGCCGTTGATCTCCACGGGTAGGTGACGAAGAGCCGTCTCGATCTGCCTATTGCTCACGCGAAACTGAAATTGACCTATCTCACGCTCGTGGAGTCTAAGTTCCTCGATAAAGCGGTTGATTTCATTTTCCACGGAGGTCACGAGGGGTTGATATCGACCAAGTCCAAGACGGCGGCGTATGTAGTCGGCGTAGACGAGGATCAATCCCAGCTCGGTCCCCCCGGCGGACCGAATGGGACCCGCAAAGTATACTGATAGATAAGAAGCGCCTCTAGGATCTCTCCTTACAGTAACCCTCGAAATGCCCTGAGAGGGTGAAACCGTAACGCCCTCGGTAAGTATCGCCAAGGCGGTTCTTACGGCTTGATCTGCGGTTTCCTCTACTGAATGGACGCCGAATTCTCCATCTATAATGGCGTCCACCACCCTTAAGGCCAGCCTCTCCCTGTCTAAGGTGCCTTCATGCCTCCTTATGTACTCCGCCACGCCCTTTGGACCTACAAGTCTCTCGACGCGCTCAGCCATATCCCAAGTGAAGGCACACTCAGGCACTGCCTCTGGATCAATGTTTTTGTTCCTCGCCTCAGCAGCGAAATCATATTCCTTGGATGCTTTATTTAAAATATCCAGAAAATACTTTCTTTCGCCCCCTCTCATGGGTACTCGAAGCAGTCGCCTACGAAAATACTTGTAATCGAAGGCCACTGTTGATTAACCCCGCCTCAAGGAGGCGCCACGTCTAATAGCGTCGACGATCTCTGAGAGCTTCTTTAACCTGAGTGGAGAGTCTTCAATTAGGGTACCCGTAACTAATATATCGGCGCCCGCCTCTGCAAGTTGATAGGCCCGTTCCCCATCTCTTATGCCGCCCCCGACGATTAATAACACATCTGGAGCGGTCTTTCGAACAACAGAGACGAAGTCTGGGGGAACAGGGGTTTTCACCCCAGATCCGGCTTCGAGATAGACAAAACGCAGGCCAAGAAAACCCGCTGCGAGGGCGTAGGAGGCGGCGATTTCGGGTTGATTATAGGGAATGGCGTTTGCGTCACCTATAACTCCTGCGGCTCCACCCTCTCCAATGATTAGGTAGGCTAGGGGTATGGGCTCCAGATTGAATTTTTTTACTGTTGAAGCTGCGAGCATTTGCGCACCCGTGATGTAGTAAGGGTTTCTTGAATTAAATAGAGACATAAACCATATTGCATCAGCAGCGGGTGTCAACCCGGAGATATTGTTAGGGAAGAGAATCACGGGTAGGTCTGTGCCTCCCTTTACGGTAGAAACGAATTCGTTTAGAAGCTCAACGTTGCCTACCGTAGACCCCCCGACCATTATCCCAGCTGACTCCGCCATCTCAACATCCCTTAGAATTTCGGCCAAGCTCTCCGTGGGGGTGTTTAAGGGATCGAGTAACGAGAGGTGGATCGCTCCCCGTTCCCTAATTTTATCCCATAGATAACTCTCTACCTTTCCCTTCATATCTCCAGTTCGCCCTCAAGGAAGGCATCGACGAATCGGCTGTATACATCTACCCGTTCTTCAAACGTCCTTATTTCAGTGTTCCACATCAGGTTGCAATACCCGCATGTAACCATTGCAGACAAGTGACTCCGATCTATTTTCACTATGACGGCCTGGGCACCACAGTTAGGGCAGTTAAATATGGAAGGTATAGTTCTTTTAATCGTCTTGATGATGCGTTTTCTCCTTCTTCTCCCCAAAGATAAGCCTCCAACCCTACTAGACTTTTTTAATATTTAACTCTAATCATATGTTCATAGAGAGCTTTTAGGGTCCCCTTTTAAGTGAATAAAGTAAGTATTTATTTGAAAGAGTAAGTAATACACATTTGTATAACATATTTAACACGCCGCGGAGATTCTTAAAAATGTCGGAGAGCGATAAAAAGATCAAAATAATCCTTAAAAATCCTTATTTTAGAAATCTTTTAAAAAACTCTCATTTAACGGAAAATCAATTAATTACACTTCTAATATGGAAAAATAAAAGAATTATGGGAGAAAAAATTTTAAATAGTAAAGGTAAAGTTAGAATACTAAAGAAAAGGGTGTCAAAAGGAAGCTTTTATAGATCGGTCACTCAAGCGAGAACAAATTTGAGGAGGTCGATTATAACGTTGATGGTGGTTTCTATGCTTCAAATAATTGATGTAGAAGCGCTTAGTGCATTGATAAATATCACAAACTTCATTATTAAAGAAGGAATAAGTCCAAATGGGGCTTTAATTGACAAAATTCTTCGAGATCTCCGGAAAATATGAAAATCATTATTGTGATGTCATAAAATAATAATTAAAATGATTATAAAACTAAAAGATAGAGGTAAAATCAAGAGAGAAACTGTTAATAAAGCCTAAATAATTAAATTATAATTATTTTGTGTTAAAAAATTTGTGATTAAAATGTTTATCACAAATCACTGGTAATTGATTCTTTATCGGTTTATGTTACTTTAAAGTCTTCGTATTTGACTTTAAAATATAGATATTAGTTCAATATAAACTTTTTTTATTTGTGATGTTATATGTATTCGTGTGAAAGGAGGATGTTAAATAATTTGTGATTCACATAATATTTCGAGATCTTGGAAATAAATGATTAAAATGCTTTTAATGTAATAATAACAAAGGAAAATAAATTTATATATCTATGATTGTTTTTAAATTGTGATGTGAGTTATGATGATGTCACGAAATTATTTTTTTACTTGACGTTGTTAATCTTGCATAGTTTTTATGGTTGGTTAAGGGCGGCATAGATGAACCTTATTGAAGCGACATCCTTAGCATCCCTTATTTTTTCTATCACGGTGGTTATGTATCTTCTTGTGAGGGACTACTCTAAAAAGACTATAAGATTGAGGAAAGAATATTATAGAGCAAGAAACTTGGTTAAGGGCATCTTGATAGAAGTTAATAGGAAGATCCAAGAAATAAAAAAGGAAACGATCCAAACGCGCATAGAAGTTTCAGATGCCACATCAAAAATTAGAGAAATGGATGCTGAAATCTACAGTCTGAAAGATCTTGTTGAAAGAGGGGAGTCTGAGAGAGAACTTATCCGGTCCTTGGATAGCAAGGTTAAGATGCTCGAGGAGCAAGTTGATGAGTTGCGCGATCGAATAGAAAAACTAAGGATCCCGGTTTCCACACCGGTTATGAGGAAATATCAGATAGAGTTGAATGATACTCAAAAGAAGATCATTGATAGTTTGGCGTCGGGTCCAGGAAACTATAAGGATATTCAAAGATTAACTGGATTATCTAGGGAACACATATCGAGAGAGTTAAAGAAATTGTATGAATTAGGTTTTGTGAATAGGGATGATTCAAAGAGGCCTTACATGTATGTTTTGGTAAAAGAAATTTCTAGGGTATGATTAATTAGTATTCTCTTAGTGTTTGAGCGGATGTAACGAGGTTCTTTGTGTTTATGTTGTATCGATAGCGCCCGCGTGTCCCTCTCCGGTTCAATCTGTTTTGATCTACTAGTCTGGATAGGTATGTGGCTAATGTGCTTCGCTTCATGGAGTATCCGAATTCCTTTTCAAGTTCCTCAGCTACGTCGTTAATCGTAAATTGTCGGCCAAATAGGTTCTTCCTTATAATGTATGCAAGGCGTTCAAGATGGGTCATCTGGTCAAAATCTAATTCATATCTGAGATCCTGGGAAAATTCAGCGCCCATTAGTTCGATTAAATCAAAAAATTTTGAGATCTTTTCACGGCTAGGGAGCCCATGAAGAGAAACAACAAATTTTGTACCATCTTCTAGGATAGTCTCTATCCGCACCTTCTTCGTCTGCATTCTATCGTCTCTACATATCTACAATTCACAGTTGAATAATAGTGAATTGTAACCGTGGATCTTATTTTGTTCGTTAACCTCCGTAGCAATCGCTTTTTATTCACTGGATTCACTTGAAACAGAGGGGTTGAATGCTTTCAAATGAAGGTTTAAAAGGTTTTTATTCATTTAAAATTTAGTTTTATCTGCCTTATTCACACTATGTGAATTTTCTTTTATATTTTTAAATTGATCTTAGGCGTGGTCCACACACCCCTATAGAGCGAGTGTTACTGATGAAATTTAATTTGTAGGTTAATTTGTAATATTTAACTTTTATTTTTACTTTTTTATAGAATTTATTTTACTTTATTATATATTTATATATAATTTTTTAATTTTAAATGGACTAAATTGAAAGATATATTTTATATTATAATAAGAACATCGTAGTTACAAACTCTTTATCTGTTATAGTGGAAACATTGGTTATCATAGGGTGCGTGTGAAAGGTGTAAAGCTTGAAAGACCCCAAAAGCGAAGACGAAATACTAGACGAAATTTTTAAAAGAGCTCTACATGGACCTCAGATCTTCGAGAACAAACAAGTCCTATTTCATGATTACATACCTAAAAGACTGCTATTTCGCAAAAACCACATCTCCCGAATGGGTTATCTTTTTTCTTCATTAATTCGTAATCAAAGATCTTCCAACCTATTTATATACGGAAAGCCTGGAACGGGAAAGACAGCCGTCACTCGATACGTAATATCTAAGCTAATGGAAAGGAGCAACGAAATAAATAGGCCTATCCGCTTCTCATATATCAACTGTAGATTAGCTGGTACAGAATATAGAGTGGCGTCAGCACTTGCCAGAGATGTTGAAATTCAAGTCCCCTTCACCGGTCTAGCAGTTAGAGAAGTTTTTGAGCGCTTCAAGAATAAAGTGATGTCCGATGGGCATCCTGTTATACTGGTTCTTGACGAAGTAGATTCTTTAGTCACTCGCTATGGAGACGACCTTCTCTATGGCCTCACCCGGATGAATGATGAAGCCCCTAAAGCAAATGTGATGATTATAGGCATATCAAACGACGTAAGATTTAAGGAGTATCTGGATCCACGGGTCCTGAGCAGCTTGAGCGAAGAAGAAATCATTTTCAAGCCATATACCCCAGAAGAACTCGAGGCGATTCTACGGGATAGGGTTGATTTGGCTTTTAAGAAAGGATCCATATCTAACGAGGCCGTTGCCCTCTGCGCCGCCATATCAGGTGCCGAGCACGGGGATGCCCGCAAGGCTCTTGATTTACTGAGGATTGCTGGAGAACTAGCCGAGAGTGAGGGATCCGATAGAGTTGGAATCCCACATATCAATAAGGCACGTGAAAGAATCGAGCAAAACCGTGTTGTAGAGGTAGTTCGAAGTCTGCCGCTTCACTCTAAACTGGTTTTGGCAGCTGTTTTAGATTCTTTATCGCCATCAGATGCACGCGTGAAGAGCAGCCTCGTATATGCGAAGTATTTTTCCATGGCCAAAGACTTCGCTGGACATGCCCTCTCATCTCGTCGCTTCTTCAGTCTCGTTAGGGAACTCAGCGTTCTAGGACTATTGGATAGAAGAATCGAGAATTTTGGAAGGCGGGGAGGTAGGGTGACCACTATAGGCCTAGAAATTCCTAGGAACATGATACAAGAGTCCCTAATGGGAGATGCCGTGATCGGGGAGATATTCACACCCTAAATTGAAACCTTAATTTTAGAACATTCAAAGAAACTTTACGAGCCTAATTTCCAAATTCGCCAAATTAACTACGGGTACTAGGCCGGGCGTAGGTATCAGTCCTATCTCCCTCTGATATTTGGTTTGACCTTGCCACGTCCCAGAGTTTACTATAAGCGTATTCTTATAGTAGGTGTGATCATTAATATGGATGTGCCCCGCATGAAATATGTCTGGCACCATAGGTATAACTAGGTCATCCGTCTCCTGTGGGCTTATCCTTGTGTGCAGCCCGTAGGTGGGTGAAATATGTCTCACCCTCAACAAAGTTTTCATAGCCTCTGACACGTTATTTCGTTCTGATCCCGGCATCATTGCCATACAGTCATCTAAGCTTCTACCGTGGAATGAATATATGTTTACACCATGTAAACTTAAATTTACAGGATTGCCGGCTAATACACATCTATCCGATTCGTAGAGTTCCTCCACGTATTCCCTAAGTATCGGAGGCTGAGGGAGGGCCCGCCTCGTTGCATCATGATTTCCAGGTATAATTACAATATCTATATATTCTGGTATCTGTTCCAATAGTTTTATCACGGACTGATACTGTCTCCTAACCCTGAATTCCTCTTGCTCTAACTCCTGATTAGGATATATGCCCACACCATCCACCAAATCGCCAGCAAACACTATGTATTTAACCCTTGAAGCTATTCTCATTAATTCATCATCTCCATATTGCCCGTTGAGCCATAGAATAAATCTCTTAAAAAGATCTTTCAGGAACATCTTGCTCCCCGCGTGGAGATCAGAGGTTAGGACTACATATATCTCCTCTTCACTTCTAGAGACCTCATAGCTATTGACCTCCGGAAGATAAATTTCCTCAGCCATCATAAAACCCTCGCTTATCTTTCTCACCCGGACCGCTATAACCGAATCCAAGGGCACCTGCCTAGCCTTGCGATATGCTTCAAGGTTTTTCACGCTTACGAAGAAGACCATCTTGTTATGAAAATCCTCAATTTCCATCCACATCCCTTTCTTCCTAGATCTCTTGGTTACTAAAAGTCCCACTGTTAAGGAGGCCTCACCCTTCCTCATTGTTAGCGCATCTTCAATTCCGTCAAAGGCTCGTAGACCCAACCCCCTCCTAATGATTGAAACCTCCTTTTTATAGCGGCTCCTAAACAAATCTATAAAATCCTTTACCGCAACTCCAGGCGATATCTTCTTGCCAGGGTCATATAGAACCTCTAATTTTGAGTCAATAGATTTTGCCTCCGGTTGGAATAATCGAACTGAGGGGGCGAACTCTGATTGCTTTGTCTTCTCTAGAGCCTTCTTTATGCTTTCTAGTGAAATAAAGACATCTTCGGTTTGCTCAAGGACTTCTTTTAATAACTCTTTTACATCAACCTCTGAACCGAGATTTTCCAAAAACTCCATCGCATCTACGGTTAGCCTTTTTCCCCTTTCAGCTATCTCCTTAAAGGCATTTTCAAAGGAACTCATATGGTCATTTCCTGAGCAGAAACTCCTGGGTAGTCGGGATGTAAAGAAGCCCTTTTAACTCCACTCTCAACAATCAAACGCCTCTTTCAAGACATAGTGAGGTAAAACCGGCATCTACCTCATAAACAAAGAAGATGCTGAGTAGGGAGATAAGGGTTGTCATAAATCTTATTTTTTCATCAATTGGGGGCTCAATCAATATTTCCATGGACTTATACGTCATAAAGTTGGAGTGATTATTTAACCGGGCCGAGAGCCCCCATCTTACCGTAGTCGATAACATCTCCTTAATGATATGTAGTTAGGGAAAAATATACATTTATTAACTGTAAATTTGTACTAAGAAACCCATATTATCTTAATGTACTTTATACGTTTTAGTTAAACTGATTTTAGATCGAACATCAACTGAGATCTCGTGATTTGTTTGAGTTATGAAAAACGCGTTGAGGAGACGAAGACTTATCCCGCAATCCTAGCGAGAATTATGGATCAAGCCTCCAGACTTAAGGTAATTCGAGTTCCAAGACCGCCCAAGGAACTTCTTAAAAACATTTCTAAGGTCGATATAGAGGAGAACTTCAGGTGGGACTCACTAGTATCTGGTGTGGATGGTGGGTCTAGTGGAAAAAACCTAGAGGGGTTCTACTTCGGAGTCGTCTCGGCACTTTCATATACCAGTTCCCCCTACGAAGTTGTGGATACAAACCCCGTATGCGACGGATCCGTCTACAGAATCCTTTCAAGTCAAGGCAGCCTCTGGCTTAGCCTTCTCGAGCACAAACTCGTCTTTGGAATCGCTCTTAAGACGGCGATGGAGAGGCACCCAGACTTTCTTTTTATAGATGGGAGTTTACTTCTTCTTCCAGCCTATTTTCTCACTAAGGTCGATGGAGTGGAGATCGATTCGAAGACAACCTATCCTCAACACCAAGCCGAATGCACCAGCACTATACTCAGACTGCTAGAATATTGCTATAACAACGATATCAACGTAGTTGGAGTCGTTAAGAGGCCCACAAGCCAGCTCTTTAATGAAAGCATTAGAGATGCGGCCCTCTTGGATCGATTTTTAAAGGTCGGAGAAATGACTCGCCCCCTCTCTCCTGGAAAGCATCCAGCTATATCCTTTTATATGGGAAGGCTACGAAGGGATGGTTCTCTGGCGCCCAGTCTAAAAACATCTATAAAGAATCTATTTCAAGTTGTTTACGTTAAGACCACGGAGATGAAGGGTCCCTTGAGACTCGAAGCTCCCTCCTGGGTTTCCATTGAAGACGTAGTTAAAATAATAATGTCTACGACCGACCCTCTAACCGGTGTTCCAGTTCACATTTTGAAGGCGGACAGCTTAGTAGGAATATCTAGCGACATTTATAGAGCTTGCTACGTAAGGATGATGCTCACCTCCTTGCAGGATGATCCCTCATCTGAATCCATGATGCGGCCCATCAGGGGAGAGGAATTCCTCATCCTCTCAGGGGAGGAGCCATCTTGAGCATGGATGAGATAGGCGTTGTTGTCAGTCCCTCAGGAATGAATGTGTTTGAACTGGTGTTAACCGAGAGGGCGGGCCTGACTCGTGGAGACTATTGTGTTTTCAAACACCCGGTGAGCGGTTCACTATGCTTGGCAAGGATCTTCGCGGGCTCGGCGAAAAACCCTGAGATGTTCTCCCTATCGTTCGGAGCCCTCTTGGCCAAACGGGGGATCAAAATGGGGAATGAGCAGGAAGTCGTCGTTCTCAAGGCTGAGGCCTTGGGCTACATGGATGCCGATGGAAGTTTTAACCGAATGGACTTCCCACCATCGCCCGGGTCGACGGTTCATAGAGCCGATGAAACGCTAATTAGACACTTCCTAAAGTATCAGAGGGGGCTCCAGATAGACGTGGGGGTAGATCCCTACTCGGGGATACCCATACAGCTAAGCTTGGACCTATTGACCAAGGGCCACGTCTCTATATGTGGTATGACGAGAAGTGGGAAGACCAGCTTCGTCATGAGTTTGATCGAGGCGTGTTCAACCAAGGTGCCCGCTGGAAGATTCTTGGTCTTCGACAGGTACGGCGAATATAACCCACTGGTCGCGAACGGCATGGCTAGGATCTTAGATTATAGAGAACTTCAATCCCTCCAGAGCTTGAGAAGGGAAACCATAGCCTCGATGTTTGGGTTGACAACGGAGAGGGCTTCAGGGAGGTTCCTAGCCACCGCTGTTAGGGACATCATACAGTACGGGGGGGAGATTGACAGGGAGAACATATTGTCTCTAGCCGAGAAACACGTAAAAAGAGATAGATCCAGGATACTCGGTGAAATCGAGGCATCCCTCAACAGACACAGAAAAAACCTGGAAAAGCTAACAAACATGAGCTATGAGTCTCCGAGCGTCGTGAGGCTCTTAACCGAGAAACCGGTGATCATCATCGATCTAAGCACAGACCCAGACATCCGGGGCCAGCAAACGGTTTTGACGTCGGTGCTAGAGGAACTCTTCGCCGCCGCCACGGCGTCTAAGGGGGAAGAGTTTACGTGCTTGGTGGTGGTTGAAGAGGCTCAGTTCTACGCCCCCGAAAAGGGGGCTCCAACGTTCGGAGACCCCTTTGGGACCAAGAGCCTAGATATGCTGGCTGCTTGCTGTAGTCAACTAGGCGGATATAACATAGGGTTTATGATCATGACGCAGCGTCCAGCCTATGTCTCAAAGGCGCTGTTGGCCCAGTGTAACACTCACCTAGTCTTTAGGTTAATGTCTGGGGCCGACCATGACCAGATAGCCTCAGTGACGGGGTATCCCAAGAATCGGATCAGCGAGTTGGTTTCTGGCCTAAAGGATCACAGAGCCCTCATCGTGGGGATGGCTGCACCCTTCGAGTTTCCGGTATTCATAGAGACGGATGTTAGGCGCTATCCACAGAAGGCGACGATAACCGCGTCAGAGGTCCTCGAGAAGATTGAAACCATTCCCCAACTGAAGAGCCGCCTATAATGGGATAAATTCTCTCAGCCTCAAGTCATGAACATTAATAGGGACACAGCGTCTTAAGTCGATCATTCGGGCATCGACGCAAGGATGTTAATCTTAAGTTTCCCACCCAACCTTTCCGTTGTTCAATTGAGATAATTCTTCAGTTATCTTACTCAGTTTTTCCTCTGTCTCAGCTTCAACATAAACTCTGATTTTGTTTTCTGTACCTGACGTCCTGACGAGGAGCCAGGTTCGCTCGTCAAACTCCATCTTCACCCCATCTATTGTAATTACCCTTTGAGCCTTTGGCCTCATCTTCTCCACGATCTTTCTCATCGTCTCCTCGGCCTCTAATCGGCTTTCCGTTGAGCGACTCCACCTCACTTGAGGGTATTCCGGCACCTGTCCAAAAAACTCACTAGCCTTCAAGCTGGTCTGACTCATCCAACTCACGATCTTTGCCGCCTCAAAGAGCCCGTCTTCCCAGAGTCCCCAATCCACATCCACAATCTTCCAAGGCTCTGATCCTATAGCGCCTCCTAGATCCTTGACCCTTACAAAGGTCTTTCCAAGCCTGCTCCAAAAGACCTCTCCCCCCGCCTGGTTGACTACTTCCTCAACTGCCCTCGACGTGTCTATGGAGACGACCACTTTTTTATTGAACTGTTCCTCCAGCCTCCTCTTGACGTATGTGGCCGCCACCGTGTGCACCGAGATAAACCTACCTCTTTCATCTATCAAGGAGACTCTATCACCATCGCCGTCGAAGGCAATCCCGAGATCTAGCCCCAAGTCTCTTACAAGCCTCGCGGTCTTTTCGAGATTTTTCGGCGTGGGCTCTGGCCGTCGACCCGGGAAACAGCCATCACAATGGGAGTTGTAGAGGAGAATTCGGTGGCCCAAGTTGGAGAGAATACTTGAAATGGGCGTGGTCACGGGTCCATTTGAGCAGTCAACCAGTATGTTTAGGGATCTTTTCCCTTCTTCGGGGAGCTCTTCCAGCAATTTTTTGATGTAGTGTTGCTCCGCCCCTTCACCTTGGATGCTTCGCCCGATCCTACTCCACATGCCCCTTGGGAGGTCTCCCTCCTCTGTTCTCCTCTGAATTTCCACTTCTTTTTCCTCGGGTATCTCCATTCCATCACCGTCGAATATCTTCATGCCAACGTACTCCGGGGGGTTGTGGGAGGCGGTCATCATTACTCCATAATTACAGTCATATTCTTTGGTGGCGAAGGCGAGGATCGGGGTGGGGCACACCCCAACATCTAGGACGTCCCATCCACTGGATAAAAACCCGCTTTCTAGGACATATTTCATCGCTTGACTTCCAAAGCGGCCATCCCTGGCTACAGCGACCCTTCCCCTTTCATCATCCTTTGAAACTGCTAAGGCGACCTTAAGAGTCAAGTTACTGTCTAGATCTCGGTTGAATACGCCCCTTATACCCGCCGTCCCGAACAGTCTCCGCATTTCCACGCCATAAATAGTGACGTAGGATCGTATTTTTTTCTTTGCATTCGATTGAGTTAAGATGGAGGGCGTGTGTAGCCCTCAAATAAGTAATATCACATCTTAATTGATTAGTGGTTGATAGTGTTGGGAAAGAAAGCAGGTTTGATCAAGGCGGTTAACGGATTCATCGATATGATTAAAGATGAGGAGCTGAGAGAGAAGACCAGAGACGCCTTCTTCACGCCCAAGAAAGACCTATGGGGCATGACCTTCGAGGGCTTCGACGTCTCCGAGTCCCCCGCCTCTAGGAGGAGGCACCACGCCTACCCTCAAGGTCTCTTGGAGCACACGGTATCCACCACAAGAATCGCCCTCCTCCTCTGCGACCTGATCGAGGAGGTCTATGGAGGGCGGGGCAAGGTAGATCGAGACGTGGTTCTCTCAGGGGTCATCCTCCACGACTACATGAAGGTGCCCACCTATGAGAGGGGTGAGGATGGACGGGTGTCCCACTCGAGGCTGGCGGAGCGCATCGACCACATCACCTTGGCCGCCGTCGACATGACCAAGAGGGATTTCCCCCTGGAAGTGATCCACGCGGTTGCGGCTCACTTCGGGCGGCATGGATCTATTTCACCGAAGTCCATTGAGGCCTTGGTTGTCTATCTCGCGGATCACGCGGACTCCCACTTAAACGGCGAAGTACTGAGGGCGGCGAAAGCCCTGACGCAGCGATGCGCCGACGTGGAGCTCGAGCGACTAGACATCAAAACCGCTCTAAACATTGTGTCCCTCTATGCCAAGACCGGGTGCGAGGCGCTGGTGGAGTATTTACGCGGGGCTGGGCTATTGGAGGAAAGGGGGGAGACCTAAGGCTTAACGAGCGAGGCTTTAAACTAAGTTCTTTTGATTAACTCTATGATCTCTCGGTTTCTTGCTGGGTTCAAAGAGACTGTTGTACCCTTCTTATGTAACATAAGATATCCCTCGTTGACGAGTTGCTTCACCATTCTTTGAATCCTTTTCCCATCCCTTTTTATCCGTCTACTAAGCCAGCGCACTAGACTATCAAGAGGCGTGTATCTAGCCCCCCAACAGCCCCTATTCTTTAGCTTACTTAGGATGATTACCTTGATTTTTTCATCTGGGATAACAAGAGACATGGTACATTTACAATACCATTAATGGTTAATATTTAAATACGTTACTCGGCATCTAATAGTTAGGGTTAGGTAGGCATGGGAGAAGTCAGATACAAGGATCTCGAGGAAACTCTTTTCGTGAAGATGTTTGGTTACTCGCCGAAGCTAAGAATATTAGACATTTTTTTAGACAATCCTCACTTTGATTTCAACAAAAGCGAGGTCATAAGGGAGTTGGGGATGAGCAAGCAGACCTTCTACAAGAACTTCAAGGATTTAGAAGAATTAGGAATAGTCAAGGTTTCAAGGAACATAGGAAGGGCAACGATGTACAGGATAAACATGGAGCACCCATTAGTAAAAAGGCTGGAAGAGATCATAAATGAGACATCTCTACAGATAGCGGATCAAGAAGCGGAGAAGCAAGCAAAAGAGATTCCTGTAAGCGAGAGGTAAAAATTATCTGTATCTAACTGGATTTAACCCTCTAAAAAAGTCAACTTGACATTAGCCTTAGTTTTCTTTGGATTTTTGCGACTTTTCTTCTTTGTCTAAAAGTAAAATTGACACATTTACCAAGTGTTCCAAATCATGGTGTAAATCGTCGAGTTCATGTTGTATATCATTTTTTAGGCCTAGAATACCATTTTCTCGAAAAGACTGAATATAAGACTTTGGTCCCTGACCATCAATCCTATACCAAAATCCTTGTTTAGCATCTTCTCGTCGATTTATTGCTTTAGCGATCTTAACATTTCGCATTCTACGGGGATTACGGAAAGGGGGGAGACCCAAGGCTTAACGAGCGAGGCTTGGGTAGAAGTATCTTTTCCCCATCCTCGCTTTTGCCCTATCCCAATCTATCAGAATTTTCGTGGCCTCCATTGCTACCTCTATGTTCTCCTCCTCCCCTGATATGCGTACCTCACCTGTCACCATGTTATCGTATACGGCGCAAGTGGCTCCAGCCCTGAGACCGAAGATCGAGGCGAGCACGAAGAGGGTGGCGCACTCCATCTCGAGGTTAAGAATCCTCGCCTCCCTAAAGTCATCCAACAAGTTCCTAGCGTGGCTGGGCATATACCCCCCAAACCCAGGCCTCCCCTCCCCCACGTAGAAGCTACTGCTTGAAACCGTGACCCCAACGTGGTAATTGTATCCAAGCTTTTCCGCCGCCTCCACCAGGGCCAACGTCACCTCATAGCTTGCATAAGCGGGATAAGACAACTCTACATACCTGTCAGAGGCCCCGTCGTGACGCACCGCGGCAGAGCTAATTACCAGGTCACCACACCTTATGGGCTCCTGGATGGCTCCGGAGCTTCCAATCCTCAAGAATGTTCGAACACCCAGCCTAGAGAGCTCCTCAACGGCTATCGCGGTGGAGGGACCCCCTATCCCGGTGGAGCACACGGTGACCTTCTCACCCTTAAGCGCCCCGGTCCAGACGCAGAACTCTCTGTGATAAGCTACTTCAGTTGCCTCATCCAAGTGTTTAGCAATCTTTTCCACTCTTTCGGGGTCGCCCGGGAGAAGGGCGTAGCTTCCTATGTCCTCGGGGTGAGCCCTAACGTGGTATTGCTTGCCCTCCTTGGTTTGAAAGGTCAGCGGGCTCTCGATCTTCATCTCACTCTCCAAACCAGTAGAGGTATCTCTAATTAATAGATGTGTTGAAGCAGAGGGCGATGAGAGTTTTCATCACTAAAAACGCATTAACCTTTATTTCCCTCTATCAGCCTCATCCACCATTCAGGCACCCTCGCGTCTTCCGCGGCGTCCATGGGGTCATAACCCTTGATGTCTAAGACGGGGGTTCCATCGATGGCGTCAAGGCCCCTAACCTTGAGGACGTTTCCCTTCCTCTCCAACAGCTCCACCAAGGTAAGGCCTATGGGGTTCGGCCGATGGGGCGTTCTCGTGGCGAAGACCCCGAGCAGGGGCATGTCCACCCTACCCCGGGGGTGAACCCTCAAGACCTCCTCTCTATCTCTTGGAATCTTGTGCATGAAGAAGATGATAAAGAGGTGTGAGAAGTCCTCGACACCCTCCAAGGCCTCAGTGAGCCCCTCATCTATGACGATCTCCGAGACCACGCTACTCCTATCCTCTCTGATCTCCGCCACGCCGGCCTCGGTCTTGACGAACCCTATGGGCCTTAATTTGATATATCTTCGCTTTGGCATCCCCACCACCAAACATTAAGCCGCCACGTAGATAAGGCCTAGCCCAGATTTCCCAGGGATGTCCCCAACTCTTCAGCGATCTCCACCAGCGCGCTCCAAGTGGCATCCTCGACGAATATCCCCTCTTTCAGCCTTTGCTCCTCCGCCCTGAACTCTGGCTCACCGGCGACGAGGATTTCCTCAAAGCCCGGAGCCTTAGGCGAATCCTTGATGATCTTAACCAACTCACTTGTGGTGCGCTTAAACTCCTCGAGAGGTCTGAAGGCCCCTACGTCTATGGCCATCGTGACGACGCCGTTGCCCCCACATTCGTGGCTTACACCCGCCCCAGCCAAGACCCCGCCCAAGACTTCGATGATCAAGCCGAGTCCATACCCCTTGTACCCCCCGACGGGTAGCAAGGCCCCCATCTTGATGGGGCCTCTGGCGGAGACCAGGTCTACGAGCCGAGGACGGAAGTCCGCTGGGTTGGTCGTTGGGTTTCCCTCGCTGTCTATTATCCAACCCTCTGGAACTCTCTGTCTCCTCTCGAGGGCCAGCGACACCTTGCCGGCGGCGGCTACACTCGTCGCCATGTCCAAGATTATGGGCCTTCCCTCAGCTGTGGGCGCGGCGATGGATATGGGGTTCGTGCCGATCAAGGCCTTTCTACCCCCGAAGGGCGCCACATTCGGTGGGGCGTTGCAGAGGACGATCCCTATCATACCGCGTTCCACGGCCATGGCCGAGTACTCTCCCAGCCTGCCGATGTGGAAGCAATGGAACAGAGCCACCACTCCAACGCCGCAGCGTCCAGCCTTTTCAATAGCCCTTTCCATAGCGTCTCTGGCCACCACCTGTCCGAACCCCCAGTTACCATCTAAGAGGGCTGTGGCCTCCGTCTCCCTCAGAACCTTAACTTCAGCCCCGGGTCTAATGGATCCCTCCTCGATCAGCTTGATGTACCAAGGTATGCGCAGGACTCCATGTGAATCATGTCCATAGAGGTTTGATTTGACCAGGTGGTCGGCCACGATTCCCGCCTCATCTTTGGATGCGCCAGCGGCTTCAAGGATCTTCGAACACACCTCTCTCAACTGGTCGGCGGTGAAGGTGGGCATCTCGCTTTTCCCCCAATCACAACACCTATTTATTCTCCGCGTAAAATAACTAAATAATGCGGTGCGGGCTGGGCGGCATGTCGGGGACCATAAAAGACACAACCGGAGGGGCTGAGTCAAGAGTCAGATTCACTGTGAAGTTTTACGCTCACTTCCAAGACATCACCCACAAAAAGACCGAGGAGTTTGAGGTCGCAGGGACAGAGGTGAGGGTTGAGGACTTTCTACAGATCTTGGCGAAGAGGTTCCCCAACATGAAGTCCTACCTACCCAGCGCCAAGGGAGAGGAAGCGCTGAGTAGGAACATGGTGATCCTCGTCAACGGGAGGGAGGCCCGCCTATCAGACGTGATCAGGGAGGGCGACGAGGTGGGTGTTCTCCCACCCGTTTTCGGAGGGGTGCTTGAGAGGTGAAGCATATGGTTGGAGGATACATGGGTAAAATTCTTCGAATAGATCTCACCGAGAGATCCTTCAGGGAGGAGGCGCTGAAGGAGGCCCTCCTCAGTAAATACATCGGCGGGAGCGGCCTGGCCGCCAAGATCCTCTACGATGAGACGAGCGTTGAAACCGATCCGCTGGGCCCCGAAAACCTGCTGATCTTCATGACCGGGCCCTTGACGGGCACCAAGGTGCCCCTCTCGGGTAGGCACCATGTGGTCATGAGGTCTCCCCTAACGGGCATCTTCGGCGAGAGCGACGTGGGTGGTACATGGGGGACCGAACTGAAGAGGGCGGGCTACGACGGGGTCGTCGTCAAGGGTCGAGCCGAGAAACCGGTCTACGTCTGGATATGCGATGGAGACGTGGAGATAAGGGATGCGGACCACCTCTGGGGTCAAGACACCTACGTCCTTGATCAATCTATCAAGGGTGAAACCGACGCCAAGGCCGTGGTCATGAGCATAGGACCCGCGGGTGAGAGGTTGGCGAGGATAGCCGCGGTTATGACCGATGGGAGGGATGGGAGGGCAGCGGGGCGGTGTGGGCCGGGGGCTGTCATGGGCTCCAAGAACCTCAAGGCCATAGGCGTCAGGGGCAGCGGAGGGCCTAGGGTCGCCGACGAGGAGGGGTTGGCTCAAAACCTAAGGGAGTTAAACCCCCTGATTGTGAAGAACACCAAGGGCATGCACGACTATGGGACGAGCTCGGGCATGACAACTATAGAGAAGCTCGGAGACTTACCCATCAAGAATTGGCTTGAGGGCACCTTTGAGGAGGGGGCCGAGAAGATCTCTGGGCAAACCATGGCCAAGACCATCCTCACCAGCCGATACTACTGCTCAGGGTGTATCATCGGCTGCGGGAGAATAGTCAAGGTCACGAAGGGCTTGTACGCGGGCGTGGACGGCGCTGGCCCCGAGTATGAGACGTTGGCCATGCTCGGCTCCCTATGCATGATCGACGACCTTGAGGCCATAGCGAAGGCCAACGAGCTCTGCAACAGGTATGGCCTAGACACCATCTCCACGGGCGCCGTGATCGCCTTCGCCATGGAGGCCTATGGGAAAGGCCTAATCACCTCGAGGGACACGGGCGACCTCGACCTCGCTTGGGGCAACGCAGAGGCGATGGTTCAGATGGTGGAGACGATCGGCGAGAGGGAGGAGGGGCTGGGCTGGCTCCTAGGCGAGGGCATCGAGAGGGCCGCTGAGAAGATCGGGGGCTTGACATCGGAGTTCGCCCTGCACTCGAAGGGCTTGGAGCTTCCAGCTCACGATCCTAGGGCTCATTACAGCGTGGGCCTCGGATACGCTACCTCGAACCGGGGGGCCTGCCACCTCCAGGGATGTACCCACCTCTTTGAGAGGACTGTCACCATGGCTGACTTGGGCTATCCAGAGGTCCAAGACCGCCACGGCGTCGTGGGCAAGGGGGAGTTCACAGCGAAGATGCAGGACCTGATGTGCATGTACGACTCGCTGAAGCTCTGTAAGTTCCTCCTCTTCGGAGGGGTGAAGCTCCACCACATGGTGGAATGGCTGAACTACGTGACGGGCTGGGACTTCACCATGGAGGAGTTCATGAGGACCGGGGAGAGGATATACAACCTCAAGCGGATGTACAACGTGCGCCTAGGCATCAGCAGGAAGGACGACACCATCCCACCTAGGATCCTCGTCCACAAGAGGGGGTCTGGGGGCGCGGCGGAAAACCTACCCCCCCTGGGCGAGATGCTCAGCGAATATTATGAGTATCGGGGCTGGGATGAGATGGGCATACCCAAGCCGGAGAAGCTGGAGGAACTGGACCTATCTCTTTAAATATTTCAAAGTTTAGCGCGTATGGAGGCTCATCGGCTGATTAACTTAGATCCACAACCCTACCTACCGTAGATGAAGATCCCGAGGAGGATGAGGGCCCTACGTCTCTTAGGGCGATCTTGATGGCTATAACGGTTAACCCCCAGATAATCATGACCGTAGCCACAGAACGAAGACCTCCACCATTAGTGGAAGGAGCCCGTCGCTGACGCCCTCGCCAAGCTACTCGAAGACCACATAGGAGAAGAGGATCCATAGTCAGCTCACAGGTAATCATAATAGTTCCGATAATACCGTTTCAATTAGTTCTGTTTCTATCCCAAGAACCCTAGAGACTCTCAATAGGTCTCTCTTGTTAAAGCTTGAGGCGACCTCTTTTGTTTTTTTCTCGGAATATATCGTATGGAGTTTCTTTTTTAGAGATTTCAGTTCTTCATCTGAATACCACAGCAGAGAATAAATGTCACATATATCTTTGATCCTCTTATGTTCTTCATCCCTCATTAGTACAGCACTTAGCTTAGTGGCAAGCAACATTTCTGGCAGCGGTAGCATGGTTCGGGTTCCGAAGATATTGTCACTCTTAAAGAGATTCTCTTCGAAGACGAGGGACAATAAAGGTTCATCAACTGGTGTGAAGCCGAAGGTCTCTTTTATGGACGGGTGAATGAAGTCTACCACTGGGTCAACGTATAGGGAGAAAATTAAGTGTGGTGAAATCCTCTTGGCCTCTTCTCCAAGTTCCTCCCTTGTCTCTTTGTGGAAATGCTTAACTAGCCTGAAACTTATTGGTTTGAACCTCAATTCTTTCAGTGTGGATAGTGAGTGGGCGAATGGAGATTCTATCAGTTGTTCATCTCCCCAGTTCTTATCTATGTGGAAACCTAGGTCTATATCTCTCGAACCCGTGTAGTCCCTGCCCTCACTGGATTTAAAGTTGTCATTAACCGTAAGGTAAACGGCCCAGCCTCCGAGCAGGCAAAAGAACCTCCTTAGGTATTTGAATATTTTTTCTAGGGTTTTCTGGGATATCTCTATTTCATAGGGTTCATAGAGCATGAAGTTTCACTTTTTTAATCAATTTTTCCCCGGCTTCTACACAGACGCCGCCCTCCCATAAAAGGTCAACTATCAGCTGGGGCAGTGATACCAAGTTAAGTCCTCCCTTTTTGAACGAATTGTAGAAAACATGATCATCAGACATCAGTATCCTAACATTTCCCTTTCCCACGAGTCCCCCCTTTGTTAGCAGCTCGTGCCACTTGTTCAACTGATCCTTCTTAATATAGAAATCTACTCTTGATGGGAAGAGGTAACTTTGAACCAAGTTTTCAGCTTGATACGTCGTTAGAGCGTATTTGAGCTTTGTGTTTCTTAGAACATTCAGAGGCTTCTTTACCATGTAATCCTTTTTCTCGGAGCCGACATACACTTTCTTCCAAAACTGGAACAATTCCTCATAATTTTTTATTTTAGTTCCTTTTACCATTCCAAGGGTTTCCAATTTGTTCAAAAATTCATGGGTCCATGAAAAAGAGCACTCTGCTTCCTTGGAAAGCTTGTATTTCGTCAAGCTACCATCCGGGTGATTCAATAAAACCCTGATTACCCTCTCCCTTAACCATCCTCTTTTTTTATTCATTTTACCATGTTTGATTTAATATATCGGTAATTCGAAAATTATTTAAGGCTTACCGATATATCGGTAATTTTAATTCTTTATAAATCTTACCGATATAGAAAATTAGAATGATTTTTGACCAGATAGAGGATAGTTGATTCGGGTGAAATTCCAAGTCTTCTGGCTTATGCGAATGGTCAGCCCATCGCAAGGTGTTCTATAGCCCCGAGAGAAATATATCCGGTTTTGGAACGATCTCGGACACTGAAAAGAATCGATGATCAACCTGTTTGGTCTGTTGCTTGCTTTTTTTTGTTGCCAAACCGTTCAGACGCAAGGGGGTCACGGTGAAGCTGCTAAGAGCCGCCGTAGAATACGCCAGGGAACATGGTGTAAGGATTGTCGTAAGATACCCTGTCGAACCGAAGAAAACCCGCATGCCCGATGTCTTTGCCTATACTGGTTTGGTGTCTGCGTTCCGCAAGACGGGATTTGTGGAAATGCTTCGACGGTCAGAGACTCGACCAATCATGCGCTACTTTATCGGAGAGCGGTAGGAGGGGATGTAAATGGCGCCGGGAGTGGGATTCGAACCCACACGGACACGAGGTCCATCAGCTATCTGGCCCACGTCTTAAGATCTCGAGGCTGACGCGTTAGCCTGGTTCCGCCATCCCGGCCTAGGTTATAGGCTTCGGAAATAAAGAAACATCGAGATCTTAAAAATAGGTTTCAAAATCTAGCGTTCTCTCAACCTCCTGAACTCCTCATAGGCGCGCTTAACCTCCTCCACCGAGGCCTCATCTTCCAGCGAGGTTACGTCTCCGATGGGCTTACCCAGCTCCACCGCCTTTATGATTCTCCTCATTATCTTGCCGCTCCTCGTCTTAGGAAGACTACTCACAAAGTGTATCTCATCGGGGGTCACCACGGGCCCTATGGTCTTGCGCACGTGCCCCCTCAGCTCTCCCCTCAAATCCTCGGTTGGGTCATAACCCTTCCTCAACACGGCGAAGACGACGACGCTCTCCCCCTTGACCGGGTCCGGCTTCCCTATCACAGCCGCCTCGGCCACGGCTGGGTGGGAAACGACCGTGCTCTCGATCTCCATGGTCCCAAGTCTATGTCCCGCCACCTTCAACACCTCGTCGGCCCTCCCCAGGAGCCAGAGGTAGCCGTCAGGGTCCTTTATACCATAGTCCCCCGTGTAGTACATACCCGGGAACTTCGACCAATAGACCTGCTCGTACCTCTCCGGGCTCTTATAGATGTTCATGAGCATCCCAGGCCAGGGTCTCTTTATGACCAAATATCCCTTTACGCCTGGGGGGACGGGACTGCCATCCTCATCCAACACATCAACTTCCACGCCCGGCAGCGGCAACGTCGCGGAGCCGGGCTTCAGGGGCATCATCTCTATCCCCGGGGCGGGGGATATCATTATCCCCCCAGTCTCTGTCTGCCACCACGTGTCCACTATCGGGCATCTCTCCTTGCCGATGTATTTATAGTACCACAGCCAAACCTCGGGGTTTATGGGCTCGCCGACCGTGCCCAACACCTCCAAGGTGCTGAGGTCATGTCTATTGGGCCACTCCTCACCGTATTTCATCAACATCCTTATGGCCGTCGGAGAAGTGTAGAATATGGTAACTCCATATCTCTCTATGATATCCCACCACTTATCCGGCCCTGGGTAGTCGGGGGCGCCCTCATAGACGAGCACGGTGGCCCCATGAGCCAGGGGGGCGTAAACGATGGAGCTGTGCCCCGTCACCCAACCCACATCGGCCGTACACCAGTAGACAGACTCATCCTTTATGTCGAACACCCACTTATACGCGGAGTAGTTGAAGACCATATAGCCTCCGGTGCCGTGGACGATCCCCTTGGGCTTACCCGTCGTCCCCGAAGTATAAAGTATGTAGAGGGGCTGGGTTGACTCGATGGGCTCGGGCTCAACATAGCGCTCGGCACCCTGGAGCAAGTCGTGGTACCAGAGGTCCCTCCCCTCCCTCATTTCGATCTCCAAATCGGCCCTCTTCACCACGACGACGCTGTCCACGGAGGGGGCTTCCTCAAGGGCCTCATCAACGATCCCCTTCAACGGTATGGTCTTACCCCTCCTAAACCCTCCGTCGGCGGTCACCAAGACCTTCGCCTCCGTCTCGTTGATCCTATCCGCCAACGCCCGAGCACTGAAGCCTGAAAACACAACGGTGTGAATTGCCCCTATCCTGGCGGTGGCGAGCATCGCTATGGGCAGCTCGGGTATCATGGGTAAGTATAGAACTACTCTATCACCCTTCTCAACTCCGAGTTTCCTAAGAACCGAGGCGAAGGCGTTTACTTGCCTATAGAGTTGAGAGTAGCTTATGGCCCTTGAGTTGCCGAATTCATCCTCCCAGTATATGGCCACCTTGCTCCTATGCCAAGTCTTGACGTGGCGGTCAACACACAAATATGAGGCGTTGAGGAGACCCCCCACAAACCACCTAGCAAAAGGTGGGGTCCACTCCAAGACCTTGTCCCACTGCCTAAACCACTCGAGCCTCAGAGCCTCGTCGGCCCAAAACCCCTCTGGGTCCTCAAGAGATCTTCTATAGACCTCTGAATACTTCTTTAGGGGTAAATACTTTGACTCGAAGGGTAGAAAAGACTCCTTTGGGATGCTCTCACCCAAACTACAATTAGACGCGTGAGATTTAAAACCCATCCGATGTTTCCTTCGATAAAAATATTTTTACAACCGCAGAACACATCTTCAAAACCCCGCTTGCGACGCTGTTTTAATGTTACCAAGAATATTCTTTAATGATCCTTCTCTGTTACGGGGGACGCTGCCAGGGTAATAGAGGTCAACATGGGGTAACAACAAAAATACGACGGAGAAACACAGTGGATTGGAGAGTTGAGGGCGTAGAACTCCCTAGGTGACCCGGAAGTGGAGCTGAAACAGGTATCGAGTTTCGAGCTATCCGCCATACCCCCATACAACTTCGAGCTGACGGTTCACAAGCCCGCCGGCTGGTATTGGCTAACCCCCTATGAAATCTACTCCAAGGGCGTGGTGTGGACCGGGGCGAGGCTCCAAAGCGGCGAGTCCGTCGGGATGAAACTGAGGTCGACAGGCTCCCTGGAGGAGCCCAAGGTTTCAATAACCCTCTTCTCGGGTGAGAGGCTCTCAGAGGCAGAGGAGAAGGAGGCGGCGATGCTCGCCTCTGACTCCCTGAGCGCCGAGGAGGACGTATCTGAATTCAACACCTTGGCGGGGGGTCATAGGGTTCTGCGGCAAGCCTTGAAGGATCTATATGGCATGAGGGACACCCATAGACCCTCCCTCTTCGACACGGCGGTCTTGGCCATAACCCTCCAGATGGCTCCCATGGGGAGGACCATGCAGATGATGACCCTGCTCTATGAAAACTACGGCGAGATAATCGAGTTCGACGGTCGTAGGGTTCTCCTCTGCCCCACACCCCAAAAGATATCGGAGGTGGGGGAGGGCGTGCTGAGGGAGAGGTGCAAACTTGGCTTCAGGGCTGGTTACATCAAAACCCTCTCAAGACGACTCGTCGAGAGCCCCCTCACCTTGGAGGACCTAAAGAGGATGTCACCGGAGGAGGCCAAGAGAGAGCTGATGAGCGTCAGGGGGATAGGCGAGTACTCGGCCGAGATCATTACGCCCCACCCCTCCTTCCCGGTGGACATCTGGAGCGCCAAGATATTCTGCACCCTCTTCGAGATCGAGATGGATAGGGAGCCCCGGGAGATGATACCCACCGTGAAGAATTACGCCAGGGAGGCGTTCGGCGAGTGGCAGAGCTACGCCTTCACCTATATCCTCAACGACCTAGAGAACCTCTCCGAGGAGCTTGGCAAAGCCGTCGAGATAGAGCGCCACGATTGGCCCAAACTGGATAGCTAAAACTCTCCAGCTCAGCGGCTTCGTTGGCTCAAAGCCCTAGGGAAGAGCTCGGGTTTTCCCGGGAGGAAAAACGCGGCGCTGTACTCATCCATGAAGTCGGGATCAGCGGTGAGGTCGTAGTAGGTCATAGTCTCGGCTATCTCCACCGCCTCCTCCCTCTTCTCCACCGACATAAGGGCCAGGTATGCCCCGGCTATGGCGCCGTTCCCCAGCTGAACGACTCTGGCGTTTTCAAAGTCTGGGAAAATCCCTATAGTCACCGCGCTTTCGGGGTCCATGTAGTTGCCGAAGGCTCCCGAGAGATAAAGGTTTTCAACGTCTGATACCTTCAGCCCCACCTTTTTCATCAACACCGACACGGCTGCGCACGTCGCGGCCTTGGAGTCCATCAGGTTGTCAACATCCCTCTGCGTGATGACGATATCCCTATTTATATCCGTCTCAGCAGCTGGGACGACGACGTATTCTAACCCGTCCAGGCCCCTTCTAACCAGGGGTGACTCCCGCTTGACCTGTATCTTGCCAAGGGCGTCCAACAATCCAGCCTTGAACATCTCGGCCATAGCGTCTATCAGCCCCGACCCGCAGAGCCCTCGAGGCCTTACAGAGGAGCCCCCTATAACCGCGTAACTCGACCTAAGGGTCTCCGGGTTGATCTTCAAATGCTCTATGGCCCCCTCGACGGAGCGCATGCCAAACCGGATCCCCCAACCCTCAAAGGCGGGTCCGGCGGCGCAGGAAGACGAGAAGAGCCACCCCTTGCTACCCAAGATGACCTCTCCATTCGTACCCATGTCGATCAAGACGGAGATCTCAGGGCTCTCGAAGAGCCCAGACGCGAGCACGTCTCCCACGGCGTCGCCACCCACAAATCTACTCACATTGGGTAGGCAGAAGACCCAAGCACGTTGGTTTGCAGTAATCTCAAGTCTCTCCGCTTTAATCTCAACGGGATCTCTTGAGACGGCGACGTTCGATCGGACCAGGGGTGACGGATCCAACCCCGCAAGCATGTAGGTCATGACCGTGTTGCCAGAGACACATACATCCATTATTTCACTGGTTTCCACCTTATTTCTGGAGGCGATCTCTTCCACGAGGCTGTTTATAGTTTTAACGACGGCCCTCTGAAGCTTCGTCAAGCCCCTCCTCACCCTATAGGCGTAGTCGATCCTCGAGAGGAGGTCCTCGCCAAAGACGAGCTGCCTATTATACTCCGAGCCCACATCCACGATTTCACCGTCATTCAGGTCAACTAGATACATGGCGACCTTTGTGGTGCCAACGTCGATCGCCAAGCCATAGTTTCGCCCAGAGGTATCCCCCACCTCAACGTCAACGACCTCGAGCCCGTCCCCAGTTTGGCTTGTGGTCACTGTCAACCCTTGGTCCTTCTGGACCAGGATCTCGTTGAGCTTCGCTGACGCGGTGTCGGTCATCCGAGTGGGCTTTGAAAATTCTCTCTGGGTCGCTCCAACCATGCCCTCAGGAATTGTCTCAAAGGAAGCGAGTAGCTTTGCATCCAAGAATAACTTCCTAACCCTAGGGTTGAATTCAACACTCGATATGGTTGCTCGGGTTAATATCTGCTGCCCCTCTATTCGACTCTCCAGTGGAATGTCCACCTCGGCGTCGCCGATGACCCGCGTTTGACAGGCCAAGTGATAGCCCTCGGAGAGCTCCTGAGAGGTGAGGAATTTTCTATCTACGCTGGGTGAATCCGAAACCTCACCCCTTTCAACGATCACCTTGCACTTGCCACAGGTTCCCTTGCCTCCGCAGACGCTCCTGATGTTGACCCCGGCCATCTGAGCCGCCTCGAAAAGGGTTGTACCCTCCTCAACGCGAACCCTTTTGCCGTAGGGTTGGAATACTACGATGGCGCCCTTACTTGACATTTCCCACTTATCCAAAAGCTAATAAATCGTCGCCTTTTTATGACCTTAATTATTAGTCGTCTAAACGGGTTGAACGGTTAGAAGAAACGCCTATTCCTCAACATGAGGGGATGGGTTCGCTTGTGCTCAGAGGCCTCAAAGCGCCCCCTCACCTCCTCAACCAAATCTAATGGGACGCCCATCTGGGCTGCCACCTTCTCCCCAGACATCTCAAGGTCGAACAACCCATGGAGAATGAGGTCCAAGACCTCATAGTCGGCGGGAAGCTCATCAGCCGCCCTGTGTCCCTTCCATAGCTGGGGGGAGGGAGGCTTGTCGATGATGCGCTTGGGCAACCCCAAGTGGGCGGCCAACAGTCTTACCTGGGTCTTATATAGATGGGCGATGGGTAGGAAGTCGACGCCACCATCTCCATACTTGGTGAAGTAGCCGATCAGGATCTCGCTCCGATCCCCTGTTCCAGCGACCAGATACCCAAGGGCGTTGGCGAAGAAGTAATTGGTGACCATTCGAGCCCTCGCCCTCACGTTTCCCACCGTGACCCTATCTCCAACCTCGATGGGCATCGCTTCAAGGAATGGGTCGACGAAGCTGTTTATCGGGATGAGGTGGGTTGTTACCCCCAATTTTTCAGCGAGGGTCCTAGCGTCCTCTACGTCCTCGGTGGGGGTGATGGAGGGATCGGGCATGATCAGGCCGAGGACCCCCTCCCGCCCCAAGGCTCTCACACACAGATCAAATACCACTGAACTGTCCAATCCTCCACTCATCCCGACGACCACCCCCCCGGCTTCGGCGTCCTCTACGATCTTTCTTATAAAGTCCAAGATTTCGACCTTGACCCTTTGGCAATCGATTTTAAGCGCGTCTTTGTTGAGCTTAGCTTTTTTGCTGCCCTTCTGCAAAGTTTGCACCACCTCGCCGTCAAGTCTCAACAAAAGAGTGGTCCTCCGAATATATCCTTTAGCAGAGCTCGGTCACTCTGTCTCTTTGAGCCTCCTGTCCAAGAGTTCGTAGACCTTTCTTGGGTCAGCCCTCTTACCCGTTTTATTCATCACTTGACCTAACAAGAAGTTTATGACCTTCGTGTTTCCTCTCTTGAACTCCGAGACGGCCTGGGGGTTCGAGGATATGACGCTGGACACTATGCCGTCGAGTTTTCTCACGTCCCTAACCGCCAGCAACTCCTCCCCCAAGCATTCTTTAAGGGGTATGCCCTCGTCGATCATCCTCTCCAAGACCTCCTCAGCGGTGTAGTCGGTTAGCTCCCCCCCATCGAGTAGAGCCAGCAACTCGGCCACGTCCCCAACCCTTAGCCCCGCCGCCTCAAGCGATAGCTTTTTATGTCTTAACATGCCTCGGAGGTTCACCGTCAGCCAGCCAGCCACTAAGCTGGGGGTCACGCGCTGGGCGACCTCCTCGAACATGTTTGCGAGCTGGGGGTCATAGGCCAAGATCCTCGCCTGACCCTCCCTTATCCCGTATTGTCTCATGAGCCTCCTCACCTTGACCAGGGGGTTTTCCATCACGCCCACTCTGATTTCGTTGAGCCAGTCCTCGGTGATGATGATGGGTGGGATGTCGGGGTCGGGTATGTAGCGGTAGTCGGCGAAGGTCTCCTTGGTCCTCAGGGACGCCGTTATCATCTTCTCGTCAACGAAGCCCCGGGTCTCCCTCGCGATCTTCCTACCCCTCCTCAGCAGCTTCTCCTGTCTCTTAATTTCATAGAGTAAGGCGTTGTAGACCCCCTTGGCCGAGTTTATGTTTTTGATTTCAACTCTCTCCCCACCCTCCAAGGATATGTTCACGTCCGACCTCACGGCTCCGGGCTCGGACCTAAACTTCCCGGTGTAGTCTAGGGTTCTGACCAACTCGTTCCAGAAGTCCCTCGCCTCGCTAGGCGACCTCATGTCGGGCTCGGTGACGACCTCCATGAGGGGTATACCCGACCTATTAAAGTCTATCCTCCCCTTGGAGAGGTCGTAGCGCCCGGGGTCGTCTTCCAAATGGACTTCCTTAATCCCAATCCCCAAGAGGCTCCCTCCCCTAGCAATGGGCGTCGAGGTCTTCTGATATCCGTTCGGCAAATCGGGGTAGTCGTAGTGCTTCCTCTGAATAAACATTGGCTCACCGACGACGACTTCGCACCCCAGCATGAGCGCCACCTCGATAGCTGTGTTTAGGGCCTCCCTGTTCGGGGGCATGGGCTTGTTACCGGGCAACCCAAGGCAAATGGGGCAGACGTTGGTGTTCGGCTCAGCGGCGTGGAAGTCGGTTGGACAGTCACAGTAAAGCTTCTGCCGGGTCTTCATCTGAGCGTGGACCTCCATGCCTATCTTGACGTTTTTCATCTTCAGCCCCTCCAGATCCTCTCCCAAGCCCGCATGACGCGGAACATCTTCGATTCCTCGGTCTTGTTGGCCTGTATCTGTAGTCCCGTGTAGATTCCATCGATCCTCCCCGCTGGGACGACGCCCGCGCAGACGCCCGCAAGGTTCGCTGGGATCGTCAAGAGATCATAACCATACATCTCCAAGGGGGTGAGGGTCTCCCCCAGCTTGTGGGGTGGCTTCGGAACCGTGGGGCTGAGGATAACGTCGCATCGCTTGAAGGCCTCGTCATATGCCCTCTTGATGGCCTCCCTCATCTGAAGAGCCTTCACATAGTACTTCCCTATGACCTCCTTCTGACTTATGTATCGCCCCAGGTAGATCCTCCTCCAGACTTCCTCGTTGCACACCTCCTCGATTCTGTATCCATACCTCCTCCCGTCGAACTTTCTCGTCGCCGAGAAGAACTCGACATAGACTATAATGTAATATGATACGAGGGCCTCCTCCACATAGGGCAGATCCACATCCACAACTTTAACATCGTATTCCCCTTGGAGCTTGGAGAGGGCGTCGTAAACAACCTTATTTATTCTCTCATCGGTGACCTCAGCGAACTGGGGGCAGAAGCCGAGGGTGAAGCCGTCTATGAGCCCTTCCATGGCCTCAACATAGCGTGGTATGCCGACGTCTATGGTTGTACACTCCCGGGGGTTGAAGCCAGCGATGACCTCCAAGAGCAGAGCCGAGCCGAGGACATCCTTGGAGAAGGGACCTATTTGCTCAAGGCTCATGGCGAGGTCGATGAGACCCTCTCGGGGCACCAAGCCATAGGTCGGCTTCACCCCGACCACTCCGCAGTGGGAGGCTGGGTTTCTGATGGAGCCCCCTGTGTCTGAGCCTAGGGCTAGGTCGCAAAAGCCTGCCGCGACAGCCGCCGCTGACCCCGAGCTCGAGCCCCCGCTGATGTAGTCTGGTGCCGTGGGATTTCTTATGGGTCCGTAGTACCCCGTCTCCCCCGAGCTTCCACAGGCGAATTCATCCATGTTGGTCATGCCTATGATGACTCCATCCTCGGCCTTGATCCTCCTGATGACCTCCGCGTCGTATGGGGAGACGTGGTTGTCTAGGGTTTTTGAGGCGCACGTGACTCGGTATCCCCTAACGTTTATGTTTGACTTGACGCCTATGACCAAGCCCGCCAGCCTCCCGGCCTTCCCCTCCCTAATCTTTTTGTCGACTTCCTCAGCTGCCTTCAAGGCGTATTCGTCGTTGACGTCTATGAAGGCGTTGATCACCCCGTCTTCCCGTCTTATCCTCTCTAGGTAATGGCTGACCCTCTCCACCGCTGAAGCCTCCAGGGGCCTTGGTTTGCCCGCGTCACGTCTCATACGTTTTGTCCCTAAGATATTTACCTCAAAATTTTATTTAGATTGTCCACGTGATTAATAACATCCCACAGCGTAGATCACGTTTTCTTCGAAACGATTATGCATCCGTCTCAGCGAGAGATCGGCTTAGAATCCGAGATGGGCTTCAACTAAGGAGAAACATAGGATGGTGAGCCGCGAAGAGGGATTATTCTATAGCTTGACTCTCTCGGCTACGTAGTATCCTCTAGAATCCTTCTTGGGCGCTATCCTGATGGCCTCCTCATACATGTTCTTTTTGATCGGCGGCGCGTCCTCCCTCAACACGTTGACGAGAGCGATCTCCCCAGCTCCCCCCTCTGCCTCAGGCATCTCCTCAAGCCTCCTAGAGAACTCCTCCAAGATTTTTTCCGCCTGTGCCTTATACTTCTCCTCCATCTTAATCACCTAGGGGGCCAGCCTACTCTTGTCTCTGGGGAAGAGCACCGTCTCCCTGATGTTCTTCAAGTCGAGGATCTGCTGAACGAACCGCTCCAAGCCCAGCCCCAGTCCACCATGAGGCGGCATGCCATACCTGAAGGCGTCCAGATAAAACTTATACTTCTGGGGTGGAATCTTGCGGTCCTCAAAGGCTCTCTTGAGTGCGTCGTAGTCGTGGATCCTCTGCCCCCCGGTTACGATCTCCAGCCCCTTATAGAAGAGGTCGAAACTCCTCGTGTAATCCGGCTTGTCCTCAAAGGTCATGAGGTATAGAGGCCTCAGATCCTTCGGAAACTCGGTGAGGAAGAAGAAGTCGTTTCCCTCCCTCGCCTTGAAGTGTTGCCATAGGGCTCTCTCACCCTCGGGCCCGATCTCTTGGCCCCTCTCAACTAGGACACCCTGACCCTCTAACAGGGTATAAGCATCCTCCATGGTGATCTCGGGGAAGGGCGTTTTGGGGACCTCCACCTGTGCCTCGAGCCCCATCTTCTCTATATACTTTTTTATATCCTTCATGGCACCCCGGAGTATTCTCTCGATCATCCTCATGACATCTTTCTCACTCTTTATGAAGGCCATCTCAAGGTCCACGCTGATGAACTCGTTGAGGTGCCTCACCGTGTTGTGCCTCTCCGCTCGGAAGGCCGGTGCGATCTCGTAGACCCTCTCCAAGCCGCTCGCCATGAGCATTTGCTTGTAGAACTGGGGGCTCTGAGCTAAGAAGGCGTCCTCGGCGAAGTACTCCACGGTGAAGAGGTTTGTACCCCCCTCCGTGGCCTCCTTGACGATCTTGGGGGTGTGGATCTCCACGAAGCCAAACCTCTTAAACTGCCTCCTTAGGCTCTCTACCACCACATTTTTTACCCTGAAGATCATCTCGACCTCTTTGTTTCGTAGGTCAAGATACCTATAGTCCAGCCTCTTCTCCAGTCTAGAGGGCCTTCTAAACCCTAGACGATCCAGGGGTAGGGGTGTTGGGTATCTACAAGGACTTATGATCCCTATCTCCCTCGGGATGAGTTCAACCCCCCCGGGAGCCCTCGCGTCGCTCCTAATGGATCCCCCCAGGCGAATCACATCCCCGATGTTGAGGGCGTTGAAGACCTCCTTGAGGGCGCCCGTCAGCGGCACCGTGATCTGCAGTTCATTACTTCTATCTCTCACGAGGAGGAATCCTTGGCCTCCCAGATCCCTCTTGGCGTGGACCCAGCCGCAGATGTACTCTGAGTTCTTGATTTTCTTCTTTTTTAAGATGTCTCCTATGAGGATCCTTCTCAAGGGCGCCGTCAACCTCGCGGTCTATCCATTTTTAGGGTTTACCCATTAATATTATTAAATATCTGCGTTAAGCCTAGGCATAATCGTTGTTACCGCATTAAAAAATAGGCGGTATACAAAGATTAATTTGAGGAGTGATGGTGGAGACGCGTAATACCCAGCACGACTAAAAACAGCGAAGATGACCATGGGATTATGCGTCCTTAGATCGTTTCGAGGTAGGGGCTTCGATGGAACCGAGAATCGGGGTGTATGTCTGCCACTGCGGGGTGAACATAGCCGACACGGTCGACGTCAAGTCCGTGGCCCAATACGCCTCAGGCCTCCCCAACGTGGTCGTGGCGAGGGACCACACCTACGTCTGCTCCGACCCTGGGCAATCCATGATCAAAGAAGACATTCAGGAGAAAAACCTCAACCGCGTGGTCGTGGCGGCGTGCTCCCCACGGATGCACGAGTCCACCTTCCAACGCCTATTGGAGGAGGCGGGGCTGAATCGATACCTCCTCCAAATCTCGAACATAAGGGAGCAGTGCTCCTGGGTGCATGAGGACGCAACCCAGAAGTCGGTGGACCTCGTCCGAGCCGCCGTCGCCCGCGCCAGCTATCTCGAGCCCCTAGAGTACCTCAGGGGGGAATGTGAGAGGGCGACGCTGATCATAGGAGGCGGGGTTGCCGGCATCTTCGCCGCCTTGAACCTCGCCAAGGCCGGGTTTCAAGTTTATTTGGTTGAGAGGCAGCCCAGCATAGGCGGCCACATGGCTCAGTTCGGAAAGGTTTTCCCGACTCTGGATTGTGCCCAGTGCATCTTAACCCCGAGAATGTCGGAGTGCGCCGACCACCCCGACATCAAGCTCTTTACCTACTCAGAGGTGAGGTCCGTCGAGGGCTTTGCCGGGAACTTTAAGGTTAAGGTTGTCAAGAAGCCCAGATATGTGGACGTAGAAGCCTGCACGAGCTGCGGCATATGCGCCGAGAAGTGCCCCGTGAAGGTGCCCAACGAGTTCGATCAAGGCCTCGGGATGAGGAAGGCCATCTACCTCCAATTTCCTCAGGCCGTACCCTCGAAGTATGTGATCGACTCGGGGCACTGCCTCTACTTCACCAAGAAGTCCCCCAAATACCCGAAGGGCGTGTGCAGGATATGCGAGCACTTCTGCCCGTCTGGTGCGATAAGATTCGATCAAGAGCCTGAAGAGATCGACCTCCACGTTGGCTCCGTCATCGTGGCCACGGGCTTCGACCTCTTCGACACGAGAGAAATCAAGGAATATGGCTATGGCCAGTGTGAGAACGTCGTCACCGGCCTTGAATTTGAGCGCATCGCAAACATCGAGGGGCCGACGAAGGGCCTCATCATCAGACCCTCGGACCATCAGCCAGTGAAGAGCGTCGCCTTCATCCTCTGCGTGGGCTCCCGGGAGGAGAAGTCGGATAGGCTTCGATATTGTTGTAGGGTGGGATGCGTGGCGGCGGTGAAGCATGCCTATCTCCTCAAGAGCACGCTGGGGGATGATGTAGACGTCTACATCTGCTACACGGACTTCCGAACCTTCGGAAAGGGCCACGAGGAGTTCTATCAGAAGGTGAGGAACATGGGGGTCAAGTTCCTCAGGGGCAAGCCCTCGGACATCCGAAGGCTCCCCGACGGCTCGCTGACCCTCGACGTCTACGACACAATAACGAACCGCCTCTATCAGCTTAGAGCTGACTTAGTCGTACTGATGACTGGACTGCAGCCCAGCGAGGGCGCCGAGGAATTGGCTAAGGCCCTAAGGATTCCTCAGGGCCCCGACGGCTTCTTTATAGAGCTACACCCAAAGCTTTACCCAGCTGAAACCGTTGTAAACGGCGTTTACATCGCTGGCGTCGCTCAAGGCCCCAAGGACATCACCGACACCATAGCCCACACCGGCAACGCGGCCGCCACGGCAGCGGCGCTGATGGCCAAGGGTGAGATCGTGAAGGACCCCCTGGTGGCATATCTCATCAACCTAGAGAGGTGCGACGGCTGTGGGGAGTGCGTGGAGGCTTGCCCCCAAAGCGCCGTAACCCTGGCTGAGGGGAAGCCAGAGATCAACCCCCTCCTATGCACCGGCTGTGGCCTCTGTGTGTCAAGATGTCCTAGAGACGCCCTCGACCTCAGGGGATGCACCGAGCAACAACTGGAGTCCGAGATTGAGGCGGTGTTGGTCGAGGCCTCGGAGGCACCTAGGATCATCGCCTTCACCGAGGCCGCCTTGGCCTATGCGGCGGCGGACCTAATAGGGCTCAACAGGCTTACATACCCAACGTCCATAAGGATAATACGCCTGCCCTCAACGGCGAGGCTTAAGCTTGAGCACATACTCTACGCCTTCGCCCTAGGAGCCGACGGCGTCCTACTCGTTGAGGCCCCCAGGGAGGGACCCTTCGGGTTGGTCCACGAGTTAGCCGAGGATATAGCGAAGCAGTACAGGAAGCGCCTCTCAGAATATGGGATAAAGGGGCGCCGCTTTAGATTTGCCTCCTTTTTCATGCCCGAATATAAAAAGATGGCGGACCTCTTTCAGGCCTTCGACAGCGTCATAAGGGGCATGGGACCCCTGAGGCCCGAGACCCGGGCGAAGCTGCTGGAGCATGTGAAGGAGGCATTGGTCGTTGGGAAGGCATCGAGGGGGATCTGAGTTGGCTGATATCATAGACTTGATGGCGATGGCTGAGCCCCAGCCAGACCTCCACAAGCGCCTGCTGGCACTGGTGGAGAAGCTGGGCGGTCAAGCTCCAGACTACTGCCTCCAGTGCGCTAAGTGTACCAGTGGCTGTCCGGCCATGAAGCAGTTGGAGAACATGCCCCACGAGGTTGTGAGTCTGGTGAGGCTGGGATTCATCGACGAGTTGGTTGGATCCGACATCATATGGGCTTGTACGGCCTGTTTGAAGTGCAGGGAGAGGTGCCCCCAAAAGGTGGCGCCCGTAGAGGTCTTCCTCACGCTGAGGAACATGGCCATCCTCAGCGGTGGTCAGGTGCCCGAGGGCTACACCAAGATATTGGGGTCCATCCTCGAGAGGGGCCTGATCCAATCCCCCCAAGTGGTGCGAACCCGTGGCCTCGAGGCGCGCGCCCGGGAGGACCTGAAACTCAGCCCAGAGCCCAAGCCCACCGACCTAGCCAAGTTCCAAGCGGCTCTCACCAAGGCGCTCCAAGAGAGTCTATGAGGTGGTGGGATTGAAGCTGGCGCTCTTCCTCGGATGCCTGATCCCCACGGAGCAATACGCCTACGAGCTCTCAGCGAGAGAGGTTCTGCCCAAGCTCGGGTTGGAACTCGTGGACCTAGAGGGCTTCTCCTGCTGTGGGGAACCCGTGAGGAGCATAGGCTCCCTCGGATGGCTCTATCTCTCAACTAGGAACATGGCCATCGCTGAGGGGGCGGGCCTCGACGTGCTCTCCCTCTGCAGCACGTGCCACCTCTCCCTCTGCCAGTCCAGACACATCCTGCGGAACGACGATGGACTGAAGAATCGATTGGACTCTCTGCTCGATGAGGAGGGGCTGAAATATGAGGGCAAACAAAAAATCTGGCACCTCGTCGAGTTACTCCACGACCAAATCGGCTTGGATAAAATAGGCTCAACCGTCAAGAGGCCCCTCACGGGCTTAAGGCTGGCCGAACACATCGGGTGCCACGCCATAAGGCCCAGCGAGATCGGTAGGATCGATGACCCCGAAAACCCAGTGAAGCTGAAGGCCCTCATAGAGGCCTTGGGCGCTGAGAGCCCCCACTACCCGGAAAAGTTGGATTGCTGTGCGTATAACCTCTCCATAACGCACCCGGACGCCGCCCTCTCCATCGCCGGAGAAAAGTTGAGGGCGATTCAGGGGCAGGGCTTCGACGGTGTGGTAACCATCTGCCCCCTCTGCCAAAAGATGTTTGACGCGAGGCAGAGCGACGCCGGAGCCTCCATAGGCGCCTCCCTCAGCCTCCCAGTGCTCAACTACCTCCAGTTGCTGGGTCTCGCCATGGACCTCGAGGGGGAAAAACTCGGCCTATCGCTGAATCAGAGCCCCGTGGACAAGATACTCGGCAAGCTCCGATAAAACCCCAGTCAACCTAAAATTGGAAATAACCCTCGAGGACAAAGAATGCACGATGCCTACGGAGCTGAGCTATGGTAAACATACATTTTAGGAGATAAGGCCTCGACCCAAAATCAGTCAGGGACGGGATCCAACCTAAACTAAGTATAACTCTAATACGAATGAACAATTCACTGAATATTCATCCCTAAACCGTCAAATTTTTAAGCCTCTAAATGTAAGAACGTTTAACGTGAAGCCCAATGAGGTGATGTTTGTCATGCTTGATGAGACGGACATCAAGATCCTGAGGGTTCTTCAGGAGAACGTCCGAAGCTCCTACCGGGAGATCGCGAGGAGGGCAGGGGTGTCCGTGGGCACCGCCCTCTCCCGCATCAAGAATCTAGAGAGGAGGGGCGTCATAAGGGGCTACGGCGTCGTCCTCGACCCGGAGAAGCTGGGCTACGCCATCGTGGCCATCATCGAGGTGGTGGTCTCCAAGGGGAAGCTCCTAGAGGTGGAGAGGGAGGTGGCCAAGAGCCCCAACGTCTACGGCGTCTACGACGTGACGGGGGAGAGCGACGCCATCGTCATAGCCCGCTTCAAACAGAGGCAGGAGCTAAGCCGATTCATCAAGTCCATATTGGCCATGGAGTTCGTGGAGCGAACCATCACCCACGTCGTCCTCAACACCATGAAGGAGGACTTCAGGGTCGTGTTGTAACGGTGTTGGTTCATGAGACACGACGCCATCCTCATCCTCGACTTCGGTGGCCAATACTGCCACCTCATAGCGCGGAGGGTGAGGGAGCAAGCCGTCTACTCCGAGGTCCACCCCTGCGACATCGACCCCAGGGAGATCGAGGTCCTAAGCCGGAGGCTCAACGTCAAGGGGGTTATTCTCTCAGGTGGACCCCACAGCGTCTATGGAGAGGACGCCCCCAAGTTCAACCCCGACATCCTCGACTTGGAGCTTCCCTTCCTGGGCCTCTGCTATGGGCATCAGCTCATCGCCCACCTCTTCGGCGGCAGGGTCGCCCCCGGGGGGAGGAGAGAATACGGCGTCGCCCAAGTCCACATAGACAGACCTGTCGGCGTCCTAAAGGATCTGGGGAGTATGGAGAGGGTTTGGATGAGCCACGGAGACGCCGTCCAGAAGGTTCCTCAAGGATTCGAGGTCTTGGCTCACACGGAGAACGACCCAGCGGCCGCCATCAAACATGGAAGAAAACCCATATACGGGTTGCAGTGGCACCCCGAGGTCGCCCACACCGAGAACGGGTCAAAGATGCTGGGAAACTTCATCTTCGAGGTCTGCGGCTGTAGAAAAACCTGGATCATGGAGGATTTCATAGAGGGCGCCCTCAGGGAGATAGGGGACTCGGTGGGAGACACAAAAGCCATCATCGCCCTGAGCGGGGGCATAGATTCGGGCACGGCCGCCGCTCTAGCCTCGAGGGCCATAGGGAGGAGGGTGACGGCGGTCTTCGTCGACCACGGCTTCATGAGGATGGGGGAGCCCGAGTCCGTCAGGGAAGCCTTTGAGGGACTCAACCTAAACCTCGTCGTGGTGGAGGCCCGGGAAAGGTTTCTAGAGCGGCTGAGGGGCATAACCGACCCCGAGGAGAAACGTAGGATCATCGGGGAGGAGTTCATAAGGGTCTTCGAGGAGGTCGCCAGGGAGGTGGGGGCCGACTACCTCATCCAAGGAACCATCTATCCCGACCGCATCGAATCCGGCTACCGAAGGTACTCGGACAAGATCAAGACCCACCACAACGTCGCTGGGCTACCCTCCCAAATCGACTTCAGGGGCATCGTGGAACCCCTCAGGGACCTCTACAAGGACGAGGTCCGAGAGGTCGCCAAGAAACTCGGTTTGTCAAAGGAGATCGTCTCGAGGCAGCCCTTCCCAGGCCCAGGCTTAGCCGTGAGGGTCGCCGGTGAGGTAACCAAGGAGAAGGTCGATGTCCTCAGGAAGGCCCATAGGATCGTGGAGGAGGAGGTGGAGAAAAGGGGATTAAACAAGGATCTATGGCAGTACTTCGCCGTCTTAACGGATACGAGGAGCACCGGGGTGAAGGGTGACGCCCGAGTCTACGGCTATACCGTCGCTGTTAGAGCGGTGGAGAGCCGGGAGGCCATGACCGCCAGCTTCGCGAGGATCCCCTACGACGTCTTGGAGAGGATCTCCACGAGGATAACCAACGAGGTGCCCCAGGTCACGAGGGTCGTCTACGACGTCACCCACAAGCCCCCCGGCACCATCGAGTGGGAGTGAGTGAATATTCAGGCGTCTCATCATACATGTGTTTTTATCCGTTCTCTGATCTATTCTGTAAAGCTCAAATCATAAGGCTTATATCCATGAAAAAAGATTTAAACTATGAAATAATATAATTTTCATGGTGATTGTGTTGGGAATCTTCGTCAAAAAGCTGAGGATTTCAAAGGGATTTCAGATCACGGTCCCATCCGAGACTTGGAAGAAACATGGGTTGAAACCGGGAGACGAGGTGGTGTGGGTGGATACTGGAAGGGAAATTTTCGTCAGGCCCCTCGGTAAAGAGGTCAAACTCATGGACATAGTGGGGAGGTATGAAACTGAGGCGTTTGACTTCGTTTTAGAACACGACGAAGTGGTTAGTGGTGAGCACTAGGGAAGCCTTTGTGGACACCACCGTTTTTGTAGCCGCGGCCTTCCCTAAAGAGAGACATCACAAAGAGGGGGCGGAGATCGTTGCATCCATTGAAGAGGGTAGGCTGGGCAAGCCCACCGTAACCGACTACATAGTCGATGAGGTGGCCACCTTCACACGTAGGAAAAAAGGGGCTAGGGCTTCAATCGAAGTCTTGGAAGCCCTGCTGTATTCTCCTCGGCTGAGGTTAGTAAAAGTAACTGAACGCCACTTTGAGGCTGGGATTCAACTTTTTAAGACTTATGAGAGGCTGAGCTTCACGGATGCAGCTTCAGTCGCCGTCATGAGGGATCTGGGAATCGAGACCATCTATAGTTTCGACAGCGGGTTTGACGGTGTCCCAGGGGTGGTCAGACTGGCCAAACCAGAGAGATAAACCACCTTCAGAATAACCATTTTCAACTCTTATCTGGGCATCGGGCTCATGAATTAACTGTGGGCTGGACGATGCGGGTCCTCACGTGGTTCAACCCCTTCAAATCCAGGGAGCGCTTCCAGTGCCCACCCAGGCTCTGCGTAAACGTCTACGCGGGGTGCGCCTACCAATGCAGGTACTGCTACGCCTGGGCCTACGTTCCCAACTTTCACAGGCCTCGGTGCAAGCCAAACTTCAAGAGAAACCTCAAAGGTGACATCGAGAAGGCCCTCGGGAGGAGTTTAAAAACCCTTATGGTTTCCATCTCCAATAGCACCGAGCCACTCCAACCCCTGGAGGACGAGCATAAACACACCCTATATGCGGTGGAGAGGCTGATGGAGGCGGGGTTTAGGGTCATCCTCGTCACGAAGAACCCTTTAAGACTTCTGAGTGGAGAATACCTCGAGGTCTTGGACCCCAAGAAGACCCTTATTGAATCCACGGTGCCCTTCCTCGACCACCGATACTTCGAGCCCCATGCTCCTCCACCCCAAAAAAGAATCGAGGGTCTAGGGGAGCTTGTCGATGCGGGCTTCGAGGTGGCTGCGAGGGTTGACCCCGTCGTGCCGAGGTGGGGAGGCGTGCCCGGTCAATCACCCAAAGAAATCAGAGGACTCATCGGTATGCTGGCGGAGAGAGGTGTGAGCCACGTGGTTGCCAAGTGTCTGCGCTTGGTGGGTGCCCTGAAGAACGTTCATCCAGACTTTTACCTAAGGTTGAAGCCCTTCTACCAGGGGAGGGGGGTCTGGGTGGGGGGCTGTTACGAGCTCAGGGATGAGGTCAAGGTGAACCTCCTCACGCCCCTCCTGGAGGCCTGTGAAGGATATGGAATCACCCTGTCGACGTGTCTGGACAGGGTTTCCCTGCGCGGTGTGGCGCCCTGCGACTTGGCTGAGGAGAGGCTGAGTGCTCAAAGCTAGGCGTGTAACCTCCCGTCGGCTTCAAATTTTATGCTATGCTTTCTAGACACTCGAAGGCTCTTTGTTCAACCTCCGCTGAAGGCTAGGAGGCTTCAGGGATCGTAGACTCGCAGTTTACATCAGAGGTAGTTTTAAAACCCCGCTTATGGACATCTACCACGTCTCAATCGGGCATCGCCCTCGACGACCTATTTTTAAACCCTCAGAGGTTTAAGGTAATCTTAGCTTAGCCACGGAAAAGTTAAGGGTAGAGATTAACCCTCTTGGTAAAGAGGAGTGAAAGAGGGAGACCCCATTGCAAGCAGGGAGAAGAACCCTACTATTCACCCTTGGAGCCGCACACTCCCTAAACCACTCCTTTTTTGTAATTCTGCCCCCCATCCTACCTCTGATAGTCCTCGAGACCGGAGCGTCAATGCAAACCGTGGGGATCATGGTCAACATCGGCTACCTCGCCTACGGCGCTGGAGCCCTGGTTGGGGGATCTCTCTCTGATAGAGTTGGTGAGAACAGGGTTCTCACGCTGAGCATCGCTCTCTCAGGGGCCTCTACAGCGATAATCTATCTCTTCCCGAACCTAGTGGGCTTGGGGATTGGTTTTTTCACCATGTCGGTTTGGGCGAGCTTCTATCACCCCACCGCCACAAGCTTGATCTCAAAGGCCTTTCCCCACGACACCGCTGAGGCCCTTGGGATTCATGGAGCTTGGGGTAGCCTCGGCATCGCCGTATTTCCCTCGGCAGCCGTGGCCTTGGGCGTGGCCCTTGGCTGGCATTCGGCGTTTCTCTTCTTCGGCGCCGTGTCGATCTTTGTCTCCCTCATCTTTTCAAGGTTCTCCTCCTACAAGGTTTCTTCGGGTAGACCCTCCCAAGAAAATCAGCCCTCGGGGGGGATGGGTTTTCTAGAAGTCTTTCGGGTCCCTGGGCTGTGGGTGCTCCTCCTCTTCCGCTTGTTCGCCGGCCTCTACTTCATGGGTATAGAATTCATCCTGCCGACGTTCCTCATTCAGCAAAGAGAGTTCTCCATTGAGATGGCGGGCGTTGCGGTGTCTGTGCTCCTCGCCTTCGGAGTGCTGGGGCAGCTGCTGGGGGGCAAATCCGCCGACCGGATTGGAAACAAGAGATTTCTGATCATATCAAGCATGGGTGCTCTGATCGGGTTGATCTGTATCCAGATCATCCCAAACTCCTTGGTGGGAGTCGTCCTCTTCATCATTCTCTATGGAACCCTCACCTATGCTCATCAGCCAGCCTTTAACTCTCTGGTTGCCTCCATCACCCGCACGGAGTTGAGGGGGGCGATATACGGCCTCCTATTCTTCATAACCTTCGGACTTGGATCGCCGTCAGCCACGTTGGCGGGCTACCTCGCAGACACGCGGGGTCCTAGCTACGTTGTGATAGCCGCGACCCTATTTGCCACCGTAAACGTGGTATCGACGTTTTTCCTTCCAAGGGGCAGGGAGAAGAAACTTACACACCCCTTCATAACGCACTAAAACATTTCATCAAACATGTTCGAGGCGATAGACCCGATGGAGAACGTGGCTAGGACTCTTCTGAGGAGTAGGTTCGGCGATGAGTATGCCGAGAAAACCATGGAGGAGTGGTGATCAGCGAGTATTGCTTTTAAATAGTCCTAACCTAATTACATCGTTAGATGGTTTAGAGGTGTGGAGGCTTGACTCATCCGGTAGTTGATCACGAAAAGTGTGATGGAGACGGCACGTGCTACGACGTGTGCCCGACAACCCCCAACGTCTTCGAAATCCGCGATGAAAAGGCTTGGGTGGTGGAGCCGGAGGCTTGCATAGCCTGCGGCGCGTGCGAGGTAAGCTGTCCCCAAGGAGCAATAACTCTGGAGGAGGATTGAAGCCGCTAAGCTCAAAGCTAACGTCATGGGCGTTGAGGCAAGGCTAGGGGATATATCTCCTCTAGCATAGCCACGGCTTGCACCTTGAAAGACCTCTAGGGAGAGATCACCCCACCTTTTTCTTCGTCGGCAACCCCGCCCCTGCTCGATCACCAGATGATATGAGTTTCGAAGGATGTTTTTGCCTGTAGAAAGTGTAATAAGATGACGGAGAGATTTTACGACCATTAATAAGATTAATTAAGATTCATTACCTATTTGTAGATACAACCAGTAGAGCTGCAGGGTTGAGATGAGCCGAGGAGACAAACCTGATCGCACCCTAGACTGCCTAGGTCTCTTCTGTCCAGAGCCCGTCTTCAGGACGAGGCGGGCGTTGGACAATATGACCGTGGGCCAGGTCTTGGAGGTGTTGGCCGACGACCCAGCGGCTGAGGGGGACATAAAGGTCTTGGTGAAGAGGCTGGGCCAACAACTCCTCGATATGCGTAGGGAAGAGGATGGGTTTCGCTTCCTGATTAAGAAGATCAAGTAGGTGGTGAGCACGAAGAGAAGGGTTTACATGGATCACGCCGCCTCGATATAGAACCCCCTTCGGTTCCCACTCCCTCCCGCACTAGTTTGGTGGCTAAGAGCTGAGGACTAGGATATTCACGAGTGTTGAGAGAAAAATAACATAGAAAAAGACCTAGAGTTATATAAAAAATTCAAAGAGAAAATAAAGTAATTTTAACCCGATTTTAGTAAATAACGCCCTTAGAGGACGATCTTGTTCGGAAATGTAACATTATTGTCTAGCGTATGTCTAT
This sequence comes from Candidatus Geothermarchaeales archaeon, assembly GCA_046757245.1. Taxonomy (GTDB): domain Archaea; phylum Thermoproteota; class Nitrososphaeria; order Geothermarchaeales; family JAUWBL01; genus JBHHXX01. The sequence goes on from JBHHXX010000008.1 coordinate 46,209, forward strand.
CGAACATATGAAAATAATTCGATATTGAATCTTTTATATTGAATGTTTGGGCTTATAAATAATGTGAAAGCAGAAACAAAAAAAACTATTCACCGTAATGCTGGGTTCATAGTTTATGCACTTGTAATTATTGGAACAATTATAATTTCAAATTTAAATTTAATATCGTTAGACACATCAAAGTTAGTAATAACGCTGATGGCTCTATTTATTTTAGTTGAAGTTTTTAGGCAAGCAACACAACATGAATCGCCGGAAACCAGAAAAAAGATTCAAAAATTTATCATGATCCTAACGGTTATCCTCTTAATCCTCTCTATCCTCGGTTTATTAGTCTTTTCCTAGAGGGACATAAGGTATTTTCTGCTCTGCTCTAGGAAGCTTTGGCCTTTGCCGTTCAATTCCCTCTAGTTCACAATAATCGCTATAAGCATAGTAGTAATGGCTCTTTCTACCAAAACTACATTTCAAATCTTAAATGTACATAACTACGCTTGAGGGATCGTTTAAATCAACGCTTTTAGATAACCGTTTAATCATATATAGTTTGGATCGCATAGTTGCATCAGCCAATCCCTTTGTCTTAAGGTAAACCGCATAAGGAGCGAATGATTCACGTGAAGAAGAGAAGGGTTTACATGGATCACGCCGCCTCGATGCCCATCGATCCCCGAGTG
>JBHHXX010000009.1:0-43325 GCA_046757245.1 Candidatus Geothermarchaeales archaeon
TTTTATATAAATTTGATAGCTACGTTTATACCCACATTTTCAAAAACTTTACGCGCGGGCAAAGTAGGAAAGGTGAATTGGTACCTGGGGCTAGATACGTGCTAGCGTTCTAGATGTCAAGTCTTCAGTTTTTATTTTTCTTCATCGCGTAAGTATAATGAACCTTTTTTATTCCATCCCATATCCCACGTTATAATAAACAGGGTGCATAATCTAGTAGTACAGAAAGATGATTCCAGCACTGAAATTTCAGTACTTCATTATACAGTGGATTCAACCATACAGGAAACGAGAAAGAATTGTTCTTTAATCACACTTTATCTAAAAGTCAGTGTCTAAAGGAAAAGTAAATAAGCTCTAATAAAGTTTTGACAATTTGAGCTCTATCTAGGCCTTCCACCACTTAAATAGCTGAAACTGGAAAAGATACTAGACTTTATTTTTAGGAATGGAAAGTATGGATGTGTGAACTTACCGCTCAAATACTCGGCGGATCGGAATTTTTACATAATTGTTTTATCATATTACGATTCTTTTTTAATGAGTTCATCTGCTTTGCCTTCCAGCTCATCCCATTGTGGGAGTTTACCTGCCATTTTTTCTTGAATCTCCTCTAGGCTTGGCATCTTCTTTATAACAAGCAAACCAGCTTCTTCGGCGGTAACTTCTACGTGGTCGCCCTCTTTGATTTCTGCCATTTTTCTCTCCTTAGCTGGGATAATTAGACTTCCACGCCTTCCGACTTTGGCGAGCGTCATGAATATCGCCAATTATATTTATAAAACCCTGTCATTTATTAATCTATCTGAGGAAATAAGAAATGCCAGTCCTTGAGACGGACTTCCTCAAGGGGGTCATTGACCCCCAAGACAAGCTTTACAACCCCTCCATGGAGGCTCTAAAACAAGTGGGGGAAAAAAATTGGTATGTGGCGTCTTCAGCCTTTATTGAACTAGACTTACTGCTAAAAAACAGTGGTATGTCCATTGATGATAGAATCGCGGTTTTTCAAGCGCTGAAATCTGAAATACCCAAAGAGATGGTTCTGACGGTTTCTCATCAAACACTCTCAGAGGCTACCTTGCTACAAAGAAAGTACTATAAAATAAGTCACTTTTATTTTGATTCGATTCACTTAGCTGTTTCCATAGAATTAGACAACAAAATCGTCAGTAGTGATAAAACCTTCGATCAAATTGAAGAGATAGAACGAACCCCACTTGAAAAACTTTAAAGTCTATTGATCAGAGAGATTCGATCCAGCATGAGCACCATAACATGAGGTCAGAAGATAAAGGACACCTTGAAAAGTCTAATTCTAATGCTTCATTATATGACAAAATAAGACATGTAGGGATCAAGAAAATTTTATTTGAACTTATTTTGACGATTTGAACCCTATTTAGGCTTTCCACCACCTAAAGAGGAGATATTGAACCTTCCCCGTTTTTAGGTTGGGCACCGCGATAACAAACCGCTTCCTCACCGTTGTGGCCAGCCTCCCAGCTCTCACTATATCCGTCGAGCCGATCGCGTCCTTTAGCCTCATGATGGAGACGATGAAGGGCGCGTGGTCGATGCCGGGTCCCCTTCGGTATACAGCGAAAGTTGATCCAAACTTCATGCCAGAGGTCACCACGTACCCAGCGCTCCGAAGATCCTCATAAACCATGAACTTCTCCTCAAAGGCATCATAGGCCCTCGAAGCATGTCCAAAGACCTCCTCCAAGGCGAGGTTCCTACCGGTGGCTGGGTCGTAAACCTCTATGCTTCCATTCTTCGCCAGATAGGCCGCCTCAATGAGGTCTAGCACGAGGGGTGCATCGAGGTCACCCGGCTTCGGCTTGGGCACCCCTATGGGCTTGCCGTAGAAGCCCAGGGAGAAGACCCTCGATGAATCCTCTAGATCCCAGATTATGGCCCGGGTCTCCTCCAGATAGGCTATGGGCTTCTCTTTTTCGGACGCCTTCATATAATCATCACATCGCCTGATCTTTGCCAAACTTTATAGTAAATAAAATATTTTGTGTCCTTATAGGCCTTTTATACAGCGTTTTTCGATGCCTAGAAATTTTGTATTCCTGAATAACTCATGAATAAGGTGGTGGTTCAACAAAGCTTAATTTTCATTGTCGATAAAGTGTTTTCATAGATTGAGAATCCTCTACAGAGTCTTTAGTTTTTTTCAATGAAGGGGGGTAGAAGGTTTAAGATATCTGCATTTGAGAACTTAAAAAGTGATTCCTAGAATCACGCGATTCTACGACTCCACGAGGATACGCTTCGCCAGGCTAATCTCTTCGCTTAGGACTCGGTGTGCCTCGTGGGCTTCATAATCGTTGACGACGAAAATTAGCTTATTGTTTAGCCTCAAAAGCTGATCTATCTCGATGCCCAATCGGTATAAAAGCTTAATGACAAAGTTATGTGAGACGGTTTCTTCGGTTATTGACGAAAAGTTTAGGACCACCTCTGACAAACCTCTCTTTATCGATGCTATTTGTTCCTCCCCTACGGCTTCTAAGATCCTCTGAGAAACCTCCTCCTCCACGATGAGCTTCACCGTCTTCCTCGAGAAGTGGATGTGGAAGACTCGGGGAAATCTCCTGCTGCTTAAGAACACGTTTTGAAGAGCCTCTGAGAGTAGGGGAAGGAGGTCGATCGTCGCGTATAAATTAATGCAAACTATGCTTCCCGTAATTAAAACACTGCTATTAGCCAAACCCCTTAGAAACTCCTTGCTCCTCGGCTTCTTCTCGATTGTTTTTGAGTATCGGATTATTGAGCGGACGATGGTGTTAGGTGGAACCTTCTTTCCAACTAAAGCCTCAACCTTCGGCGTGATTTCACGAGCTAGCGCAGTGTAGTTGACTAATCCTCTGCTGATGACCTCTTGGAAGATAGGTTCATCGTCAATTGCGGAACGTACGGCGTCCGAGACGCTGATTCTAAATGTCATAGTACATTATGAATAAGTATTAGCGTTGAAAAATTTAAATATAACTAGTACCATTTTATTTTAAATGTCATAAATATGACATATTGTATTAAATATATCATCTAAGACATAATATTTAAATATTAATAATATTTTATTTTAAATATGACTAAAAGTATAAAATATGACATTATATGTTCAAAGTGACAAAATGAAAGTCAAAAAATTTAGATTTTATCACTCATTATTTATCGCTTTTTCGCTTTCCCTCATATTAGGTCCGATTCCTAGGACAATAGCCCAATCACCGACTCTGTGTGAAGCTATAGTTAATGGGGGATTTGAGAAGGGAGACTTGAGCGGATGGGACGCGATAGACGCAGTTATTTTCAATTTTCTATCTTTTAACGAGCTCGTCCGGAGCGGTAGATACTCGGCTGGAGGCATCCACTTCACCATGATGCAGGATCTACCCTCAATACCCGTTTCAAGTGTTAGGAAAATAGAGTTCTATGCCTCCACTCTCGCCGGTATGTCAACCACAGTATTTGCCGCTTTAGAGTATGCCGACGGAGAATACACGTCGTTCAACTTTAAGCTCCAAAACCAAGCTTGGTGGAAATGTGACTTAGACGTGGGCGGTCTTAACGCCTCAAAGTTAATTAATAAACTGGTCATTTGGACGGTGAGCAACAACCCAATTGGTATCGACGATGTAACCCTCCTATACCACACAAGTAAAGGGGTTCTGAGGATTTATACGACGCCAATCGCAGGTGAGATATACGTCGATTCGGTTAATAGGGGCGTAAAAAGAGCCGTAATATCCGTATCTCCAGGATTACACACGGTTTCATTTGGGCGGGTCCCGGGATTCAAGACGCCACAAGATAAGATAGTTGATATCAAGGCCGGGGAATCTATGGTTATCAGCTCTGTGTATTTGCCCCATGCTCCGAATGTAAATAATTCGATTCCGGGTGAAGAAAATGAAACGATGTTTAATGGTTTAAGGCAGATTCAATGGTTTGCTCCCCTTACTTTGGGTGTCGTACTAACAACCGTTTATCTAGTCAAGTTCAGAAGAGACCGCGCGTCGAATTGCAGGGTTAGGCGGGGGTTGTGTAAAAATGCAAACAGCGGAAAAAGTACTTAATGATACAATCAGAGACATTGTCATCACGATAGGCATAGGATTCATCATAGGAATTTCTACCGTGTTTTTATCTAGGATGTATGAATACCTATGGATTCTGAGGTCTATTATCACGGGGATATCCTTACCCTTAACAATTCTATGCGTAATTGCTGGTCTAACCATAGCATATCTAATCGTTCAAAAATTCGCGTTAAAAAAAGAGACGGGGTGTGGGACGTCTCAGGTCATTGAGGCTTATCACTATGAGAGAGGATACCTGTCCCCAAGGGATTTTTCTAGTAAAACGGTTGCTTCTGCCGTCACCATAGGGTTTGGGGGTAGTGCTGGTTTGGAGGGGCCGAGCCTCCTCCTCGGAGGGGGAATCGCCTCGTTCATCGGGCAGAAGACGGGTCTCAGTCCCGAGAAAATTCGTGTGTTTATGGTTTCGGGTGCAGCGGCCGGTCTGTCTGCCATTTTTAAAGCTCCTTTGACCGGAATCCTCTTTGCCCTCGAGATTCCTTATAGACGGTATCTAGCGAAGGAGATCTTCATCACGGCTTCCCTATCTTCAGTAACTTCATACCTGACTTTCATATTTTTTGAGGGAAGCGAACCATTGTTCCCATTCTCCCCAGTTCTCACCATCTCTCTCGATAATGCCCTATACGCAACCATTGAGGGGCTCCTAGCGGCGGTCGTGGCTCTCTTCTTCATCCATTTTTTCAGAACGGTCGAGAAGATGAGGACGAATTTCAAAGTACACCCGATCATCCTTCCAGCGCTTGGAGGACTAGTCGTCGGCTCCATTGGGTTAATGTGTCCACGAATCCTCGGCGTCGGCTATGATACGATTTACTCCTCGGCTAGCGGTAGCCTCTATGATGCCTCGATGATGTTCCTAGTCTCACTGCTCATCTTTAAGATTATCGCAACGAGTGTGACCCTAAACCTCGGGGGGAGTGGGGGACTCTTCATTCCCTCCATATTCGTAGGTGCCATAATGGGAGTTATATTTACAAAAATGCTGAGTATTGGTCCTAACGAGATTCTGGTCATGGCAGCTATGGCGGCTGTGATAGCGGCCACTAACAAGACACTTCTGACTAGTATAGCGTTCGTTGCGGAGACCTGTGGTCCCTCCTCTATTATATCTGCCACGATTGCTGCCTGTATTAGCTACGTGGCCTCTGGCAGTCTTTCTCTATATGAAAATCAGTTAGTGAGTAAACCCGAGGAAGAGGGGGAAGCCCTGACTCAATTACGTCATCTCATTCAATCCAACAACTTCTATAGGCGTAAAGAGATTCGCGTGAAGGAAATAATGGTTAGGAATCCGGTTACCTTGGATGAGGGCATGAGTATAGAGGAGGCCCTCGCCGTGGCGGCCCAACATGAATTTAGAGTTTACCCGGTGGTTAACAAATGGGGGGGATTGATAGGTACCTTAAAAATAGAGGATCTCCTATCGATACCCATAGAAAAGTGGAATTTGCCGATTTCTCAGACGACGATTCAGGCGCCTCTAGTGGCCTTGGAGGAGGACAGCCTTTACGATATTATTGAGAAAATGATTCAGGAGCGCAGAGATCATGCCTACATAGTCTCAGATTACCATTCTATGCGGCCAGAGGGCGTCGTAGCGGGAATCGATGCGCTGAGAGCGTTTTTGAAAACCATTCTTATCGAAAAAACTCCTAAGATCGTTATTCAACCCTATACGAGAAGTCGTGATCCATATGAGGAGCCGTAAATCTGTATCTGAGGCGGTTCGTGAAACGATTGAGTCGGACTACACCATGTATATTGGAATAATTGGGGGATTTGCAAACTACACCGCCATCGCCAAAAAGATCAAGCCCATCATTGAATCCATGGTTAACAATAGATCCATCTCCCTAGCCAGTATAATCCAAGCTGTGAGCAGATATGCCCGCTCACTTCAAGGAGACAATAAATCTATTGAGGCTATACGTGCGCTTGCCCAGAGCACCCTCATGATCAGAAACGATATAGCTGAATTAACTATCACGGGTCATGATTCAAAAATGCGAAGCTTCTTGTTCACCCTAATGAAGCTTCTCGACTATGATAGAGGGGTAATCCGTTTAGTATCCTTCAACCTATTGGAGCGAAAATTGAAGCTCATCCTAGAAGCCAAGGACATCGATGAAGTCGTCTCGGTAGTTCCATCAAGCCTGAAAACCTCTATTGAGACTGGGCTCGCAGAGATCACCGTTCGATTAAATCTGACCGGGTCCGATGTCGATTTCATGGCGGGTCTCTATCTTGCGCCCCTCTCGATAAATGGAATCAGAATCTTAGATATGTTGAGATGGGGTGAGGAAATAACCATGGTGTTTAAGGAGGAGGATGCCCCCACCGTTCATAAAATTTTAATAAACGAAATCAACCTAGCCCGATCCATCTGTTCAAGACAAGCGGAATCTCTTTGCAGTCCTGTACATCAGTAGGACCCGTATAGACCCAGCAACTCTGACAACCCACTCATATAATCTCACATCATCAGTATGGTGACCACGTGTAGGGCCTCGAGGGTCGCGTCGCAGGCGTTCTCGAGCCTGTTGATGACCTCGTTTATCGAGACGAGCTCGTTGGCGGAGAGCTTCATCCCCAGGGACTCTACGGAGAGGGATCTGTAAAGCCTGTCCACCTCAACCTCGTTTTCTGAGAGCTTTTTAGCCGCGCCCGGTATCCCCGAGGGGTTATAGCTCAGGAGGAAGATGCACTCCCTCAGGGCGTTCACCGTCTCTGCCACCTTCTGGGATAGGGCGAGAATCTTCTCTAGGATGCCTCTCGGGGCGGACCTGAGATTTGTGAAGTACGCGATCCTATACGCGGAGCCCTCGAGGGAGTTTATCACGTTGCTCACGGTGCTGACGAGCCTTATCAGCTCCTCCCTACTTGATAGGAGGGGTCCCACGCCCATGAGCTCGCTGAATATGGTCTTCTCGATTCTCACGGTGCTATCGTCGATTTTCTTGACGTTTACGTAGAACTCCTCCACTTTGTTGTCGTCGTTTGAGATGAGAGCCTCAACCATCTGGGGTAGGTAACCCGCAACGGAAACAGCGTTTCTGATGTGCTCTTGGAGGATCAGGAGGACTCTTCTCCTGGCTTCAACCTCGGCTCCCTGAAAGAAAACCACCTGTCTTCACCTTCGAGGCTAGCTTGCTCCATATAATTATTGGCTTTGGAAGGATAATAAGATTTTCTCTTTGAGGGGAGATGAGGGTGGCTGGTGCAAACCATCTAAAACGTTTTATTGAAATACGACTTGGGATATTAATTAAAAATGGTAAGTAGGATGAAAGTCGAGGAATTTGACTTTCCCGATGACCTATACTACAGCGAGGACCACATGTACGCAAGGGTTGAAGGAGACGTCGTGGTCGTAGGCCTCACCGATTATGGACAGCACATAGCCGGAACCATCGAATACATAGACGAATTAGACAAGGGCGAGGAGGTGAATCAAGGGAAAGCCTTCACCTCCATCGAGACGGGGAAGTGGGTCGGAGCGCTGAAGTGCCCGGTGAGCGGAGAGATTTTAGAGTTCAACGAGAAGCTCACGGACCAACCCGACCTCATAAACAAGGATCCCTACGGGGAGGGGTGGATGATCAGGGTGAAACCCTCCAAACCCGAGGATGAGCTTAAGACGCTCCAGAGGGTTGAGGCACACGCAGAATTCGTCAAGGGGGAAATAAAAAAGAAAGAGGGATAACGAGCGGATATAGACCTTTTACCCCGCTGTAGAAGGGGGTCTCAAAATACTCAGATGGTTGTGAATTCGAAATCGGTCGTGGAAATGAGAGAAGGAATTGGCTTTTTCTTCGGCTGCACCGTCGCAGTCCTCTTGAAGGAGCTCTATGAAGACCTAAAGAGGGTTCTGGACAAGGCTCAAGTCGAATATGAGCCCCTGGGCGTCGATCAATGTTGTGGGATACCCCTGGTTCTATCTGGATACATAGATGAGGCTAAGAAGCACGCTGGAAGAATCGTTGAAGAGATTGAGGGCAAGGATGTTGATACACTGGTAACCGCGTGTCCACACTGTTACATCGCGTTTTCCAAGGAATACCCGGAAACCCTAGGCGTCAGGGTTCCCTTCAGGGTTCAGCACTTCACCCAGCTCGCGGATAGACTCATAGACGAGAAGAAAATAAAGGTAGAGAAAGGCGTCGACCTGAGGGTAACGTATCACGACCCCTGCTATCTGGGACGGATGGGTGACAGAATATACGAGGAGCCTAGGAGGATAATCAGGGCGCTGCCCGGAGTGGAGTTGAAGGAGCTCAGCCTCAACAGGGAGGACGCGACGTGCTGTGGAGGGGGCGGCCTCCTCAGAGCCTCATTCCCGATTTTGGCTTTGGAGGCGGCCAAGGAGAAGATCGAGATGCAGCTGGAGCCCCTGGGTGTGGATGCGGTGGTGTCTTCGTGTCCCTTCTGCTACATGAACTTGAGGGAGGGCTTGGAGATGAGAGAGAGACCCCTGAAGGTTTATAATCTGGAGCAGCTTTTGGCGAGGTCCCTCGAGGGGGGTGTTGAGGGTGAGCGTTGAGCACGCGGAGTTTTTGAGACACTATAAAAGGTACAAGGGTGACCTCTACAAGGCTCTGAAGAACCGGTTCATCAGGCTCGCCCTGAGGAGGGGCGTGGCGACGATGAGGAGGAACACGGCCATAGCCTTCGAGCGCTTCCCAGACGTCGAGGAGAAGAGGGTTAAGCTGAGGGAGGTCAAGGAGAGGATCCTCGAGCATCTGGACGAGGTGGTTGTCCAGACCATGGAGTCCGTTGATAGGATGGGTGGCCACGCCTATTACGCCAAAACCCCGAGTGATGCCTTAAAGACCATCGAAAAGATAGTGGGGTCGGGGAAGCTCGTGGTCAAGGGTAAGTCCATGACCTCGGAGGAGATCGACCTAAACGAGCACCTAGAGGAGTGGGGGAACACCGTCTATGAAACTGACCTAGGAGCCTTCATCGTTCAAGTATTACGGGGTAGACCCATGCACATAACTTCCCCCGCCATCCACATACCCCGGGAGGAGGTGGCCAGGGTATTCTCAGAGATCTCGGGGAAAAACATGGCCCCCGACATCCCGAGACTCGCGGCGTTCGCCCGAGAACACCTCAGGAAGAAGTTCTTCGATGCCGATATAGGTGTGAGCGGGGCAAACGCGGTCATCGCCGAAACCGGGTCCATCTACCTCATCGAAAACGAGGGGAACATCAGGTTCGCCACCAACGCGCCTCCCGTCTACATAGCCATCGCTGGCATAGAGAAGATCCTCCCTACGTTGAGCGACGGAATGCTCCTGGTGGAGGTCGTCTCGAGGTACGCGGGCTACGCGGCCCCGAGCTTTGTCTCCATCATCTCGGGGCCCAGCAAGAGCGGCGACATAGAGAAGACCCCGGTCGTCGGCGTCCACGGTCCTAGAGAGGTCCACCTCATACTCCTCGACGGCGGTCGAGGCGAGGTCGCCAAGGACCCCGTTTTGAGGCAGGCTCTTCTCTGCGTCCGATGTGGAGGCTGCTTCTACGAGTGCCCAGTCTACGCTCTAACGGCGGGCTACTTCGGCCACAAGTATTTGGGGGGTATAGGTGTTCCTTGGACGGCCTTTGTGTGTGGGGGTCTCGATAAGGCGGCGCCCATGGCCTTCACGTGCAGTCTCTGCGGCAAATGCGTCAAACACTGCCCCATGGAGATAGATGTGCCAGCGATGGTGGCTAAGCTGAGGGAGATGTGCGCGATTAAGGGCTATCTCCCCCCCTACGTCGGAGAGATGGTTGAGAACGTTTTGACAAAGGGAACACCCTATTAAATCCCAATTGGGGGTATGAGAAAACATACCAAAGATTCAACTAAACATTTTTCCGCGGGATATTTATTGGGGCTTTTATCCCTTGATTTTTCAATGAATGCGAGGCGACAAATATCAGGAATCTTATATAGCTTTTTCGAGGACACTTTGTTATTCGGAGCAATCCACAAACTCACGGTCGCCTCGTTAGAGGAGGTCCCCCGATGCGTGGGATAACGATCCAAAACAAGAAGGCTTTGATAGAGAAGGCCTCCACCAGCCGCGACAGAGAGGCTAGGATTATAACTCTAAACGCCATCGAGGATGCCTTAAACGCCTCTGACCCCCGAAAAATCATCAGGAGAAGCGTGAAACTCCAAGACGATGACCTCACGGTTGGGGATCTAACCCTCGATTTGAGGGGCAAGAAGGTCTTCATCGTGGGGGGTGGGAAGGGGAGCGGAGCCATGGCCGAGGCGTTGGAAGAGATCCTCGCGGATAGAATTAAAAGAGGCATCATAAACGTGGTCAAGGGCACCAAAGGCGCCTTCAAAACCCAGAGGATAACGTTGAACGAAGGCTCGCATCCCATTCCAAACCACCGTGGGTGGGAGGGGACGCGGTGGATGATGCAAATCGCTCGAGAGGCGGGGGAAGGGGATATCCTCATATGTTTGATTTCCGGGGGGGGCTCAGCCCTGATGCCCCTCCCCAAGGAGGGCATAACTCTGGAAGATGTGCAGAGAATCAACGAGGATCTCCTGAGATCCGGGGCATCCATCAACGAGATCAACGCGGTTAGGAAGCACCTATCGGATTTCAAGGGAGGACAATTGGCCCGGGAGGCCCACCCGGCGAGGATTGTGAGCCTGATACTCTCCGACGTCGTCGGGGACCCCCTCGACGTCATAGCCTCGGGACCCACCGCCCCGGACCCCACGACCTTCAGCGAGGCCGTCGGGATACTCAAGGCCTATAATATGTGGAAGGGGGCACCCGAGGCCGTGAAGAGAACGTTGTTGAGGGGTGAGAGGGGTGAGATACCCGAGACACCCAAGCCTGGAGACGGGGTCTTTGAGAACGTGAGCAACCTCGTAGTGGGCAACAACAGGATGGTGGTTCAAGCAGCCCGTGAAAGCTTGATGAGGGAAGGCTTGAGAGCCCTCCTGCTTTCATCCTTCATCGAGGGGGAGGCCCGCCATGTCGGAAGGGTCTTCGGGAGCATCGCACGAGAAGAGGCGAACTTTGACGCGCCCCTACCGAAGCCAGCTGCGGTGGTGGCAGGGGGGGAGACCACGGTGACGGTTACGGGGGGAGGGAGGGGTGGGCGCAACCAAGAACTCGTCCTTAGCGCCTGTGAGAAGATGGCTGGGCTTGACGGCGTTGCTCTGGCCTCGGTGGGCACGGACGGCTTGGATGGGTTCACGGACGCCGCGGGGGCCATCGCGGATGGAAAGACCTTTCTCAAAGCTAGGGAGGAGGGGGTCAACCCGCTAGAATACCTGAGGAACAACGACTCCTATAGCTTCTTTAGAAGCGTGGGTGGATTGATCATGACGGGTCCTACAGCCACGAACCTCAACGATCTGATGGTGTTGACAGCGCTCTAAGGCTAATCAAAAAATTAGGGTCAAATACCAGTAAGGTCAACTTTTCTTTGGACCCTCTTGGTGGATGGGAATGTCGGGAACGGTTATCGGTGATGCTTTGACCGCCTTGACGGATGAGATTCCAAGGGTTGACGACATCAGGGCAGAGAGGGTTTGCCTGGGCCTAGGCTACACAGGGGTTAAGCTGGACACAGGCCACGCTGGACTTTGCTACACCCTTCAGAGAGAGACGTGGTTGCGATGCTGTCAAGCATCGAGGCGAGCTGGCACGCTGGCTGGTAGTCGAGCCGTGGAGTTGGCCAACCTCGCCGCCTCGTGGGACATCGGTGAGAGAGTCGTGGGGGTCGCTTCCCTAAACGCGTTGTCCCAAATAGTCCTCGAGGGGAAGCCTAAAAGGTATCTGATCACGAGGGGAAACCTCATCGAAGACCTGGAGATTGGGGGGCGCGACGTCGTGGCCCTCGTGGGCAACATAAGACCCTTCGTCTCCGTGATCAAGGAGAAAGCCAAGGAGCTCTACGTCCTCGAGAGAAACCCCATGTTGCGCGAGGAGGGGGTTCTGCCCAGCGAGGCGTGTGAGGAGGTTCTCCCGAGGGCCGACATCGTCATCATCACCGGGAGTGCCCTAGCCAATGGGACGATAGACCGCCTCTTGGAGCTCTCGAGTAGAGCTAGGGAGGTGGCCCTCGTGGGCGCATCGGCGAGCCTCATCCCAGAACCCTTGTTCAAGCGGGGTGTCACGGCCGTGGGCTGTGTTCGAATTCCCGATCCAGACTGGGTGATGCGTATCGTCGCTGAGGGCGGAGGAACCCATCAACTCAGGGCGGCCGTGGATTTTATCGTTGTTAGGCCGCGGGTTTAGTTGACCCAAAACTTTTCAATGGATTTTCTGACTTCCCGTGGAGAGCCATGAGCTTTAGGTAGAGATCAAAGCGGTTCCATGAAGCCTCGACCCCATCGCGAAAAGGGTTTTAAGGGTGAGCTTGGTCAAACATATGGGAGAAGGTCGAGATCATGCGTAGGCCGAGGGTCTTCGTGACTAGGGCTATACCCGAGGAACCTATGAGGCTGCTCAGAGGGAACTTGGAGGTGGACGCGTGGCCCCAGGAGGACCTAAAACCCTCGAGAGAAGAGATCATCGAACACATCAGGGACAAGGAAGGCATATTAACCCTCCTCACGGACGAGATAGACGCCGAAGTCATGGATTCGGCTCCAAACCTCAAGATCATCGCAAACTACGCGGTGGGATACGACAACATAGATGTCAAGGCGGCCAGCGAAAGAGGCATCCTCGTCACCAACACCCCCGAGGTCCTAACAGAAACCGTGGCCGACCTCACCTTCGCTCTGATCCTCTCTGTCGCCAGGGGCATAGTGAAGTATGACGCCCTCGTGAGGGGGAGGGGGTGGAAGGGGGACTGGAAGCCCATGCTTTTTTTGGGATCAGATGTGCACGGGAAAACCCTCGGGATAGTGGGCCTGGGGAGGATCGGCGAGGCCGTGGCGAGGAGGGCCCGAGGCTTCGACATGCGCATACTATACTTCGACATCGTGAGGAGGGGGGAGCTCGAGGGGGAGTTGGGAGTTGAATACGTTTCCCTGGAAGAGCTCTTGAGGGCCTCGGACTACGTCTCCCTCCATGTGCCCCTCATGAGGGAGACGCGCCATATGATGGGGGAGGAGGAGTTCAACCTGATGAAAGCCACGGCCTACCTCATCAACACCTCCAGGGGTCCGGTGGTCGACGAGGAGGCCTTATACAAGGCACTCAAGGAGAGGAGGATAGCCGGGGCGGCCCTAGATGTCTTCGAGGTCGAACCCCTCTCAGACGACAACCCCCTCCTAGAATTGGAAAACGTGGTCCTAACCCCACACATCGGGAGCGCCTCCCCTGAGACGCGGATAGGCATGGGGTTGTTGGCCGCCGAGGCCCTAGTTGACTTCTTGGCGAGGAAGAGGGCGCCCAGATACGTGGTTAACCCCGAGGTCCTACGGGGACTCGACCTTAAGAGAGAGGCATAGGAGGTGAAGGGTTTGCCGAGGATCAAGATAATCGCGGGGGACGTGGAGTTGACCGCTGAGCTAAACGCCTCAGAGACGGCCAGCAAGATCTATGAGGCTCTCCCCATCCGAGGTAGGGGGAACAGGTGGGGGGATGAGATATACTTTTCGATCCCGGTAGAGATGGGTTCGGAGGAGGACTTCTCGCGGGCGGTGGTGGAGAAGGGGGATCTTGGCTATTGGCCCCCAGGCTCCGCCTTCTGCATATTCTTCGGCCCCACCCCGGCTAGTAGGGGCGATGAGATCAGACCCGCGAGTGAGGTAAACGTGTTCGGGAGAGTTTTGGGAGACGTCGATAGGCTGAAGAAGCTGAGGTCAGGTGAAGAGGTCAGGATAGAGAGGGCGGATTAACCCACACGTTAATGATCGATTCCTCGATGTCATCCTAGGCGGAGAGGATCCATTGTGCGCACCATTTACCCATCGACGACTTCGATTTTCGACTCGACCATCGGTGGTATGAAGGGTGAGGGAAATGATAGAAGTTAAAGATATTGACATAGAGGAAGTGGAGGGTTTCGAGGCCCTTCTGAGAGCCTATTTTGAGATGGGGGGCTTCACGGCTAAACAGGTGGGGCTGGCAGCCGAAATTCTCGGTGAGATGTTTGTTGACGAGGATTGCACGGTCTTCCTCAGTTTCACGGGTGACGTGATAGCCACGGGTCTCCGGGGCGTCTTCAAGACCCTCGTCAAGAGGGGTTTGGTGGATATAGTGATAACCACGGTCGGTACCCTTGACCACGACTTGGCGAGGTGCTGGAGACCCTACTACCAAGGAGACTTCACGGCTGACGACGAGAAGCTCTTCGGGGAGAACATCCAAAGATTGGGGAACGTGTTCATCCCCCGGGAGAGCTACGGTGAAATCCTGGAGGAGAAGCTCAGACCCTTCCTAGAAAACCTTTGGCAAGAGGGAAAAAAGGAGTTGTCCACCCACGAGTTGTGCAAGATCCTCGGAGAAAGGGTCGCGTGTCAAGAATCAATCCTCCACTGGGCGGCCGAAAGGGACATCCCCCTCATCATCCCCGGACCCCTAGATGGAGCCGTGGGTAGCCAACTGTGGCTCTTCCAGCAGAGCCACCGAGGCTTCCGCATAGACCTCTTCAAGGATCAGGAGTTGCTTTCAAACGTGGTTTTCGAGGCGAAGAGGACGGGGGCGATGATAGTGGGTGGGGGCATCTCGAAGCACCACCTCCTCTGGTGGAACCAATTTAGGGGTGGGTGTGACTACGCCGTGCAGATCACAACGGCGGTGGAGCGTGATGGAAGCCTCAGCGGCGCGAGGCTGGATGAGGCCGTGTCTTGGGGAAAGGTATCGAAAAAAGCGAGGAGGGCTTCTGTCTGGGGTGAGGCCACCGTAGTTCTCCCGGTCGTCGTCAAGGCCGCCCTGGAGCGTGTGGAAAGGGAGCTTGGCTGAAGCCTCGAGGGTCTTCGTGATGTCCAACAGGGAGTATCCGAGCTCGCCCATGGTTGCCGTAGCGGCGGTCATTGTCAAAGATCACCACATCCTCTTGGTTAAACGATTGAGTGAGCCTGGGAGGGGGACGTGGAGCATCCCGGGCGGACTCATTAAAATCGGTGAGCTCGTCGCTGAAGCCGTGAGGCGAGAAGTTGAGGAAGAGACGGGTTTAGAAGTCGAGGTTGGACCGCTCGTAAAGGTGGTGGATAGAATCGTTTTAGACGATGAGGGAAGAATCAAGTATCACTACGTCATCCTCGACCACCTCGCAAAGGTTATCGGTGGAGAGGTTCACCCATCCTCAGATGTGTCCGAGGCGAGGTGGGTTTCCTTCAAAGATCTTCGCCGCTACAAACTCTCTAGGGCTTTAGAGGAGCTTTTTGAACGGGTCGCTATGCTGCTCGGGGAAGAGGTGGAGGGGTAAGGTTTACATCAGGTATACATTTAGAATAAAATCATCGTCCAGATGGTTTTGGCTTAATCTTATAGATGGTTTCGTCACCGATGTCTTGGAGTTCCACGCCTAACTTGCTCAACTCCCCCCTTATTAGGTCGCTTAGCTCATAGTCCTTCCTCTCCCTCAGCTTCCGCCTTACCTCGATGATGAGTTTGATCATTGCCTCGACGTCCGCCTCAACCCTCCTCTCCTCCTCCAAAACCCCGAAGATCTTCGAGACGTCTCCGAAAAACCCCAAAATCTTCTCAAGCGTCTCCCTGCTCCTAGGCTCCTCGAGGAATTTGTTGACCTCGCCGCTGAGTTCATATACGGCTGAGAGGGCCATGGGCGTGTTGAAGTCATCGTCCAGGGCCTCCTCGAATCTAGTTTTAAGCCTTCTCAGCTTCTTGACGAAGTCTCCTTCTTCGTCGGATCGACCTCCGGGTTGCTTGAGGCTCCTCTTGACTCTGTCCAGGGTCTCGTAGAGCCCCTCTAGGGATTTCTCCGCCTGCTCCAAGGCCTCCTCGCTGTAGTCCACGGGGCTCCTGTAGTGGGTGGAGAGGAAGAAGAGCCTGAGAGTCTCAGCCCCATGCCTCTTCAGGACCTCCTTGATGGGGATGATGTTCCCGAGGGACTTTGACATCTTCTCACCCCTAATGTTGAGGAAACCGGTATGAATCCAATATCTTGCGAGGGGCTTGCCCGTGGCGCCCTCGGATTGAGCCCTTTCATTCTCGTGGTGGGGGAAGAGGAGATCGCTCCCTCCACCGTGGATGTCGAAGGTTTCCCCCAAATACTTCATGCTCATGGCGGAGCACTCGATGTGCCAACCCGGCCTCCCCGGGCCCCAGGGACTATTCCAAGAAGGCTCCCCTGTCTTAGCGGACTTCCAGAGGGCGAAGTCCAAGGGGTTCCTCTTCTTCTCCCCGGGCTCCACCCTTGCACCCGCCCTCAGCCTCTCGATGGTCTGACCTGAGAGGGAGCCGTAGCCCTCGAACTTGTTCACGTCGTAGTACACGTCCCCGTCGACGACGTAAGCTTTCCCTCGGTCGATGAGCTTCTGGATGAGCTCGCTCATCTCTAGAATGTGACCTGTAGCCCTGGGTTGAACGTCTGGGGGCCTAACCTTCAACGCCTCCATGTCCTCGTAATAGGATCTGGTGAAGGTCTCGGCGAGTTCAGCGACAGATATGCCCTCCCGGTTGGCTCTCGCCACCATCTTGTCGTCCACGTCCGTGATATTCTGAACATACTTCACTTTGTATCCCCTGTGTTCGAGGTAGCGCACCATGATGTCGAAGGCCAGGTAGGTCCTCGCGTGGCCGATGTGGGAGTGGTCGTAGACGGTGGGCCCGCACACGTATATCCCCACCTCACCCTTTTTTACGGGTTTGAACTCCTCCTTCCTCTTCGTCACCGTGTTGTATATCCTCAGCATTTCTGACATTAACAATTATCATGACATGGTATTTAGTTTTTCAACACGTGAATTATCCCCTGTTTAAAACGATTAAGATAAAAACAGAGTAAAATGGAAAATTCCACATCTCCACTCTATCTAGGATGGTTTCAGAGCTTAATCTAACACTCAATTCATTGGTTATTCTACGATGAGTTCAACGAGTCGGAGCTTTTCCACGTCAACCAGTCCCTTATCCGTTATCCTCAGCCTTGGGATGACAGCGAGGGGCAAGAAACTCAGATGCATGAAAGGCGACCTCAAACCCACCTGAAGGCTTCGAGCCGCCTCATCTAGCCTCACGAGATCCTCGGCGACTTCCTCCACGCCTCTCTCTGACATCAGACCAGCGACCTCCAATTTGAGTAGAGCCAAAACCTTCCCATCCTTCACGACAACTTGGCCTCCCCCTACCTCCCTCAAGGCGTTGACGGCTAGAGCCATGTCTCTATCGCAGATGCCGAGGGCCGTGATGTTGTGTGCGTCATGCCCCACACTCGAAGCCATGGCCCCCGCCTTTACGCCAAAGCCTTGAACGAAGCCTAGGCCGATGTAGCCAGTCCCTCTATGCCTCTCGACAACGGCGATCTTCGCCACGTCTCGCCCCGGATCAACCCTCAGAAACCCATTCTCAACTTCAAGTGTGAGAATCCTATGCTCCGTTAAAACCCTATCTTCCCTTACCCCGATGACCCTCACCTCGACGCATCGAGAGCTCCGTGGACCTCTAATCTCAAAGTTCTCAGGTTTCACTTCCCCGAGGTTCATCGTTTCCTTCGCGAATCGGGGGTATCGAGGCTCTCTAAGGGCGATGAGGAGTTTCCCCCTCGAGGCAACGGGTGCGCCGTCAGCTATCACCATCTGAGCCCTGAAATCCTCGAGGCGATCCACGATGACGATGTCGGCCAGCCTGCCGGGTGCGATGCTCCCAACGTCTCCGTCGACTCGAAAGTGTTCAGCCGTGTTTATCGTAGCCATCTGAATGGCTCGAACCGGGTCGACGCCTTCCTCCACGGCCCTTCTCAAGACATGGTCCATGTGCCCTTCCCGGATGAGGTCTACCGGATGCCTGTCATCGGTCGCGAGCAGGCAGTGCCTCATATCCAACTCTTCCTTGAGGATCGGCTTTACCAACGCGGCTAGATCCTTTGCGGTGGAACCCTCCCTGATCTCCATCTTCATCCCGAGCCTAAGTTTTTGGAGGATCTCCTCGGGGGTAGAGGATTCGTGATCCGATGAGATTCCAGCGGCTACATAAGCGTTCAAAGCCCCGCCGAGGAGGAGAGGTGCGTGTCCCTCCACAACCCCCCTACTGGCGATGGTCACCTCCACCTCCCTAAACAGTTTCTCATCCTTGGAGAGGACACCTAGAAAATTCATGACCTCCGCGAGACCCACAGCCCTCTCGAACCCGAGTCCCTCTTCAACATCCCTCCAATCGATCTCGGCACCCGTGGTCTCCAAGCCCGGGGCCGAGGGCACACAGGATGGGATCTCCAGAAAGACCTTCAGAGGGAGGTCTCTGGCCTCTTTGTACATGAGTTTGACACCCCCCAAGCCTAGGACATTGGCGATCTCATGGGGGTCTATGAAGACGCTCGTGGTTCCGTGGGGTAGGACGGCCCTCGCGAACTGGGTGACGGTGATCATGGAGCTCTCGATGTGGACGTGGGCGTCAAGGAAACCGGGCACGAGGTAGCGCCCCTCAGCGTCTATGATCATGGTTCCGTCGCCGAGGCATCGATCGGCTTCTCCAACCAAGGCGATCCTCTTAGCCCTAACAGCGACATCTACGTCCTCAAGGATCTCGCCCGTATGAACGTTTACGAGGTTGCCACTCTTCACCACGAGGTCTGCGGCCGCTCTCCCTAGCGCAGTGTCTACGAGTTCTTTTCTTAAAGACGCGACGCCTCGTTGAATCAATCTCTTCTCATTTTAATTGAGATAGGAGGCTTAATTAATGGGAGTTGTTTGAATACTTTCACCGTTCTCTCCCACATGATTTAACAAGGGATAACTATCCTCTTCAATCTAATGGGGGGTGGGTAGTGGGTGGTATGTTATTAAAACTGTTTTATAACAGTGAGGTTGAGCCCTACAACTCGGATTTGACGACCATTTTAACCTTGATGAGGGAGGTGGATGAGAGGGGCGTCCCATGTGAGAGCATAGACACGAAGAACCTAGCCAAAAGCGAGTTGTTCAAGTATTATCTTCACGCGTGTACACCCTCAATCCATAAAAGGTATAAGATCCGAAGGATCTTTGGCACGAGGAGGCAGAGCGGCATATTCTTTGGAAAAGAGCAGCCGGCCCTAATCGTGTACAAAAAGAGTAATAGGATACCCGACGACGTCTTCCCCCACGAGGCGTGTGGCCAAGTCAGGGGGATAGCGGATTTTCTAAGGAGGCTATTATTCGAGATAGGGGAAGGGAAGAAAATCCCGTTAGCCGAGGTTTAGGGAGATGAGTGAGGTGGAACTGAGGATAAAAGTTAACGGCCACGAAGTTGAGGTTAAGGGAAGCAGGGAAGACGTCATAGAGCTTCTTGAGAAAACCATGGAGTATGTCTCTCAGTTCAGGAGTTGGACGGCGCCCTCGATGAGAGAGACCCCGCCGGGAATGGGTGAGGTGAAGGGGGAGGAAAGGGTCTTGGGGGAGGAGTTGGCTGACCTACCTCCCCCCATAGGGATAAGCCCCAAGGACTCAACCGCCACGATACTGCAAAAGTTGTTCTCATCGCCCTGGGCTTCGAGGCCCCGAGCCCTCAAGGAGGTTCTCGGAGCCCTCTCATCCCTCGGGCTTCACTACCCTAAGTCCACAGTTGCGGTCAACCTCACCCGGCTCGTCAAGAGAAACATCATAAGGAGAATGAAGTCTAAGGAGAACGTATACCTGTATATACCAACGATTCCGCCAAGGGCGAGGGAATTGGAGCAAGAGTCGTGAGAGGCTGTGCGAGATGAGCGTAAGTGAGATTTACGTGAGGATTGATTGGGAGGGAAATACACTCGAATTCAGAGGGGACCCCGAGAAGGTTGTGCGGGAGGTCGAGAGCTTCCTAATGAAAACGATCCCCCAAATATCTTTGGCGAGGAAGATTCAAATCTCCATCGACGCCCAAGATCTAACCGACATAATTTCGCCTCTAGTGAGGGTGACGCCCACGGGCGAGGTCGTACTTCTGGTGGCCCACGATAAGGCGTCCCTCAGCGAAAGGGTCTTGATCTTTCTCATGGCCCAGAAGTTCCTCTTTTTGACGGGGATGTCCCGAGAAGACCATTTATCCCTTCAAGCCATAGCGTCCAAGGTTATAGCCTCCCAAAAGTCCACCTCATCTAGGCTCAGCGAACTCTACACCCGGGGTTTCATCGAGAAGAAGAGGATTGACGGACAGATTCGATACTGGGTCACGGTTCAAGGTATCCTAGACTTCAAGCAGAGGAAGCTCCCCAAACTCCTCAAAAAGATAGCCTAGGCTCTTCGGCACCTTGAGCATCAAGGGGGGCGCGGTTAAGCAATAGGCCCATGGCGCATATAGCTCTCCTACGCAATGCGTCTGTGGCGGCTCAAACCCCGGGACTCTGTTGTAGAGCGTCTCTACTCGTTTTATCGGGTTCAATGGAGATAAAATCTCCATTTCGCTCGACGTTCTGGGGGTCGAGAAGAGGTTTGACTAGTGTTCCTTCAGCGCTCCTCTTTGAATCTTCGAGAGAGCCTTCAATAATATTTCCAAGGTTTCTGAACCCTTTTCGGTTAATAGATAGATCTTCTTCCGCTTCTTCTTTTTGACGTAGATTGATTGGCTTTTTATCAGCTCCTCCTTCTCTAGCGCATTTAGGCGGGGGTAAAGTGTGCCAGGGCTGATGAACACTTGATGGCGTTCATAGATTTCTGTGATGATCCTATAGCCGTGCATGGGCTCCTCTTTGAGTAGACATAAAATGTGTATGTCCAAGAAGCTTTTGATGTATCTTTCTCGTATGGCGTTTGCGTATAAATTGAGAGTCGTATTATAACGGTATGTCATTTGAACTAGAATCTCCCAAAAACCGTTATATTGAAACTTATTTATTTAAATATTTGTGGAAAAGCCGATTTAATTAATATCGAAGTCAAATCGAGATATTTTCATAAAAATATTTATAAATCCGATTAAAACTAAAATCGTATTTAGAAGATTTAGCCAGTTTAGGGCTATAGGTAAGGGACCTGAGGTCAACCAAAACATTAGTATGGAGAGCGGATCTCAGTGTGGCCCCTCAATTATTCACTTTAACGCTTTGAGGACACGTGCATAGGTCTTCATCTAGTTTTAAAAGCCTACTCGTGAAGACCCCGGCTGACGTTGGAGATCTCAACCTTTCTCGGAGTCTTCTGGACGTAACGATATTTCCTGGTCTTCCCCTGCCTACTCAAAACCCCCTCCTTGGTGAGGTCGAGTAGCGCGTGGGAGACGGCGCTCCTATCATAGTGATAGCCCCTTCGGGCCAGTTCTTCACAGACTTCACTCAGGGGCCTCGGCTCAGAGAACCACCCCTCCCTCCAAAGATCCTCGATCACCTCTCTACACGTCGTGGGCGCTGACTCAGGGGTCTTCAGAGCCTTGATGCCCTCGATTACTTCTCGACCGCCCCTCATTCCTTTTAGTACGTCTTGGACGACTCTCTCCACCTGGGACTCCTCGCACTCAAGCTCCACCTCGACGCCCGCCATCTTCAGCTTTATCCTCACTGTTTTCTCCCCATTCATTTTTCATCTACCATGAGTTTTCTTGAACATATTGAACAACAGCAATTCTTAAATACATCCTATAATTAAATATTCATGAACAAAATGATCAATAACACTATAAAAGTCTTTCGGAGGGAGGGGAAACCATTCAACAGCGACGTTCTAGAAAACATACCTCCAATAAAGAAGTTGGCCCAAACGGCAGAGTGGTTAGAGGGGGAATTGCTCATACCCCGCACAACGATTTCAACATACTCCATTAGACCCCTCCTAACCCAAGGCCTCAAGGCGAATGGGGGCGATGCCAAGGTAACCAGGCTCAAGAGGCTTCCAGTCAGGAGGGAAGTCATAGGCATCGACTCCACCTCCATTCCCCTAGCTGAGAGTAGGAAGGGCATCCTCTTGGCCGCGAGGGCGACCCTGATCAGAAGGACGATGAGGGGCTATGGGGTGGAGAGGATCGGACCCATCCTAGCCTACATCACTAATGAAACCTTGGCCGAGCTTAGGCATGAATTGATAGCTTCCTGGAGGATCATACGTTTGGCCACGGTGGATCCTTGGTACTCAAAACAGATCGTTATGACCATTCTGGAGAAATGGCTCCTCTGGAGGGCGGCTTCAACGTCTAGTGACGCGATAATCTTGGTGGATGGTTCTCTGAGGCCCTCCGTCATCAAGCTGAGGAACTACACGATTCAAAGGATAATGGCGGAGGCGGAAGATAGGGGAAACACCGTCATAGGGGTTTCAAAGAGGTCGAAGCTCTTCAGGTGGTGTCCAGAAAAGCTTTTGAAGCTAGTGGAGGAGCGACCTCCAGCGGTGGTGGAGGTACCAGAGGCGAAGAGATACTTGAAAAACGTCTTAGGCACCGTTTTTTTCACCCTCTTCTCCCGAGATGGGGCACCCCTCAGAACGGATGTACCGGAATATGGGGGGGAACCTCTACAGAAACTTGAGGAACTCTACTCCAACGATCTGTTCCAATCAGGCTATCCGGAGACCCTGAGACAGGCCCACGTCTTCTCCAAGCTTTCAAGGACCGAGAGGATCGGTCTGAGGCTGAACCTCAGACTTTTTAAGGCGAGACTATTGCCCTCGGAGAGGAATAGAGACGTCCTCTTTGGGGGCTTTTCTAGGGCTTCTGGGGAGTGGGGAGTGGGGGATGCGAATCTACGGTAAGGATGGATCAACCTTCAAGATCATAGCCTTCCCCCACGAGAGGGTCTACAAGGGTGACTATCTCCTCCTAGAGGATAAGGGGAACAACGTCTCCATCCTCGCCCAAGTTGTTGATGTAGGCTACGTGGAGACACCTGGACTCCTCGAGGAGCTCATCAGGGAGGGCTTATTCAATGAAAACAATCAGGACATCGACCCATACAACGTCAGCGACACCACAAAGTTCCTAAGGGACACGAAACAGCTCCTATGCGTCGCACGAGGGCTAATAAACAACGGGGAGCTCTCGACAAGGATCTACGACCTACCCTCCAGGGCTGAGTCAACGATAAGGAGGGTGCCAACCTCGAGGGTTATCGAGATGGCCACCCCGATCCGAGGAAGGAAGATTTGGTTGGGAACGGATAGGGATAAACTGAGAATAATGTTGAACGCTGAAGCCTTAGACGGCTCGCTAACCCTCATAACGGGTATGAAGGGGTCAGGGAAGTCTCATCTGGCCAAGCTCTTCCTCCTCGAGCTCTTGGAGGAGGGTGCACCCTTATTGGTCTTCGACCTGAACGGGGAGTATGTATGCCTCGACACGGCTTTAGACGGTAAACCCACTGAAAACCGAGGGAAAATAGAGGTTTACTATCCCGGGGGAAACCTCTTCTTCACCCTGGATTATCTGGGGCTTGAATCGGTGTCAAAGGTTCTCACCAAGGTGTTGGGGCTCCCTGGCGTTTCAGCCGCCGTCTTCAACGAGATTTGGCCCCTGGCGCAGAATCTGGGCTCAGTCTCCCCTAGGCTCCTACTGGAAGTGGTGAATAGATCCGTGACGAACATGATGGTCAAGGACGCCCTCACCTCGAGGTTGATGACCCTGAGGAGCTGTGAGTTCATCACGGACGACGAGAGAAAGCTGGTACGGGTGGAGGACTTTATACGCCCTGGGGGATCGGCCTCGATCATCGTTCTGAGGGATATCCCGATCACATCGAGGAAGATATTGGTGGAGATGATTCTGAGCAAGTTGGTCTCGCTCCTCGAGTTGAACGAGTTGCCACCCCTCTTCCTCCTAGCCGAGGAGGCACACCTCTATGTTAGGCAGACCTACTGGGAGGATATAGTTACACGTATGAGGCACTTCGGCCTCTTCGTTGTGTTTATCACCAACCAGCCCGACGCCCTCGACCACCAGGTCTTCAGGCAGTTGGATAACGTTTTCCTCTTCCGCTTCAAGAACGACCACGACCTCGAGATGGTCTCGAGGATCTCCGATATAGACGCCGCCTCGGTGAAGTCTATTGTCAAGGAGACGCCTCCGGGGGTCTGCCTCGCCATTGGGAGGGCGGTGTCCTCCCTACCCACGCTGATGGACATAAGGGACCTAGATGTGAGGGCTATGGGGCAGACGAGGACTGTGTTCGGAAGCATGCGTCCAGCCAATTAATCGCGTCCCCCTTCCTTGCCCGTTTTGGGGCGTTTTTTAAAGCCACTAAATTCCCCACTAATACGACTTTTTCATTTCAATGAAATGACATCTTTTATTTAAAGTAAGGTGGACGGAGCCTTCGCCTTCTTAACGCATGTCTTCAACCCTATGGTTTAAATAACCTCCCGCTTCACTTCGCATTGGGGTGGATGTTGGTCCTCAACAAGATCAGGGAGCGATTCCAGGGGACCTTTAAGAGGATGGCTACATTCTTCGCTTGGTTAGGGCTGGAACCCTACATGGTAAGCCTCCTTAGCATAGTCCTCGCCCTCCTCGCCTCGCTACTCTTCTACTTCAGCCTCGGTGGCGTGATCTACATCGGATCTGGTATTCTCCTTTTCTGCCTCTCATCTCTGTTAGATGCCATCGATGGAGCGATGGCTAGGATGCAGGGGAAGGTGAGTGAGGTGGGTGCGTTCATGGACTCCTTTTCAGATAGGGTGGTTGAGGTTCTCGTGATAGGCGCCATCATATTGGCGGGGATGCTCCCCCTCTTGACAGGCCTCCTCTTCCTGAGCACCTCTTTCTTGATCAGCTATGCGAGGGCAAGGGCTGAGTCGCTTGGCGTCGACTTGGCGGGGGTTGGCCTAATGGAGAGGGCTGAGAGAACCCTCTTCCTCCTCGCCGGCATCATCCTCTGGACGATCGATAAGAGGACCCTCAATATGGTGCTTTTAATCGCTTCAGCCTTAAACACGTATACGCTCATCCAGAGGCTCCACAAGGTTCTGGTCGTAAGCAAATCCCCATAGGCTATGCGATTCGCTTGGTTTCTGCCGGGGAAAAACGGTTAGCCACTCCCTCGTTCATAGGATTAGAATACGGCAGAGCCTTTACGTTCCTTCATTGATTATACAAAGTCAAACATAACTTTTTTTTACCCCTAGAAAACGCTCCATCAAAGGCAAAGATAGGGTATCCAGATCTCAACCATTCCTCTTCCACCCCTAGTTCCTCATTAAGTTTAAGTATTGAATCATTACCTATAATTGAGGGTGGTCAAGACTGCTTAAAGATTTTAGCTCTAGGGAGGTCCCAGAGGGAAGAATCGCAGCTAACTGGTTTAACGGGTACTCAGGCGTTGCCCTCAAGATAAAAAATGAGGTTCTTGTCTTTGACCCGGTTGACGTGTCACCCGGAGACTTTGGGAGAGTCTCCGTCCTCGTCGTAACACACGAACACTACGACCACTTGGACGAGGGACTCGTGAGGTCGATCTATGAGAGAGAAAGATGTAAGGTGGTCGCCGATGTGCAGTCGGCCGGGAGGCTTTCGAGGTATATCGCCAAGGAAGACTTGAAAACCCTGGCTCAAGATGGAAAGGTGGAGTTCGATGCCTTTACGCTTTTCGGCGAAAAATCCATTCACCCGGCCTTCAGGCCGATCAGCGTCGTCGTGGAAACGAAAGATAAACTCAGGGTATACCATTCGAGCGACTCAGCCCCCTTCGATGCCATGAGGCATATCCCCCAGAAATACGGCGTTATAGACATAGCGTTTTGCACAGTGGGAATTGCGCCCGGTGCAACACCCAAAACCGGCGCTGAAATCGCTAAGCTTGTGAGGCCGATATTGGCCATACCATATCATGGCTCAAAGTTGAGGGAGTTCTGTGAGTTCCTAAGGGGGGAGGAGGGCATCGAGTGTAGAATCATTAGTCAGGGGGAGACGGTGATCCTCCCCTAGAGGGACTCGGATCCCTTCTTTCTACCCGCTTCACCCCCAATGTCTTATCATGGATCGGAACTTGGCTTTGGCTAGCTATCACTTAACCCCTAAAAATCTTCTTTGTTCACTTTAACGGGACATTTTGACGCTTCATATTCACCACAAAAAACGGGTGAGGAAGGACTGTAAGAATGTACTTAGAAAATTAAAAATAGATGCAACATCGATCTAGTATTGGAAAAAATGGAAAAAGATTTGATCGTTGACATAACGTCTCCTTCAGCTACTGATGGAAGACTGACGGGGGGAAAGGGATCCGGCTTAGCCAAACTAATAAGGATCGTGGGCGAAGGTAATGTCCCCTACGCCAAGGTGGTTACAACAAATTTCTCCAAAAAACTGTTTAAGAACGAAGAAATCATCAATCTAGTAAAAGATCTGGATAGAAAGCTCGAGGAGGGAGACGAAGAGGAGGCCGAGGTCATCGCGAAAGAGATCAGGAAAAACATTGAGAGCCTAAGCCTCCCCAAGGACCTTCTAGACGCCTTAAAACATAGCGTGGAAGACTTCAAAAAGCGTGGCCTAAAAAATAGAGTCGCCATCAGGAGCTCAGGCGTTGCCGAGGATCTCCCAGCCGCGGCCTTTGCGGGGCAATATGAGACATTCCTAAATGTTTCGCTGGATGACGATCTCACAACGTATATATTGAAGTGCATTGGCTCAGCGTTCGGTTGGAGGGTGGTCGACTACAGGAGAAATCTACGCGAGAGGGGCCTATTGAAGAAGTCGGAGTTAGAGCTGATGAGGGAGGGCTTAATAGCGGTCATCATACAGACGATGGTGGACGCTGAAAAAGCAGGGGTCGCCTTCTCCATAGACCCAGACACGGGAAACAAAAACGTGGGAGTCATTCAGGCGATCTATGGCCTTGGGGAGTTGATAGTTCAAGGCAGCGAAAACGCCTCTTGGACGGCGTTCACCAAACGCCCGGGGGTTAAGGTCTTGGGAACCATACCACCGATTGATCCCCAGCGTAACATGTTGGTATATGACCCAGTGGCTCAAGAAAACAGGATAATCCCTCCGAGTGAGCATGATCCAAGGGTCTTAACACGTGGGGAGGCCGCTCGGCTCGCTGGGTTCGTGACAAAAATTGAGGAAAGTAATGGGCTACCTATGGACGTGGAATTCGCGATCGAAGAGGGTAAGGTTTATGTGACGCAGGCGAGGCCTGAATCTGTTCACGCGTTCAGGGTGGCTCTCACACTATACAAGCTCAAGGAAGAACCCAAGGAACCACCCCTGTACACCGGGATAGCTGTGGGGACAAAGATTGCCTCGGGGATCATCGTGAAGGTGGCCGACCACGTCGAAGCCAGAGAAAAAACGGGGGAATACAATAAAAGAGGTTTGAAGCCGGTTTTAGTCACCTCGATGACAACGCCAGACTGGGAGGCCGTGATGAGCCTAGAGAAGGTTTCTGCTATACTCTGTGAGAGGGGAAATAGGACCTCCCACGCCGCCATCGTCTCGAGGGAGAGAGGCATCCCCTGCGCCGTCGGCGTAAACGGCGTGTTAGGCTTGGAGGAGGGTCGCACCATCACCCTCGACTGCACCACGGGAGAGGCGAGGATCTATGGTGGCGAGTTGCCCTATGAGGTTCAGGAGGTGGAGCTGAGGGAGATCCCCGAGACGAGCACAGATGTGTTGGTGAACATCGGGAGCCCCCACGAAGCCTTAAAGGTGAGCCAGTTACCCTCTGGGGGGAGCTCCCTAGTCCGCATAGAGTTCATCGTCAGCAGTACAGGGTTACACCCAGTCTTCGCGCTTAACGCCGACAGGATTGGACACGATAGGTGGGCCGAGGACGTAAAGGAGAAATTCCCCATAGGTGGTTTTATAACCTCCCTGGCTGATGAATATGTAGAGAGGCTTAAAACCGGGATAGCGATCGTCGCCGCCGCCTTTTATCCTCGGAAGATCATTGTGAGGTTCAGCGACTTTAAGACCAACGAGTATGGATCTCTAACTGGAGCTGTATACTACGAAATCTGGTGTGAGTGCGGGGTGAGCATCTCCCTCAAAGAGCGGAAGAGATGTCCCATATGTGGCTCAAAGGACGTGGAGTCGAAGAAGATAGATCTGGAGTTTTATGAAGAAAACCCCATGCTCGGATTTCGCGGTGCATCAAGGTACATCCATAGATCCTTCAAGGATGCGTTTAACCTAGAGTTGGAGGCTTTCACCCGGGTGCACAAACTGGGTTTGAAAAACGCTGTGCCTATGGTTCCCTTCGTCAGAACCCTGGAGGAGGCTAGGGAAGTCAACGAGCTAATCATAAGCGCGTTTAAAAAAGCCTCTTTAGAGCAACCCGAAATCATCTTCATGGCTGAGGTCCCCAGCATCTTCCTCATACCAAGAGAGTTCTCCAAGTATTGTGATGGATTCAGCATAGGGAGCAACGATCTCACCCAACTCACTCTAGGCATAGATAGGGACTGTGAGATCCTCGCGAGGGAGTTCAACGAAGCTGATCCAGCCGTGACCAAGGCCATCGAGATGCTCTGCGAGGGCGCTCACTCCATGGAGCCCGTGAGAACCGTGGGCATATGTGGGCAGGCGCCCAGCGACCTAGGAAGAGATTTCATAAAGTTCTTAACCATCCATTTAGACTCTATCGGCGTAAATCCCGACAAGGTGGCCGAGACGCTGGTCACCGTCAAGGAGATCGAAGATGAACTCAGGAAGTCCTTTGAGGAGTGTAACCATAGCCACGAGGAGCTCTCGAAGAAATTGGGGATAACGGAGAACAACGCGAGGTACCTGTTGAAAAAGTTGGTCGATGCCCCTAACCAAAAGATCGAATCTTCCATCATTTTTCCATCTTAGACAGACCTGAAGAGCATCGGCAATTAATCCTTAAAGGGATGAGATGGAGCTTGAAATTCGATGCACATAAAAAAGGGTCTTAGGATGCTCGGTGTCGCCGAGAGCTTCAGAAAAGTCGTTGGGGAAAAGAGCGTCTTAGCCGGGGTGGTCATGAGGGCCGACCTCATCGTCGACGGATTCTCCTTCGGCTTCCCAACGGTGGGGGGAATGGACGCGACAGAGGAACTCGTCAGGCTCTACCGATCCCTCGGGAGGGAGGACATCAACGTCATCTGCGTAAGCGGAAGCGTGATCTCGTGGTTCAACGTCATAGATTTCCCTAGGACCTTTGAAGATATAGGTGTGCCCACCATCTCCATCACCTATGAGGAGTCTGAGGGATTAGAGGAGCACTTTAAGAGAAACTTCCCCCAAGACTGGGAGGAGAGGATAAGGGTTTACAAGGGGAATGGACCGAGGCAAAATGTGAGGTTGAAGACGGGATACGACGTCTTCGTGAGGGGCTACGGCTTAAGCGTGGATGACGTGTTGAAGATGCTCGATGCCTTCACTCTATCGGGTCGTTTCCCCGAGCCCGTAAAAACGGCGAGGCTGCTAGCTCACGCCCTCGCTCAAACACTATATGTTTAAGTGGAGTCTCCATCGGTGAGTATGTAGAATAACCGATGTTTTATCTCATCTCTCCTCTACCCGGTTTCAGACGGTTAGCGTCTTGTAGACAAGGTTTTCAGGCATTTGTGATGCCCCTGATTATCACACGCTTGAAATAAGACTTATTAGCCTCACGTTAAATGAAGGGTTGAGGCTAAAATTAATGTCCGGAGAACTTAGAGGACACGTTATAGCAGCGAGAAACGTATTGTTAGGGGTTTCAAACTTTATAATCCTCCACTTGCCCTCCAATTGGAGGGTTTTACGCGGCAAATCACCCGTAGAAGTGGATGGAAGCAAACGTTATGGAGAAGTCCTTTGGGTAACCTCTGGTTCGGTGGACCACACACTCTTCAATAAGGAAAGCGAGCAATCCTTTCATCTTTTGATAAGGATTAGAAGAG
This sequence comes from Candidatus Geothermarchaeales archaeon, assembly GCA_046757245.1. Classification (GTDB taxonomy): domain Archaea; phylum Thermoproteota; class Nitrososphaeria; order Geothermarchaeales; family JAUWBL01; genus JBHHXX01. The sequence goes on from JBHHXX010000009.1 coordinate 29,935, forward strand.
GTAGTAAACCAGGAAAACTAAAGGTTTCAAGGGTTTTGAAATCAGGGTCGATAAGGGTTGGACCTCATGACGCGACGTATACCTTAGGTGAAGTTAAAAGGGGGTTTTTGAAGAAAACCGTCTTGAAAACTCTTCTTATAACCTTTTATTGCGACGCTACGGATAGAACCATGTCGCTGAGCTTCATGGGTTTGAGGGACGAGGGCAACCTACAATCATTTCTAGATCTCATCCCTCAATCTCGATGCCATTAGGGGTTCAAGGCCAACTTAGAAATACGTCTAATGAGGGATAGAATCTCCTCGATACTACCCTCGGGCCCACCTACGAGGGCGAAGTTCGCCGTTAGGTGTGGAAGGGTCCTCCTCACCGATAATCTCATCAAACCCTTTACATTATCCTTCAAGGATGATTGAATGTCTTCTGGAAGGGTGGGGATTTTACCCCTCAACGCTATGCCGAGGGGGGCATCTTCAGATCTCCTTCTCGACCAGCCTATACGTCCCAGCTCCTCGAAGAGTTTTGCCCCCCTCCCGCTTAGGTTTAGAGCCTCTATTTCACATCTGGGCTTCGATTTGAAAACTCCCTTAATCGCGAGCATATCTCTTTTACCTGAGAGGCGGGCCAGAACCCAGTTTATCGGGATATCTCTAGGTTCCAAAATTGCCACGAGGCCTAGGGCTTTGAAGGGGGGATTTGGCTTTGAAACGTCTATCTTGAAGCCTGAGGAGCCTAGCCACTGAATGCTTTTCTCATCACCTAGCCTCTCCAACGCCGACCATATGGATTTGGCGAGGGTTTTACTCCTCCTCCTATTGACCCATGATCCTATCTTATACCAAAGGAATAGGGAGATCGATAGAATCACGATAAATAAAAACCAGTTGCTATTCATCGTTACACCTATCTTGCAGGCATATATGTTTAAAGTTAATGTTTGAAATACTTGAACTTTTCATTTGTAGATGAACATTTTTAAAATATCTATAGTGACGCTTTGAATATCGTCGTTTTGGGTGAATTTTTGGGGCTTCCACTGATGAACTCGTTCATTTCCTTGAGAATTCTCCCATACATCCTACCGGAGCTTGAGGGCTGGAAGACTAGGCAATTGAAAAAGCGTGAGAATGTATAATCGCCTCGAATCGAGGTAAATAAATGGCATATATGTAAAATTTATATAATATTTACGTATTTCTTTAATTCATAGGTGTTAAAAATGACACCTTTCTGGCTAATTGTCGCTGCACTCATAGCCTATGCGGTAGCATATTGGGGCTATTCCCGGTGGTATGACAGAAACGTGTGGAGACCGGAGCCGAGCAAGACTACCCCCGCCCACATGTACATGGACGGGATCGAGTTCTTCCCGGTGAGCAAATACGTCTTATGGGGATATCAGTTCAAAAGCGTCGCCGCCCTAGGTCCGATATTAGGCCCATTCATAGCCATCACCTATGGCTGGCTTCCAGCTCTGATATGGATTATACTGGGGAACTTCTTCATAGGCTGGCTCCAAGACTATAGCGCCATAATGGTCTCGGTGAAGAATGATGGAAAGTCATTTGGACCCCTGACCTATGAATTCATGGGCTCGAGGGCCAGGGGCGTCCTCCTGGGCTTCATCCTCTTTTACCTCCTCATCATCTCAGCCGTCTTCATCTTCCTCATATCGCTCTTCTGGAACATCTTCCCAACCACCTTCTCAGCCACCATAGGCATGATCATCGCAGGGGTAATAACAGGCGTCCTCCTATTCAGGATGAAGGTAAACGTCTTCGTGACGACGTTCATCGCGCTCATCATAGCCGCCATAAGCATCTATCTCCCATCAGCGCTCCCAGCTCTCCAGACGCCGAAGGACTTCCTAGGGCCCTGGACACTGGCCTTCTGGGCTGCCGTCCTCATCGTAATTCTTTTCATCGGTGCGATACTTCCAATGCCCACCTTCACTCAACCGGTGTTGTATATAGCTTTCTACCCAGCGATCCTCGCTGTCATACTGATCATCCTGGGCAGCCTATTCTCACCCATTACCGGTATCGAGTTACTTCAACCCAGCTTCAAAACATTCTACACCGAAGCGGCTGGCCCCCTCTGGCCCATGCTCTTCGTAGCCATCGCCTGCGGCGCCATCTCCGGTTGGCACAGCCTAGTAGGAAGTGGGAGCACCGCGAAGCAAATCGATATAGAGACGGATGCCCGTCCCGTCGGGGCTGGCGCGATGCTTTCGGAGGGATTATTGGCTCTAGCCTCGGTGGCTGCTTTTATGGTCTTATCACCCGATGAAGCGGCTGTAGGTAACGTCGGCTCTTGGGTCGCGGGATCGGTTAGGCTAACGATGCCTTGGCTTGGAGGAGAAGCGGTTAAAACATTTCTAGCGACGTTCTTCGGCTTAGCCCTCGTCATATATGCGTTAACCGTTCAGTGGCTCGTAACACGGTTTTGGAGGACCATATCCAGCGAGGTCTTCGGAGAAAGCATCCTTGGACAAAGGCATGTCGCAACCATCATAGGGCTCATCATCCCGTGGCTCTTCGCCGTATCGGGGAGTTGGATAAACCTGTGGCTCTACTTCGGTGGCTCAAACCAGCTCCTAGCCGGCTTAGCCCTCATGATCGCCACCATCTTCCTCGCTAAGATTAAGAGGCCGACCATCTATACGTTGGGGCCCGCCGTCTTCATGATCGTCACCACCCTCGCCGCGCTCCTCTGGGAGACATGGGTCTTCACTAGGGCCGTGTTAACCGCGAAACCCCTCGTGAGACCCCCGCTCAACGCGTTTCCGAGCGTAGCCCTAGCGATGAACGGCGTGTTTATCGCGGTGGGGGTGATCCTCTTCGTTCTGGGGCTTCTAATGACTAGGTACACATTCTCTGGATTCTTGAGCATGAGAGCTGGCCCATCGGGCGGCACCCCTTCAGCCCCGTCTTCAACCGCTGTTACACGACTCGATGAAGGACTCTCAGACGACGAGTCAGAGAAAGTAGAGCTTAAGCCTTCTGAATATACTTAAATCTTCCCCCCCTCTTTTTTTTGTGTCAAGAAACTTTAGGGCGGATTATGAGGTGTCCAACAGCAAAAAGAAGGAGAAGGGAGGAGTCGTCAAGGCTCTCAAGGGCGTCGTGTACGGGATGGCCGCCCACGGACATGTTGTGTCGGCCCTTAGGACAAGGATGTACATAGAGCATTTGTTCATGCTCATGACCCTGGGGGACATGCTGGGTATCCCGATCTTGCCTCCGTATTACTCACTCCGGATCCTCCCATACGCCGTGCCGAACATCAAATCTTGGAAGAGGAGGGTCTTCAGGGAGAGAGACTTCACCGACGGCATAGACGTGGGGTAGAGGAGAAGGGCTACGAGAGGACTAAAAGACTTTTTAGAGAGAAGGAAGAGCATCGAGACGGTCATCTTCGCAGGTAAGGGTGGGGTTGGGAAAACAACTTGTAGCGCCGCCCTTTCTTACCACTTTGCGATGGTTGAAGGAAAGAGGGTTCTTTGCTTCAGCACCGATCCCCAAGCGTCGCTAAGCGATGTCTTCGAGAGGGACCTCTACGGGAAAGGCATTACAGAGGTGACGGAAAACTTATACGCGGTTGAGATAGACGCCGACACAAAAATAGAGAACTATCAGAGGGAAATCAAGGAGAAGATCATCAACATGTATGGTTTAGAGGCGCTACCCGAGGAGATAGAAGAATACATAGAGGCGGCTGCCGCCGAGCCAGCCATGTATGAATCCGCGACCTACGATGCGATGGCGGAGCTCGTATCTGAGGGTGGTTACGACGTCTATGTATTTGATATGCCAGCCTTCGGACATGGTGTTAGGATGGTGGCTATGGCAGAGATATTATCAAAGTGGGTTGAGAAGATAACGGAGGCGCGTGAGAAGGCCGGCGAATACGAAGCGGTGGCCGCAACGCTAAGGGGAGGGGTCAAGGCTGAGGATAAAGTTTTGGATGAGCTCATAGAGATTAGAGAGAAGATCAAAACCTTCACAGACCTCGTCGTCGACAAAAAAAGGACAGCCTTCTTCGTGGTTCTCACCCCCGAGGTGTTACCTATCTTGGTCACGGAGAGGGCGCTAAACGTCTTCAGGCAGCTGGGAATAACTATGGCCGGAATCATTTTGAACGAGATATACCCGGTGAAACTGCTGGAGGAACCTGGATTAAGTGACTTCCTTAGGACCAAGGTTATGATGCAGCAAAGATGCTTAAGCGAGATAAGGAATAAGTTTGGAGCCCACATCGTGTCCAGCCTACCCATGTATGATAGAGAGCCTCGGGGTTTGGAGATGTTGAAGAGGTTTTCTGAGGATCTAATGTTCCCAAAGATCGTTTGGTAGGGGGCATACAACTGGTTTCCATGGCGGAGATTATGGCATCAAAACCCCATCTGAGGTACATCTTTACCGGGGGCAAGGGTGGAGTTGGAAAGTCCACCTCGGCCGCGGCCATAGCCCAGCACTTCTCCTCTCAGGGAGAGGAGACTCTACTCGTATCACTCGACCCTGTCCACTCTATAAGCAGCCTTTTGGGACAAGATGTGAAAGGCGGGGTGATAAAGAAGGTGGATGGAGCCGATAAGCTATACGCCATCGAAGTTGAAACCAGAGACACCGTCGAGCGGTACAAGGTGAATATCGGTCGTAGAATTAGAGATTTCCTGAAGTGGGCGGACATACCTCTGGATCCGAAGCCGTTCATAGAGATAGCCGCGACAAACCCGGCCTTCGAGGAGTCGGCGACGTTTGACAAGATGATAGACATAATGCTAGACCAGGGTGAAAAGTACGACCGCATCGTTTTCGACACGGCTGCTGTCGCCAATGCCATCAGGCTCATAGGGCTTAGCAAGATATACGGGCTCTGGCTAGATAGGATGATAAGAAGCAGGCAGGAGGCTCTCTCGCTTAGGGTTAAACTGTCGTTCAGGAAGGACAAGGTGTTGGAGGAGATCAAGAAGGACCCGCTGATGGCTGATTTGATGTCGATGAACGAACGATTTTTGAAGGCCAAGGAGCTCATGATGGATGAGGATAAGACGATTTTCTTTTTTGTCACCATCCCGTTGGCCCTCCCCATAGCCGTTGTGAAGAGATTCATCGGAATGGTTCAAAAATTCGATATACCCATCGGAGGGGTTATCGTGAATCAAGTGATCCCACCTGAAGCCGTTAGGGCTGAGAAAGCCACTGAGTATATTAAGAACAAATTTGAGGAGCAGAAGCGCTACCTCGAGGTTATTGAAAGAGACCTGGGTGAACTCGTCCGCTCGCATATACCCCTATACCCCCTTGAACTCGTTGGTTTGGAAGCGATTAAACGGGTCTCCCAGGATTTGTTCAAGTAGTTCGTGGATAAATCGTGTTAACAGATACGTTTATCGGAGGGGGACACCTATCAGAACCATTAGACAAGACCTTCTCCAAAACACTCTTCAGAACTTGAATTTGTGCTTTGTTGCATATTGAGTAGAATAAAAAACTTAATCAGTTTAAGCACGTTTCCATTGTTTGAGCGTGAAGTGAGAAGCGGGGACATAATTACTTTTGGCAGCTCAATCAAAAGGAAGCAACGCATCGCCTTCCAAAAGTTGGAAAAGGACGCTCGGATACTGGTTGCCCCACACGGATTTTCCACATTGCCCGTCTTGCAATAACCCCAAAGTGGCTCCACGGTGGAAACAAAGACGTGTCAACCCCATCTCAACGATAAACCCTATCTGTTTATGGGTAATGATGGCCCTACAGGTATGACCAAAGGGTCTATGAGAAACGTTTAAACAGATTTATCCATCTCAAGAAAAAAATCGAAATCAGAGGTGGAATATGTCCTTGGCTAGTTTCCAATACCTGTCACCCACGTAGTGAACGTTCTTAACGGCCTTCCCTTTCTTAATGCTCCGGATCTCGCCCGAGGACATCATCGAATAGCCCGTGGCGATCACCCTCTCATGCCTCTCGGTCTTCACGCAGACTATGTCTCCCCTCTCAAACTCTCCGCAGGAAACTATGCCGGGGGCCATCACGTCGGCTCCGTTCACCACGTAGGGTACGGCGCCCATGTCAACAACGACAGAGGGACAGAATACGAATTTACCCACGCTGGCGATGAAGGGTACATAAATCCCTTCATCATCATCGAAGAGAATGAGGGGTTCATCATTGACAACGAAGAGGGAGAGGGTGTCTCCACCAATGATTTCGGCCCTCTCTACCTTTTGGACGCTTGAGGTTAGTTTTCTCTTGGCGGCCTCCGAGAGTATCGCCTCAGCCCTCTTCCTCTTGACGTGGACGCGCCTCAACTCACTACAAGAACTTTGACCCCAGTGCGTTATAAGGGATGACGCCCCGATCCATCTCCATCGGATTCGTTGTGAGGGTTTGGTCCTTTCACCATCCTTAGAAACGCCTCTGAATAATTTTAGCCTCCAGATGCCCAAGGCATTTAAAGTTCTATAATTCCCTCGATGACCATATAATTAGAGGTGAGGATGCGAGATGAACATTGAGGAGGCGCTGGCATTCTATATTAGACCTCAGACGTTTCCACTGGCCATAAAAATGCTTGAAAGTGAAGGGGAAATTCCTCCGGGGGCGAGAAGGCCACTTAAGGACCTTAAGATGGGGTTGGCGATCTGTCAGGCCATAGGTATGGCGAGGAGGTATGGCTGGTCTCTCGCCTTAACCATGGAGGACATCTCCTGTCCCCTTGGGGCGGTCGTCTTCGGTTTTGGTAGGACCGTGGACTACCACTTAGAGGGAAACCTATGTTTCGGGATGTACACAGAAACTCTGGAGGCGGGTGCGAGAACTGAGGGAGAAACCTCGAGGTTTGAGACGGGGAAATACGAGGTCTTATTGGTTTCGCCGTTGTTCAAGGCCGACTTCGAGTTCGATCTGATTCTGCTCTATGGTAATTCAGCTCAAATCATGAGGCTGGTACAAGCGGCTCTCTATAGGGAAGGGGGGAGGCTACGGGGCTCCTCGGCTGGGAGGGCTGACTGCTCCGAGGCCATAATCGAAACCATCAAGACCGGGGATTGCCAATACGTTCTCCCCTGTTATGGAGATAGGGTTTTTGGGATGACCCATGACGATGAGATGGTGTTCACCATCCCCCGCGATAGGGTTGAGGACGTGATTGCGGGCCTCGAGGGCACCCACAAGGGCGGTGTGAGGTATCCGATCCCCCACTATGCGCTATACGAGGTTAAGTATCCAAAAAGCTATGAGAAACTTAGAGACCTCATCAGAGGATAAGTCCTAGAGGCAGGATTTTCGAGTGGAGATTTGTATTTAAAATCTAGGTCTCTAAGGAAGGTTTTGAGAAGGGTTTTCACTATCCAATGGGTCCACGTCTCCGCCGCCATTTGCCTCATCATAAGTGGTCATGCTGGAGAGGAGAGTTAAAGAGATTCACCATCCGATTATTTAAACGAGTAAACTCAATGAGGGAAAATTGGGATCAGAGGTTCAATTCCTCACTTATACGCTGTAGTGATTTCAATGCGATGTCGAAAAATTCTTCAAGGCTCAGGTCGATTCCCTCACAGATCATGATCTTACCCCTATCGACGTTTCTCGCGAAAGACTTGTCCTTGAATTTCTTCTTCAAGGTCTTAACCCGGACTTCGTGGAGCCTCTTACTCGGCATCACCAGCGCGGATGCCACGATCAGCCCGGAGACCGCGTCCGCGGCTATGAGGGCCTTATCCAAGAGGTTCTCCGCTTCCACACCCGTCTTCCTGTTGTGGGCTCTTATGGCATGGAGGCACGCCTCAGTGAGTTTTCCTTGGAGCATCTCTGCTGAGAGGGAGCCATGTCTGTCTAAGTCTCTTCCAACCCTTTCGTAGTCGATGTCGTGGAGTAGGCCCGTGAGCATCCAAGGTTCCTCATCCTGATTGAATCTATGCGCGAGATCCCTCATTATAGATGAGACGGCGATCATGTGCTTCTTGATGTTTGGATCTGAGACGTTCTCGTCGAGGAGTTTGAGCGCTTCACCCCTTGAGATCATGGACAAGAATATTGTTTCTAAGTCCTTAAATCGATTATGGTGTCTGGTGCAATACTTCAAAGAATCTGCTAGCCAAGCCGAGGCTGGGAATTTCGATGGTGCTATGTTTCATAGTTGGGGGCTGGACAGGAGTGCATGCATCTACCGCAAAAGTCGATGTGGGTTAGGGCATAGCAGCTCACATCGGCCAATTCTCGTCTACGACCCGCTTCGAAGAGATCTCTCTGGAAGATTTTTGCCGGTGGCTCGATGTGGGTTCGGCTGCCCGAGCCCTTGAACAAGCCGTCTAGGCACCACCGACACCTCATATGGTCGAGCTTAGCGTACTCGTATGTCCTGCCATCGATCCTACACGCCACCCTCTCGGTTTTACTCATGGCCTTAACCGGGCACATCTCGACGCACTTGTATGCGCAACGCCTCGGGTCGCATATCTGGGGGCCATCGTATAGGGAGTCGGGGGCTAAGGGGGCGTTTGTTATGACGGAGACCAGCCTCTGTTTTGCTCCATGGGTTGGTGACACGAGGAGGGTGTTCCAGCCGAATTCCCCCAGTCCAGCGGCGACGGCCGCATGCCTATGGGAGAAGTCTGCAAGGAATCGGAGGTCGGCGTCAGACTTCTCAAAGTATCGATAGATGATGGGGTTCGTGGGCGGCAACGGTAGGGCCCTATGCCCCTTGGCCTCCAGAAGCTTGGCGACTCGAAGGGCCACGTGAGATAGCTCCCAGTTGAGGTAGGCATAGCCGAACCACATGTAGGGAGCAACGGTTTTTCCCTCCTCTCCATACTCCCCCCAAACATCGCAGATCCCCACTGGATACGCGATGCCGACGCTTACGACCGATTGGGCATCCGGCATATAGTAGTCTGGCCTCGTCTGCCCTGGCCCCTCCCTGAACCGATCTATGGGGGCTATGCCCACTAGGTCCGCGCCGAGGCCTATGGCATACTCCTTGATACTTTTGGTTTCAAGACCGATTTTTCATCAACCCCTTTTCACTTCATTTTACCTAAGTCAATGGCATCGACTTATACTTAACCGTAGGAGGAAAGATTTTCTTTAAAAACAAGGAAAAACGATTCCCAATAATCATTGACAATGGGTTGCGGCTTCAGTTTAAACGTCCTTGATGATCTCCATGAATTGCATAAGCATCCTCGCGGTGGCCCCCCAGATTATGTGTTCTCCATGCGTGAAGACGACGGACTTCACCGGTTTTCCCTGAGATTCCATGACCCTCTCCTCGAGGGAGTCGGGGTCCATCAGCTTGGAGAGGGGTACCTCGATGATCTGGGTTATCTCCCTTTCGTCGGGTGTGGGCTGTGGAGGAGTCTCCAAGAAGGCCACGAAGGGAGTCACCACGAAGTTGCTCACAGAGATGAGGGCATCGTCTAATCTGCCCACCACCTGGTCCTCCGAAACCCTTATCCCGGTCTCCTCATAGGTCTCCCGGATGGCCGTCTCAATCATGCTTCGATCCCTCCGCTCCCGCGATCCCCCGGGGAAAGAGATTTGACCCTTGTGCTCAGAGACGTTCTGGCTCCTCACCGTGAAGATCATCTTCACGTCGTCATCCGGGTATAGGATTATGAGGACGGCGCCTCTCCTCCGCCCCCTCGCCTCGATGCTGAGGGGCTTACGAGAGGATAGGGCCTGGTGGATCCTATCGCGTAGCTCAGAGGGTTTCAACCCTTCATCATCGTTCAAGATGTTTTCTCACCTTACGTCGTGACACGGGCTTTCGATCATACTATGTAGGGAGGGGGGCGGGGCTTCTCCATCCCTGAGACAACCACTCTTATGGTTATGAAGCGGAGGGGTTTACTCCCCACTTGGATGAGGGAGTGGATCTCTCGCGGCGGAATATAGACTAGGTCTCCCTCTTCCACGATCTTTTCCTCTTCGCCTATCCTCATTTCTCCTCTTCCCTCCATGATGTAGTAGACCTCCTCCACGTTTTCATGCACGTGGGGGGTAACCGCCATCTTCTCCTCGAGGACGGTGTCCCATATCCCGAGGAATCGGAGGGCGCCGTCCTCCACTCCGAGATTCTCGTGGATTCTTTTAACGATCATGGAGCCTGCACCCATCCAACGATAAATATCGGAAAAAACCGTTCACCCACTTTTTGGAGTCATAGATTAATTTTTCGTCGATTTATTTATTATCTCAGTTTCAAGATACGACGTATTTCCTGATTTTTTCTCCATCTAGTTCAGCGCCCAAACCCGGTTTATGTGAGACTTCGACGTAACCACCCATTCTAGAAACGTCTTCATAGGTTATGGGTGTCTTGACGATGTCATCCTCTAAGGCTTGGGAGGCTGGTCCGCAGCCCTCTGAGGCGTAGCCTCGTTGGACCTGGGGAGTGCAGGCGGCGAAGTGTCTGCTGGCTTGTCGGGTTATCTCAAAGGTCGTCATGCCTCCGACGAGGCAGGGTATGCCCGCTGCCTCGGCTACAGCCGCTATTTTAATGCAGTTGTAGATGCCCCCGTTCTTCGTGATCTTTAAGTTTAGGATGTCTGCGGCTTCGCTATCGATGATCTGAAGGGCGCTTTGTAGGGTTGTGTTGCTTTCATCAGAGCTAATGGGTGTATCCACAGCTCTAGCTACCTTAGCCATACCATCTAGATCCCAACGCTTCACAGGCTCTTCGACGAGCTCTGGGTCATACCTCTCTAATCTCTTTATTGTTTTGATTGCTTGATCGGGTCTGTAGCCCTCGTTGGCATCCAACCTTATGTTTACGTCGGGTCCCACGGCTTCCCTAACCAGCTTCATGCGTTGGATGTCCGTATCTAAGTCATGACCTATTTTCACTACTAGGGTTGAGTAACCCTGATTCCTTCGGAAAACGGCTTCCTTGGCCATATTTTCAGGTGTATCTATGCCTATGGTATAGTCCACTAGTATCCTAGTTTTATACTTGCCTCCAAGGAGCTTGTACGCGGGAAGGTTCAGAGCCTTACCCTTCAGATCCAATAAAGCCACATCTATGCCGGCCTTAGCAGCTAAGTTGCCTGGAATAAATCCATCCATCTCCTCGAGGATTAAGGGGGTGTCAAAGGGGTCCTTGCCAACTATCAGCGGTCCGAGATATCTATCTATCACGTACTTTATACCCTCAGGCGTCTCCTCCGAAACCGAGGGTATCACGTCAGCCTCACCTACACCCCGAATTCCCTCATCGGTGTAGATCCAAACCACGACATTTTTAAAGGCGTCTATAGCGCCGTGAGAGAAGACGTAGGGCCTCCTTAAGGGGATATTGACAATCCTTGACTCGACTCTTTCAACCTTCATTTTACCTTCCCCTCGCATCTAATAAAATTAATACAAGCGTAAAATAAGTGGCTGGGTATCTGGCTGATGAAGCTGCCAGCAGGGCACCTAGCCCATCAAGGAATATAATCTTTTTTATTTCCGATCTTCTCCCCATACATATCAAACATTTTTATCAACCTGTTTAGAGAGGTGAATATTTATGAAGATAGAGAGAGTTGAGGCGATACCCGTAAACATACCCATATACCCTGAAAGGCTATCCTTTGGAGCTATAGAGGTCATCAACTATGTGATCACTAGGGTTTACACAGATGAGAGTGTTGTTGGCCTAGGTGAAGCCGCGACCCTTCAGGGTCCTACATGGTCAGAGGAAAGCCAGGAGAGCATAAAATACGTCATAGATAGATATCTCTCAAAGGCCGTGTTGGGGGAAGACCCCTTCTGTCTGGAGAGGGTTTTAGAGAGGATGGATAGGATAGTACGGGGAAACCTCTTCGCTAAGGCGGCCATCGAGTTCGCCCTCTACGATATCATCGGAAAAACCCTTGGGGTTCCCATCTACCAGTTACTTGGGGGACTTTATCGAGGGAGAATACCCTTGAGTTGGACCCTTGCCACATGCGATCCTGAGTTAGACGCCGCTGAAGCCCAGGAAAAGGTGAAGCAAGGCTGGAGAATACTCAAAATCAAGGCTGGGGTGGGCGACCCCGAGAGAGACGTGGCTAAGGTCAAGAGGGTTAGGGAGGCTGTTGGTGATGAAGTTAAGGTGAGGGTAGATGCGAATCAGGGCTGGGATTTCAGAGAGGCCTTGAGGATAATGGGGAAGCTGGAGCAATACGATGTAGAGTTTGTGGAGCAACCCCTACCCAAATGGGATCTTGATGGTATGGCACGGCTAGCCTCCACCTTTAAAACGCCTATCATGGCCGATGAAAGCGTGTGTACGGTTCAAGACGCCTTAAACATTATAAAGAAGGGTGCCGCAAGTATCTTCAGCCTGAAGATGACCAAGTCGGGGGGGATAAGCAACTCTAAAAAGGTTGCGGCCATAGCTGAGGCAGCTGGCATCGGCTGCTACGTCGGATGCATGATCGAGACGGGAATCGGAACAGCTGCCTACGCCCACTTCGCCGGGTCGACTAGGAACGTAGGCTATGGATGTGAGCTCTTTGGCCCCCTAAGGCTGGAGGAGGACATCACAGGGGGCTCCATAGAATACATTGATGGAGAGATCGTTGTCCCGAAGGGTCCAGGTCTCGGAGTAGAAATAGACGATGAAAAACTTGAAAAATACAAGGTTGAATTTTAAGTTTTTGTTGTGTTTTATCCGAATCTACATGTTTAAAAAGGATCTTCAATATCTTTATTTTGCTACATATAAAAGAGAAGGCGGATTGTAACTTCGATGAGGAGAGGCTCTGCTTATGGATGAGATCCTCTCACTCCCTCACCGTATCAAGCGAAGGGAGAAAAACGTAGACTATGTTTAGGTGTTTCTTACTCCACCTAGATAATACCATTTGATTCTAGTTTTATAGTAGTTGGTACATTTTTCGACGTTGTTATTATGAAAGTAGAGGGGAAGGGAGCTAAGTCTCCCCTTTTTGAATGTTTACCTAGGATATCTGCTTAAAGCACCTCGACTTCAATGGCTTTGGGGCCCTTCTCTGTTTCTTGGATCTCAAATCGAACTTTCTCTCCCTCTTGAAGGTCTCTGGCATTCTTTAGACCTGTGTAGTGTACGAAGACGTCTTTGTCTAGATCCTCGGTCTGTATGAAGCCGTATCCCCGCATGCTCAGCCATCGCTTAACTACTCCTTCCAACTACTTCACCTCCGTCCTACTCGAATTATAGATATCCACAAACGAGAAGAGATCAGGAGAAGTTGTTGCTTCGTAAAAGAAGGGAACAAGCTTAAACTCTGATCCTTACATCGTCTCTATGATACCTATTATATACACGTTGAAAGCCGACGTATTTAAACATATACACCTCGAATCTGGTGGCGGAAAATCTTGTCTACGTGGCTAGCCTTCTCATCGATTGTTCCGCTGGTTGTTGCTTGGAGTAGA
>JBHHXX010000010.1:0-42673 GCA_046757245.1 Candidatus Geothermarchaeales archaeon
CTCTCCCTCGAAGACCTGCTCGCAGAATCTGCCCCTGAACGACACGATCTCTGAGGGAGGGAGCTCCGCCCTCCCCTCGAGGACCTCCACGTCTTTGATCAGGTATTTGCAGGGTGTGAAGATGCACTCCCCGTCATCCTCGACGGTGGCTCTCAGCACGGTGTCTCCCACGGGGTAGTAGACGTTTTCTCCATACCTCTCCCCCACCTCATCCCACCGCTTTACGCAGCGGATGAAGTAGTCCACACCCATGAACCTCCCCTCCAAGACCTTCCGCCCCTCGTGCCTAAGAAAGTCCTCGAAACTCATGCCCCTCTCCATGGATCTAAACTCATAGAGGCGGCGGAGATCTGACTCATCGTATCTCTGAATGCCGTAGGGGCCATGGAGAAGAGAGCGCAGGGCCTCCCAGACCCTCTCCGAGGCCTCAACGCCATACACCACGGGGTCGATGTCAGAGCCCCGGACGTGTAAACCCGTGAGCAACGACCCGGAGACCCCTAGACATCTCCAAGGCAGGTCCGTGGCTGATCTCAGCAGATCTAATAGTTCCACGGCCCTCGCCTCAACGTCGTCCAATCTACTCCTCTTCCTCAGCTCCCTAAGCCCTTCGACGGGCCTATAAACGTGCTTGATCCTCTCGAGGGGCACGCCTTGGAGCCTCCTGTTGTAGACCTCGTCGAAGTATACGTATCGTGGCCACCTCTCCTCCAAGACCTGGGTTCTCTCCTCGAGGGGATACACCTTTCTGTATCGGACACCGCCGCGCTCCCGATCCCCCTCGGCGTCGGGCACGTACCGGAGGTAGGCCACAACCCTCTCGGGGGGGTGCACTAAGCCCTTGACGTCGAAGATCAGCCCCTCAACGGTCTCGAGGAAGTCTCCTTCCCTAGCCCTCATCCAAGTATAGGGCCGCTGGAAGGGTTCTTATACCTTATTCCTAAGCTCCGATGAGCGTCTAACCGAAGGCTCCCAAAAAAGCCTAAGGGATAAACCTCGGAGTGTTCTCGCCGACCACCGCTTAAATTCCCAAGCCGTTCATTGAGTTTGGTTTGGGTAGGCGGGTGAGAGCGACGTGTCTTCACCATTGAATCGCCTTGGCCTATTAGAGGGGCACATATACGAGACGGTGGTCTCCACCTATAGAGACGATGGCGAGCCCCACGCGGCGCCGATGGGCATAGTCCTGGGGGAGCCGGGGGAGTTGATCATCCGCCCCTTCAAAACAACCCTCACTTGTGCCAACCTCCTTCGGTCAAGGTGTGGCGTCGCCAACGTCACCTCTGACCCAGAAATCTTCTACCGAACGGCTTTCAAGGAGGCCAACCCAGGGGGTAGAGTCCCCCCGGAGTGGTTCGAGGCAGCCGAAGAAGTTGAGGCACCACGCCTCAAGTCCGCCGACGCCCACATAGCATTCGTTGTTACACAGGTTGAGGAGGAAAGCGGGGATAGGGCTCGGGTAACGTGTAAAATCATGGGCGTTGAGATGGAAAGGGTCTTTCCACGCCCCTATTGTCGAGGCGTCTTCGCCACCATCGAGTGCATCATACACGCGACGCGCATCCGAGAGTATCTTTCAAGGGGCTGGGTTGAAGACGCGGAGGAACTGTTGAGGCTTATGAGTCACTATAGGAGTCTTTGTGAAAGGGTCGCCCCCAACTCAAGGTATACCAGCATCCTGAGCGAACTCGATGAATACATCAAGGCGTGGAAGCAGAGCGGGGGCGTTAGCTAACCTCTCATAATCACACATATCTCCGATTCAACCGAGGTGTCGATTTAAATGAGCTGCCTCGGAGAGAAATTTTGGGGTCAGACGGATCTGCGTCAAACCGTGGCTCAACCAACCCCAACCGAGGTCGAAGAGACGCTCCAATGAAGGCTCTAAAACCCATGAGGTATCGGGCGAAGACCATAGGAACGAAATACTGGAGACCCGGAGAAGACTACCTCAGGATCATAGCCGATTCCACGAGGAGGTTCCTAAGAGACGGCGACGTCATCGTCGTCTCCGAGAAGGCGATCTCCATGGCCCTCGGAAAAATCGTTGACGAAGGCAGGGTCAAGCCCAGACCCCTGGCGAGGGTGATCGCGACCATCTGGGTGAGGAAGCTGTGGGGCTATGTCCTCGGGCCAATTTGCCGCCTGAGTAGAGAGAACATAAGGAGGCTAAGGACGTACCCCAAAGAGGAGGGGGCCGCCCACAAACAAGTAGCCCTCGACCACGCCGGCTTAGGACAGGCATTGAGGCACTTCTCGGAGGGGGGGATCGACGTCAGCAACGTGCCTGGGGCGTTCGCGTGCCTGCCCTTGGAGGACGCGGGGGAGATCGCGGAGGAGGCCCTTAGGGCGGTAAGAAGGAGGACAAAGAAGCGCGTCGCGGTCATGATCGCCGACTCGGACAAGACCTATAGCTTCGGCGGTTTACACATAACCCCCAGGCCCAGACCCCTGAGGGGAATAACCTACCTAGGGCTCATCGCCTACATCATCGGAAGGATGTTTAAGGGGAGAACGAGGTCCACCCCCCTCGCAGTCGCGGGGCTCAACCTACCTGTCGAAGAAGCCCTGCAGATAGCGGCTGTAGCGAACCAAGCTAGGGGCCACGGCGCCGGGCGAACTGTTTGGGATATGGCCGAACACTTTGGGGTTGGGCTCACCGAGGTGACGTGGGAGATGCTCGAGGAGATTGAGCATCGCCCCATCGTGATCGTCAGGAGGGTGAGAGAGTGGCCTGATCTCAGAGGCGTACTCCTAGAAGGGGCTTGATATGGGAGCTTCGCCCAGAGGAATGTTCTTATGGGACTCTGACCCTTATCCCATGTGTTGAAGGGTTGGCTTGAGTCTTGAAGATTGGAATATTGACCAGGAATGAGAACGCTTGGCACTCCTTTAACCTCAAAAAAGCCCTAGAGGAGAGGCACGTACAGCCCGTTTGCTTCAGCTTCACACAGTTAATCGCCCGCGTGGGGTTGGATCCACCCGTCTCGTTCAGAGAAACGGATCTCGGAGGGGAACTGGGGGCGATCGTGGTGCGCCCGATCGGTAGAGGCTCCGTCGATGAGATCATATTTCGGTTGGACACGCTCCACAGGCTCTCCAGGATGGGGCTCCCCATCATCAACCACCCGGCGGCCATCGAGAAGGCCGTGGACAAGTACTACGCTCTAACCCTGTTGAGCGAGAGCGGTATCCCCGTGCCGAGGACCGTCGTCACCGAGAGCATCCGTGGGGCGGTCGAGGCCTTCCGTGAGTTTGGGGGTGAGGCCATCGTCAAGCCGGTCTTCGGCTCCAGGGGTATCGGAGTCGCCAGGATATCGGACCCAGATATCGCCGAGAGGGTCTTCAGAACCCTGAGGTTTCATCGACACGTGATATACGTCCAGGAGTTTGTTCCCCACGGCGTGAGGGACATCAGGACCTTCGTGGTCGGTAATAGGGTCGTGGCGGCCATGCTGAGGGTCTCAGACTCTTGGAAGACGAACATATGGAGGGGGGCGAAGCCCATCCCCTTCAAAGCCACGGATGAGATAGGCGAGCTAGCATTGAAGGTGGCTGAGACGATAGGCTGCGAGGTGGCTGGGATAGACATGATGGAGAGTAGAGAGGGCATCCTCGTCAACGAGGTCAACTCACAGCCCGGGTGGAGGGGCCTCCAGTCGACGACCCACATTAACATAGCGGGTGAGATCGCCGACTACGTGATCGAGAGGTCTAGGCGTTAACCTGACCCTTCGGCAGCGTTGTGGTGTCGGAGTTACATGTAGGGTGCATAATTCCAGCCCGCGAGCAACCCGGTTAGCGGATTAAAAACGCCTAATCGTTGGGAATTTTCTTCTCTAATTCTCTACAATTACTCTTTAATTGTCGATACTTCTTCCTACACGTCCTCTGTTGATTCTTTCAGGTTTATTCTGATTTGTCTTGACCCGGGTTTTCACTCCGTAGCCTCCTAAGAATCGACCTCGCCGTTATTTCTGCTATGGCCGCCCCGTACATTATGATGAACAGCAATCTGACGAACTCTTGGGCTATCACAATAAATCATTTAATATAAGTCCCGGGAAAATTATATAGCTTGGGAACAAATCGTCTATGCCTAAATTTCAACGTAATTTGGGTTTATTCATTGTTTTTGAAGGCGATTACTTGTCATCCTTGGCTCCTAACACCACACGCCTATCCACGATTTTTAAATCCCCGTAGAGACTAGTGTAATTTAAGGCAAAGTTTAGATAGGTTTGGAGGATTCACATGAGAAAAGCCTTGTGTGGGATTCTGGCGATACTGGTGCTTTTGACTCTTCAGGTTTCAACCGCTTTGGCAGATCCCCAGAGGTATGAGTGGACCGGCTGGGAGCCCTACGGACCCCACATAAACGACCTCTACTTCATCGTTGTAAAGAGCCCCGACGCCCAGCTGATCGCTCTCCAGACGGGTGAGGCCGATGGAGTCGCTGACCTCATAAGACCAGATGATGTGGAGACGCTGTCAGCTGACCCAAAATTCCAGATGACCTTCGCGCCTCAGTTCCACTACGTCTACGTGGGTTTCAACATGAGGGTGAGCCCAACCGATGATGACGCCCTCAGAAAAGCCATATCACACCTCATCCCCCGGGAGGAGATAGCCTCCGAGCTCTTCAGGGGCACGGTCACCCCAGTCTACTCTGTGGTGCCCCCGTCGTCCATGTGGTACAACCCGGATGTCCCAAAGTATGCTTATAACCCCGAGGCCGCGGCCGCCCTCTTGGATGAGGCGGGCTACACGGTTGACAAGGCTACAGGGAAGCGCATCGACCCCACGACCGGTAAGCCTCTGAGGGATATAAAGATCATGACGCCCACGGCCGAGGTGGCTCCGACGACGGCCCAGATCGGTACGTGGATAGCCGAGGAGGGTCAAAGGATCGGCCTACCCCTAGTGGCCGAACCCACGGACTTCGACGTCATCGTGAATAAGGTGATGAACGAACACGACTACGACGCATACATATTGGCGTGGGGCCTCAGCAGGGAGCCCACGTACCTCTATGATTTCTTCCACTCCGACTTCGACGTACCCGGGGGATACAACACGCCGGGCATTCGAGACGACGAGCTAGACGCCTTGTTGGAGGAGATATGGTTTGGCTTCGACTTCGAGAAGAAGGAGAAGGCTGCTATGGAGGCGCAGGCAATGCTGGGTGAACTGCTGCCCTACGCCCCCATCTACTCCAGAACCGCCATCAACGCCTTCAGCTCAGAGCTGAGCGGCGTGGTCAACCTGCTCGGCTTCGGCTCAGCTGACCCCAGGTCGGGCACCGGTTGGACGTTCCTCAACGCCCACTGGAAGGATGAGCCCTTCGGGGGAACCTTCAGATTCATCCTAAGCGAGGAGGTTTCCACCCTAAACGTGCTCCTCTCCACCGCATCGGAGTCTCAAAACATGATGATCTATGGGAGGATCTTTGAAGGCCTAATCGCTATAAATCCAGAGGACAACTCAGATATGCCGCGCCTCGCCACCGAGTGGTCCGTGGAGCCTTGGACCACCCCAGAGGGCCTCAACGGCACGAGAGTGATGTACACCCTGCGCGACGACGTGCTTTGGCAAGACGGTGTACCCTTCACCTCCGAGGACATAAAGTTCGCCATGGAGTACATAGCGAAGAACAGGGTTCCGCTTTACACCTCGATGTGGCAAAACCTCATCGGAGTGGAGGCCCCTGATCCAACCCACGTCATAGCCTACTTCAACGAGTCGAGCCCTTGGTTCCTCTACGAGGTGCCGGGCTCAGCGTTGCCGAAGCACATCTGGGAGGATGTGGAGGACTGGGAGCACTTCGCGCCTTGGGAGGAGCCCCACCCATTCGCCCCCGGGCTGACCAAGCTCATAGGCACGGGCCCCTACGTCCTGAGGGACTTCAAGTTCGCCGAGTACGTCCACCTGCAGGCCAACCCCCTATATTGGGCTCAGGGCTTCGTCATGGAGCTCGTAACTGGTGCGGGAACCGCCATTAGAGGCGACGTGAGGAGCGTGACGGCTCGGCTGATCGACTACACGGGGAGGGGCGTTGAGGACGCCGTGGTATCGGTTACAGCAACGCCAGTAAAGGGAGGAAACCCGGTGACGGTGAGCGCTGCACACATCGGCGGCGGACTCTACGACGCCAAGATCGATACCGAAGAGACGGGAGATGGGGAGTTCACGGTTGACGTTGAGGCTCGATGGCGCCTAGGTACGCGTAAGGAATCTTTCAAGCTCACGGTTCTATCCTTTGATGAGATAGAAAAGGCGCTTACGGCAATCGGTGAGTCACTCACCAGTATGGAGAGAGACCTAACCGCTAAAGTTAATACGTTAACCACCGACGTGGGGTCGTTGACCGATCAAGTCAACGCGTTAAGCAGAGAGGTTGAGGGGCTACGGGGCTATATCAACCTTCTGGGCGGCGTGGCGGTTACCCTCGCCTTAATCAGCATCGCTCTCGGCTTTGCGCTGAGGAGACGAAGAGCATAAAAAAGCGCTAATCCCCATCTCTTTTAGGCTGAGAGGCAGGTTTGATGAGAGCATACGTTGCTCGTAGGCTCGTCTACATGGGCATCACCCTCTTCGTCATCACTTCCATCGTCTTCCTGATCTTCCAAGTCCTGTCCCCGGTGAACCCCGTGGACATCATCATCGACCCCAAGTTTAAGCCTGAGGTGAAGGAGGCCCTGCGCAGCCTCTACGGGCTGGACGAACCCCTCTACGTCCGATACTTCAAGTACATCAAGAGCCTCTTCCTCTGGGACTTCGGCTACTCCTTCAAGACGGAGCAGCCCATCGTGACGGAGCTGCTATACCGCCTCGCCAACACCGTGTTGCTCTTGGGCTCAGCCTTGGTCCTAACCACCATACTGGGCATCATAGTGGGGGTCTTCGCGGCGGCGAGGAGGGGTAAGAGGCTAGACGTGCTATCCGTGGGCGTGGGGCTCTTCACGTGGGGGGTGCCCACGTTCTTCATCCAGCTCCTCTTCCTCCTCTTCTTCTCCTACTACACCTACATCAACTTCGGTGTAAGGGTTTTCCCCCTAAGGGGGATGACGAGCATACCACCTCCAACGGACCTGTTGGGGTACATCACGGACGTTCTCTGGCACCTGGCGCAGCCGCTCCTTACGTTGGTGATCGTGGGCTTCGGGGGAATGGCGCTCTACACCAGAAACATGATGCTCAACATCTTGACTCAAGACTATGTGGTCACGGCTCGCGCAAAGGGTGTCGATGAGGGCACCGTGCTCTACAGGCACGCCTTCAGGAGCATCCTCCCGCCGATCGTCACCATGCTGGCCCTGGCGGTTCCCAGCGTGGTGACCGGCGCCATCATCACCGAGTACATCTTCACGTGGCCCGGTATTGGAAGCTGGTATATAGGCGCGTTGTTGGCTGGGGACTACCCGGTGGTTCAGACGGTACTCTACCTTTATGCGGTGCTCATGCTCCTATCGAACTTCGCCGCGGACCTCATCTACGCCGCCGTGGACCCCCGCATACGCATATCGGGTGGAAGGTGAGGCTTAGGTCTTGCGCGAAACCAGGGCAGGGAAGAAGAGACGTAGCTATCGCCCAGGGAAATATGGCCGATACGTTCGTAGGCTGAGGGACTTCTGGGCGCAATATAGGAGGAGCCGCATCGGCATGGCGGGGCTTATTATGCTGATCTTCTTCATAGGTATGGCTCTTCTCGCCCCCCTCCTAACGCCCTACGACCCCCTGGTGGAGCACGCCTTGGCTGAGGGCTTCGCCATGCCTGAGTGGGTGCTTCTATTTCCACAGTATGCCGATCTACCGAAAACCATGAGGTTGACCCCTGCGTGGAGGGCCTATGCACCTGAGGGCGTCGAGCTCACGACGATTGAGGATACGTTGTACATTAGGTATGGCGGAGGCGAAAGCAGGCCATTCGAAATAAAGATGAACTATACGTTCCCCTACCAATACGAGGCGCCTCAAACCTTTAGGGTTAGCTTCTGGTGGATGGCGGCCAACGTCACATCGGCCGAATACTCGACCAGTCTATCTCTAACCAGCCCCGGAGGGAGAGAGTACACCCTCTGGGTGAACCCCTTTTCAACAAGGGAGAGGAAATGGGAGCGGAGGTTCATCGACTCGAGCGACATGGCCTTCAAGATGCAGCTGGGCTTCCCACCCACAGAGAACCTAGCCAACGCCGTGTTCTCTGAGAGGGGGAACTACACGTTGAGGCTGACCGTGGCGGTTCAGCCCACGGCGGGGCGATCCTCCCTCAAAATTGGGTTCAGGGACTTCTCTCTGTTCATCCCAGGGTTGGTGCACGGCATACTGGGCACCGACCACATAGGGGGCGACCTCTTCGCGCAGCTCGTCTACGGCACGAGAATATCCCTAGTGCTGGGCGTCCTCGCCTCCCTGGCCGCCACCGTCATAGGTCTAGTGGTTGGAACGCTCTCGGGCTACCTAGGCGGCGCCGTCGATGAGATATCGATGCGCTCCGTGGATGTGCTCCTTTGCCTACCCGTGCTCCCCCTGCTGCTGTCGCTGGTCTTCTTCTTCGGCAAGAGCGTGTGGTACATCGTGATCCTCATAGCCATCTTCGGTTGGCTGAGCCTGGCCAGGATTGTGAGATCCCGCGTCTTGTCTTTGAAGGAGATGGTCTTCGTCGAGGCCTGCCGAGCCGTCGGCGCCGGTGACATCCGCATCATGTTTAGGCACATAGTGCCCCACGTGATACCCATAGCCCTGGCCTCCATGGTGCTGGGTATCCCGGGCGCCATCCTGACGGAGGCGGCCCTGAGCTTCTTGGGATTTGGGGACCCGAGGGTTTCGACGTGGGGTAGGATGCTCCACTTCGCCCAGAGCTTCGGGGCGTTCACCAAGCTGGCGTGGTGGTGGATTATACCTCCGGGGCTTGCTATCACCCTCCTATGTCTCTCGTTTGTCTTCATCGGACACGCCTTGGACGAGATTGTCAACCCGCGACTGAGGGAGAGGGTGTGAAATGGCGCTACTCGAAGTGAGGGACCTAAAGACCTACTACTCCACGCTGAGGGGCGAGGTGAGGGCCGTGGATGGAGTCAGCCTCGAGATAGAGAGGGGTGAGGCCCTCGGATTGGTCGGGGAGAGCGGGTGCGGAAAGTCCACGATCGCCCTATCCGTCATGCGCCTACTCCCCTGGAACGGGAGGATCGTTGGCGGTAGAATATCGCTGGGCGGTGTGGACGTCCTTGGCTTGGACGAGGCGACGCTTCGAGCAAAGTATAGATGGAAGCGGGTATCCATGATCTTTCAGGGGGCCATGAACGCCCTGCACCCCCTCTTCAAGATCGGGGACCAAATCGCCGAGGGCATCACGACACATGAGGACGTCGGCAAAGAGGAGGCTTGGAGGCGAGCCAGGGAGCTTCTCTCCCTCGTGGGGGTTGGAGAGCAGCGCGCATCCAGCTACCCCCACGAGCTGAGTGGAGGGATGAAGCAGAGGACGATGATCGCGATGGCCCTCGCCTGCAACCCCGACTTGGTTATCGCCGACGAGCCCACAACGGCCCTCGACGTCATTGTTCAGGGGCAGGTGTTGAAGCTCATGAAGAGGCTTCAAGGGGAGCTGAATCTTTCGATGATGTTCATAACTCACGACCTATCCGTCATCGCGGAGACGTGTGACAGGGCGGTGATCATGTATGCGGGGAAGGTTTGTGAAGCCGCTGATATAGTGACGATCTTCAAGAAGGCTGTACACCCCTACACACAGGGCCTCGTCGAGGCCTTCCCCAGCATCAGGGGGGAGAGGAAGGGGTTGATCTCGATCCCGGGTAGCCCCCCCGACCTTCTGAACCCTCCGCCGGGCTGCCGGTTTCACACCCGATGCCCCCACGCCGAGGCGGTGTGTAGGGAGAGGGAGCCCGAGCTGATCTCGCTGGGTGAGGCTCACTTCGCTGCGTGCCACCTACTGACATAGTGGGTGAGGGATGGTGGAGGAGACCATAGTCGACGTCGTTAACCTGAGGAAGTGGTTTCCCGTGAGGAAGGGCGTCCTCGCGAGCATCTTTGGAGTCGGGCAGCTTTACGTTAGGGCCGTGGACGATGTGTCCTTCAGCATCGGGAAGGGTGAGATCTTCGGATTGGCCGGGGAGAGCGGGTGCGGAAAGACGACCACCGGAAAGACCCTGCTGAGGCTCGTCGAGCCAACCGATGGACGCGTATACTTCAGGGGGCGGGACGTCTTATCCCTAGGCAGAGTGGAGATGAAGAGGCTGAGGAGGAAGATGCAGATCATCTACCAGGACCCCTATGAGTCACTGGACCCCAGGATGACCGTCCTCGACACCGTGTCCGAGCCCCTCTCAATCCACAGATTGATTGAAGGTGCGTCCGAGAGGGAGGAGAGGGTGGTGGAGGCCTTGGAGGAGGTGGAGCTGCTGCCCCCCGAGGAGTTCCTCTATCGATACCCCCACGAGCTTAGCGGTGGACAGAGACAGAGGGTGGCCGTGGCCCGTGCGCTGGTGCTAGGACCCGAGTTCATCGTCGCGGATGAGCCCGTCTCGATGCTCGACATCTCCATAAGGGCTGAGATCCTCAAGCTCATGCTGAAGCTGAGAGAGGACTTCGGCATATCTTATCTCTTCATAACCCACGACCTCGCCACCGCGCGTCAACTATGCCACCGAATCGCCGTGATGTATTTGGGCAAGATCGTCGAGGAGGCGCCGACGGAAGAGCTCATCGGGGAGCCCCTACACCCCTACACCGAGGCGCTCCTGGCGGCGGTGCCGGTGCCCGACCCAACGGCCGAGAGGATTAAGATCACCATCAGCGGTGAGGTGCCGAGCCCGGTAAGCCCACCCCCGGGATGCCGATTCCACCCCAGGTGTCCACTAGCCATCGGAGTGTGCTCCAAAGAAGAACCCGAGCTCAGAAGCATCGACTCAAAGCGCTCGGTGGCGTGCCACCTAGTGGCATGAATCTAGGAGAAGTAGCCCGGAGGAGAACCCGCACTTCCTATTTCTGTTAAAAACAAATCAAACGATGTTAAAGGTTTGCCGAATACATTGATGAGGCTATTTAATTCGAAGCGTGACCGACTCGAACCCAAAAAAGAACTTAAATTATCTCCCCATACAATACGGTTTGGGTGAATTCCCGTGGTTAAGTTCGGAATAGAGTTTGTTCCCGATAAGGCTCCACAAAAGATTGTTGAGTACTCAACGTCAGCCGAGAGGGGGGGCTTTGAATACGTCTGGATAACAGACCACTACTGCAATAGAAACACCTACGTTGTCCTGGCCGCCATCGCGCTTAACACGCAAAAGATCAACCTCGGCCCCGGGGTGACGAATCCCTACGTCATCAGCCCCGCGTGGACGGCTTCGGCCATCGCCTCCTTGGACGAGCTCTCTGGGGGTAGAGCGGTCCTCGGCCTGGGGGCGGGAGACAAGGTCACCCTAGCCGCTCTGGGCATCTCCTTCGAAAAGCCGTTGTCGGCGATAAGCGAGAGCGTTGAAGTCGTTCGGAGACTCTGGAGAGGAGAGGCCGTCAAGTATGAGGGCCGGATGGTCAAACTCGACGGGGCGAATTTGCTCTTTAAGGCCGCTAGGGAGATACCGGTCTACGTCGGGGCTCAAGGCCCGAAGATGCTTGAACTGGCCGGAAGGATAGGGGACGGTGTCCTCATCAACGCGTCGCACCCAACGGACTTCGAGTTCGCGGTCGAGAGGATCAGGAAGGGGGCCGAGGAGGCGGGGAGGGACCCAGCGGCCATCGACGTGGTGGCCTACGCCAGCTTCTCAGTGGACTACGACGCGGAAAAAGCGAAGAAGAAGGTGATGTCCGTTGTGGCCTTCATCGTGGCGGGTTGCCCACCGAAGGTGCTTGAGAGACACGGTATCCCTGGTGAGGAGGCGTCCAAAATCTCGGGGGCGCTCGCTAAGGGTGACTTTGGCACAGCCTTTGGCTCGGTCACCGACCGGATGGTTGACGCCTTCTCCATCTATGGGACGCCCGAGGATTGTGTCAAAAGGATTGAGGGGCTCATCGAGATGGGAGTCACACAGGTGGTCATAGGGTCACCCATCGGACCCAAGAAGATGGGTTCCATAGACATCATCGCGAAGGAGGTAATCCCCGTCTTCACTTGAAGACTATGTGAAGAATCGTGAAAATTTTGAGACCTTGGCACGACTAAAATACCGTCTTTATATTTAATGGTCGAGGTGCTTCACGATTTACCAAGGGGGTAAAAACGGAGACTTAGAAAAGAGAAGGAATTATTAATTAAGTTAAACAGTGTTTGAAATCAATTAACACATTAAAACAGCGACGAAGAGCTCTGCCGATCGACCTGAGCTTTCACAGCGAATCCCTGGTATTTTCTCTACTTTGACCTTGGAAAAGTGTTTTGAAGCCTTTTCCTCGATTTCTGATGTATTAAAGCCGAGGTGTACGTCACCCATTTCTTCCCTAAACTCCTCGAAGGCGTGTTCACAGAGGTCGATGACTACAGATTTTCCATGGTCTTTTAGGGCATCTCTCATGCTCTCGAACACTTCATGTATATTTGGACAGTGATGCAACATCAGCGTGGAGAATATGGCGTCGAACTTCTCGGGAACTCCTATGTATTGACATGCGTGTTCTATGCTCCCAGCGATATTCTCCGCCAGACCGAGAAGAGGGGTAATTTCACTGGTCTTTCTCGCCAAGGCTCGTAACATGGCGGGAGTGATATCCATCGCATAAAAAGACGCTTCAGGCAGGTGTTGACGCAATTTTTCGACAACTCTCACCGTGAAGAATCCGGAGCCGGCGCCCACGTCCAGAACTTCAGCGCCCCCTTCTAGTTTGGGAGGCGAGAGCAAATGGCTGACGATGGCATCGGTGATGCGTTTTACACCCGGCTCGCCAAAGTAGCTCACTACGATTTGATCTCTCTTCCCCGCCTCTTTTTCGGTGAAGTGCTCAATCTCCTTGATGAGCGATTCCGCTTCTAAGACGTTGAGCTCTTCTAGGAGCTTTCGGATGTCTGTTTTCCTGAGATAGCTTTCGAAAATCGAAGAAGACAACTCGTCACGTCATCTAGTATCAATACATGCGATGTTAAATTAATTATTTAGGACATGAAGAG
Organism: Candidatus Geothermarchaeales archaeon; assembly: GCA_046757245.1. Lineage (GTDB taxonomy): Archaea > Thermoproteota > Nitrososphaeria > Geothermarchaeales > JAUWBL01 > JBHHXX01. The sequence continues at coordinate 13,121 of JBHHXX010000010.1, forward strand.
TCCTAATTCTCCACAGCTCTATCCTGCGAAGAACTTATCGTTCTGTATTGTCCGCAGATGGTAGATCAAAAGGGGGGTCAGATCGCTATACCTTGAACTGAATCTGATTTGAAGTGGCCGGCGAGCCCCGGCGTTGTTTAGAGTATAGATCCTTCTGAGGGTTTCCCACCGCTTTCAGGCGGGTCTTCGAGGCTTCTCCATCAGCCTCCTTTTTTCAAGGATCGTTCCGTCCGGGTGATGCGGCGTCCTAAAAAGAGAATCACCCCCCTTCTCTATCTCCCTAGCCTCGTCGGACAGTTTCGCGGCGTACCGCATCATCTCGTGTCCGGCCGCCACGAGGGGAACATATTTCTCCGGCTCTTTCACCACGAAGCAGCCCCGCGTCGTCACGTCTGCCACCCTCTTGGAAATTTCGTAGGCGGCCATAGCCTTCGACTTAGCGTAAGGGTTCGAAAACCCAGCGGCTGAAGCGGCCTTCTCCTTGTTGACGCGGACCCTTGGCAGCTTGATGGCCTCGCCTCTTTTTATGGATTGAATAACGCTATCGATCTCATTGGAGACGATGTTGAAGACGCCCGTGGACGCCAGCACCTTGATTATATCGGCGTTGAAGATGGACATCTCAGCTGGATCCAGGAACTCCCTCCTCGCCCCGATCATGGCGTCGGCGTCGATGATGATGTAGCCGAACCCCGCCTCCTCCAAATCTTGGGCGATCTTTTTTGTGGGGCCGTCGGAAATCACGATGGTTGGTATCCCGGCCTCCCTCAAAACCTCTCTGCCCTTGGTCGGGCCTGGAAGGCTGGCGTTCGGGCTGGTGAAGACCGCGAAGTCGGGCTTGAAGTCGACCATCTTTTTTGCCACTTCCTCGCACTGCTCGGGTCCTAGTTTAGCCCCGGCCCCAACGACTCTCACCTCGATGTCCTTTCTATCGGCTCTCTCGTCTAGGAGAAATTCGAGCAGCGGCAGCGTGCCTATGCAGCCAGCCTTAACGATTCCAACACTCACAACTCGGGACATACGCTTACACCCTCTAGAATTATTCAGAATAGAATCAAGATGAGCTCTTAAATAAGCGCAACGCGTCCCTAACATCTAAATTCCTATTTTCTCGATTTCAACGTAAAAGATCTATCCGCGTCAAAATTTCTCGAACCGCGGTGATGGCTGGGCTTCCCTCAGGGAGGCCGAGCAGGGGTTGACCGGTTAGGTTGTACTTGAGTACGACTTCGTCGTGGGGCACTATGCCGGCGAACTCGAAGCCCATCTTCTCTGCCTCCTCCTTCAGCGTTGAACGCATCTCTGGGCTGAACCTGTTTCCGATGAGATAGCTCCTCACGAACTCGATGTGCACCTCCTTGGCGATCTCTTTGATTCGCCTCGCCGTCTGGAGGCCCATGAGACTTGGGTCGGTGACGACGATCATCGTATCGACGTCGCGGTCTGTCCTACGACTCAGGTGTTCGAGGCCGGCTTCCATGTCCATGATGGTCAAGTCATAGTTCTTAGAGAGGGTGTCGATGATGTGGGTGAGGAGGGTGTTCACTAGGCAATAGCACCCCTCACCCTCGGTTCTACCCATCGCCAACAAATCGAAGCTCTCTGTCTCCTTTAGGATCTCGAAGACCCTATACTCGAGAATCTCTCTCTTGCTCATTTCAGGGGGGATCTCCGACTTTTCTATGGCCCTCTTCAACTCGTTTGCGACCATCCCCACCGTTTTGGCGACGGGGATTCCTAGGACGTCGGGGAGGTTCGAGTCGGGGTTGGCGTCGATGACGAGGATGCTTCGGCCGTTGCCTTCGGTTAAAGCCTTGACCATCAGGGCCGTTAAGGTGGTTTTTCCCACCCCTCCCTTGCCCGAAACCGCTAGAACCCTCTTCGTTTTCTCCGCCATTTTCGCCGCTTCCCCACGTTAATTATGGGTTTAGCCCCCATATATGGAGTTAAAAATACCTACATGTATATATTCCCATTGGAGGCGCACTTGATTGTCCAAGAGAGACGCGGTCATTAGAATCAAGGAGCTGAAGACGGACATCGGGGTAATGAAGGATTTAGAGCTCTCCTTCGGACGAATATTCGAGGAAACCTGGGAGGAACCCCTGGGCCCGACCCCCTTTCCCTCCGTGACCGATCTCAGGTCTTGGGATCAAACACTACTGAAGAAATACAAGCCCTTATACTTGCCCTTCTGCGACGTCTGCTGCCTCTGCACCTTTGGCAAATGCGACCTATCGAGGGGGAAGAGGGGAGCCTGCGGCATAGACATGGCGGCCCAGCAGTCCCGCATCGTTCTGCTCGCTTGCTGTATAGGTGCGGCCACCCACACCGCCCACGCAAGACATTTAGTCGAGCACCTCATCGAGAAGTATGGTCGAAACAGACCCATAGATGTGGGCGGCATGACAGTTGAGGTGGAGGCCCCAATTACCCGCTTGGTCTGCGGCGTTAGACCTAAGACCCTCAAGGACTTAGAGGACATCTTAGACTACCTCGAGAACCAGATCACCCATCTGCTCTCAGCGACTCACACGGGGCAGGAGGCTAACAACCTCGACTTTGAGTCCAAGGTCTTTCACGCGGGCATGATCGACCACGTTGGACTGGAGGTCGCCGACATCGCTCAGATCGCGGCCTACGGCTTCCCAAAGGCCGACCCCGAGGCGCCCCTCGCGGACATAGGGTTCGGCGTTGTCGACACCACTAAGCCGGTCATCCTCTGTATAGGCCACAACGTTCCTCCAGCCATCGGCATCATGGACTATCTCGTGGATCATAATCTCTACGGTGACGTGGAGGTCTCGGGTTTATGCTGCACGGCACACGACATGACTCGGTACAGCAAGGCGGCCAAGATCGTCGGCCCCCTCTCTTGGACGCTCCGATTCGTGAGAAGCGGCATCCCAGACGTCATCGTCGTCGATGAGCAATGCATACGCACGGACACCCATCTCGAGGCCCAAAGGATTAAAGCCCCGATAATAGCTACGAGCGATAAAAACTGCCTGGGGCTGCCAGATAGAACACACGATCCAGCAGACGAGATCGTGACAGATCTCGCTAGTGGTAACGTCTCCGGCGTCCTCATCCTCGATCCGGAGAAGGTCGGCGAGGTGGCCGTGAGAACGGCGCTGGAGGTGGCTCCCAAAAGACAAAAGTTTAAGGGTCTGCCCAGCGTGGATGAGATAACAGAAATAGCCAAGACCTGTAAGAGGTGCAACGACTGTAGGAGGGCCTGCCCCGTCGACCTGCCCATTCGAGAGGCCGTGGTTGAGGCGGCCCAGGGAAACCTAGAGCTGCTCGCAGACCTCTATGAGGATTGCATAGGGTGCGGCCGCTGCGAGAGCGCCTGCCCCGTTGACATACCGACGCACAGCTTCATCGTCAGGGCGGCTGAAGGCAAGCTCAGGGAGGAGAAGTTCAAGATTAGGGTGGGCAGGGGGGCGATACAGGACGTGGAGATAAGAAACGTGGGCAGCCCCATAGTCTTGGGTGAGATCCCTGGGGTAATAGCGTTCGTGGGCTGCGCCAACTACCCCCACGGTGGGGGGGAAGTCGCTGAGATGTGTGAGGAGTTCGCCAAGCGCCGATACATTGTGGTCACCTCGGGGTGCTCCGCCATGTCGATTGCGATGTATAAGAACGAGGAGGGTAAAACACCCTATGAGACGTTCCCGGGCGACTTCGATGCGGGGTGTATCGCGAATGTGGGCTCCTGCGTCGCCAATTCCCACATAGCGGGGGCGGCCATCAAGATCGCGAACATATTCGCCAGACGAAACCTTCGGGGCAACTATGAGGAGATCGCTGACTACATACATAATAGGGTCGGCGCGGTGGGAATCGCTTGGGGTGCCTACTCTCAGAAGGCCGCCTCAATAGCGAGCGGGTGCTGGCGGCTGGGTATACCCGTGATAGTTGGACCCCACGGATCGAAGTATAGGCGAATGCTCTTGGGTAGGAAGGATAAAGACGATGACTGGTACGTCTACGACGCGCGCACGGGGAGCAAGGTTTATGTGGGTCCCACACCGGAACACTTGTTCTATACGGCTGAGACGAAGGAGGAGGCGATGGTTATGGCGGCAAAACTCTGCATGAGACCCAATGACACGATGAAGGGTCGGGCGATCAAGCTCACCCACTACATCGATCTGCACAAACGCCTCTACGGCACACCCCCCGATGACGTGCACCTATTCGTCCGCACCCACGCAGACATCCCCATAACCATGAAGGATGAGATTTTAAAGGCTCTGGAGGAGAAGGGCTGGGAGGAGGGCACGATTCCCGATCCCACCCTCCTGCCGAGGCTCATCAGAAAGAGGAGGGAGTAGGCATGGCCGCGGAACCATGGCAGACGGCGGAGATTCCGGGCCCAGCGAAGGCTCTGGTCATCAAGAAGCCAGAGGTCGTCATCGCCATGTTGAAGAAGGCGAAACGTCCCATCCTCGTCGTGGGCCACGAAGCCACAGAAGTCGACCTGGGAGATGGGAAGCTCATAGACTATGTGATAGACGTGGCTAGGACCGCGGAGATACCAGTGGTAGCTACCGCACACATCGTGGGGGAGTTCAACAAGAGGGGTTTTCAGCCCGACGCGTGGATGCCCTTGGTGGACATCGCCCAGAGGATTGGAGACCCGACGTGGGAGGGGCTCGATGGCTTGGGGATATACGACCTCGCGATGTTCGTGGGGTTCCCTTACTACATGGAGTGGTTGATCCTGTCTGGACTTAAGCACTTCGCCCCGCATCTCACGACGATTTCCTTGGATAGGTTCTATCAGCCCCATGCAGCCTGGTCTTTCCCCAATGTTTCCGTTAAAGATTGGAAGACGTATTTTGAAGCGATAATAATGAAGTTGGGAGGAAAGATGTGATGTCCATGTTTGATGATATACCCGTTGATGTAGGCGTCATATACGAGGGCGAGAGGATTCGAAAATCCGACATGTACGTAGAATTCGGGGGCCCAAAAGTAAAAAATAAGTTTGAACTCGTCAGGGCCAGGGGCATGGATGAGGTCGAAGACGGAAAGATAACGATAGTAGGCCCGGATATCATGGAGTTAGAGGAGGGGAGTAGCTCACCGCTGGGCATCTACGTCGAGGTGGCCGGGAAGGAGATCGAGGAGGAGCTCGAGGGCGTGGTTGAGAGACGCATCCATGAGTACTGCAACTTCATCGAGGGCTTCATGCACTTGAACCAGCGCTACGACATCTGGCTGAGGCTGAGCAAGAGATCCCTGAATAAGGGGTTGAACACCTTCAACCTGATAGGGAGGATCCTTGAGAGGCTCTTCAAGAGCGAGCTTCCCATCATCGAGAGGATACAGATTACCTTCATCACCGACGCTGAAAAGGTCCGAGAGATGTGGGGTGAGGCCCTGAAGATCTATGAGGCTCGAGACGCCCGGGCGAGGGGGCTAAAGGATGAGGATGTGGACTCTTTCTACGGGTGTACCCTCTGCCAATCCTTCGCCCCAACCCACGTCTGCGTCATCACGCCCCAGAGATACGCCAACTGCGGGGCCATAAGCTGGTTCGACGGGCGGGCCGCCTCAAGAGTGGACCCCAAGGGCCCAGTTTTCAAGATTGATAAGGGTGAACTGCTCGACGCAACCATGGGCGAGTTTTCGGGCGTCAATGAGGCCGTAAAAGAGAAGTCGCTGGGGGAGATCACGCACGTATCTCTCTACACCGCCTTTGGCCACCCCCACACCTCCTGCGGGTGTTTCGAGGCCACGGCCTTCTACATCCCCGAGGTGGACGGGCTGGGCATAGTTCACAGGGACTTCAAGGGGGCGACGGTCAACGGGCTACCCTTCTCCACCATGGCGGACTCCACCGCGGGGGGCAGACAGGTGGACGGCTTCCACGGCCTCTCGATCGAGTATATGAGGTCTCCAAAGTTCCTCCAGGCGGATGGCGGATGGAGTCGCATAGTGTGGATTCCCAAAGCCGTCAAAGAGCGCGTCCAAGCCTTCATCCCAGAGGAACTGGTCGACAAACTCCCAACAGAGGACGATGTAAAGACCATCGACGAGTTAAAGACGTTCCTCGAGGCGAAGGGCCACCCGGTCGTAGAGAGGTGGAAGGCCTTGCCGGTTGAACTCGCCACCGGAGAGGTTGAGGTAGTCCCCGAGGAGGTGGGGGTGCCGGCCATGCCACCCACCGCCGCGGCGCCGTTTGCCGTGGGTGGCTTCAAGATAATCCTCAAGGGCGCCAAGATTCACGCCAAGAAGGTCATCATCAAAGCCGTTGGCAAAAAGAGGTGAAGACCTTGGGGGAAAGGGAGGAGGATAGGAAGGCCGCCGTCAGGCTCAACTCCAACCTCATCGACATCCTAAGCAAGTTTGAAGAGTTGGAGCTGGAAGACGTTGAACTAGAGGTGGGAGACCTCGAGATATGGTTCCAGCCCGCCGGGACGATTGCGCCCCCGAAACCCGTCGCACCACCGAGGGTAAAGCCGGAGAGGATCTTGGAGGTTGAGTTCACTCCCCCAATCCAAGAGTATCCAGGGCAGATCGTGGAGGTGAAGCTGGGGGCGACCAAGGGGGAGGGGGGAACCCGGGGGAAGTCCATAGTCATAGGAGGCGAGAAGGCGCCCGCCTTCTATCTCTTTGAGAAACCCATTCCCCACCCCCCGGTCATCTCCTACGATGTCTTCGACATGAAGATACCCTTGGCCAAAGCCGTGAAGACGCAGGTCGAGGAGGTTCTCGAGGACCCCGCAGCCTGGGCCAAACTCGCCGTCGACAAGTTTGGGGCGGAGTCGGTCAACCTACATTTGGTCAGCATCGATCCCTTGGTTAAGGACACCACCCCCCAAGAGGCCTCAAAAACCGTTGAGGAGGTGCTCCAAGCGGTGGATGTCCCCATCGCCGTGGGGGGTTGTGGAGACCCCGTGAAGGACCTAAAGGTCTTTGAGAGGGTTGCGGAGGTGACTGAGGGTGAGAGAATACTCATCAATTCGGTAACCCTCGACATGGACGTTGAGAAGGCGGCGGAGGTCATCAAGAAGCATGGACACGCGTTGATCGCTTTCACCTCCATGGACATGGCCAAGGCTAGGGAGCTCAACCGGAGGCTCTACGAGGTTCTGCCGAAGGATCAAATCGTGATAGACACCACGACGGCGGCCCTCGGATATGGGCTTGACTACGCCTTCAGCATCATGGAGCGCACCCGACTTGCGGGATTGCTCGGCGACCCCGAACTCCAACACCCCATGTCCTCGGGGACGACGAACGCCTGGGCCGCCAGGGAGGCCTGGATGAAGATGGACCCTGAGTGGGGACCACGAGAGCTCCGAGGCCCGATCTGGGAGACGGTGACGGCTTTAACCCTCCTGCTGACGGGCGTAGACTACTTCATGATGATGCACCCCGCAGCCGTTAAGACCGTTAAGAGGGTCATCGAGGATCTAACGACCCTGGGCAGGGGGAAATCAGATAGGATCGCCGATTGGGTCACTATTAAGGTTTAGGGGGTAAACATGTCCGAGAGAGAAATCAAGAAGGCGGGCGTTAAGGAGATCAGCCCCATCGATGTTTATAGGTTTCTCCCAAGGACCAACTGTAAGGAGTGCGGCGAGGAGAACTGCATGGCCTTCGCGGCCAAGGTCGTCAACAGGGAGTTATCTTTGGAGGACTGCCCACCTCTCCTAGAGGAAAAGTATAAAAAATCATACGAGAGCCTCCGAGAGCTACTTAAGCCGCCCGTGAGAGAGGTCACCATCGGCACGGGCGATCGAGCTGTCAAGGTGGGCGGAAAACTGGTGATGTACCGCCACGAGTTCACCTACTTCAACCCAACCGCCATCGCCATCGACGTCACAGACGAGATGTCTGAGGAGGAGATCACGGAGCGGGTGAAGAAGACTGAAAACTTCTCATACACATACATAGGTCAGGAGCTGAAGCTCGACATCGTAGCCATCCGATCCATAACCAACCACCCCGAGGGTTTTGGCTGGGCGGTGAAGAAGGTCTCAGAAATTACAGACCTACCCATGATCCTCTGCTCCCTCGACCCTAGCGTCATGGAGGCCGGTTTGAGCTCAGCTCGTGGGAAGAGGCCCCTGATCTACGCTGCGACCAAGGACAACTGGGGGGAGATGGCAGACCTAGCTTTGAAACACGACTGCCCCCTAGCCGTCTTCGCCCCCAACGACCTTAAGCTCCTCCGATCCCTGGCGAAGACCTTATTGGAGTATGGGGTCAAGGACCTCGCCCTCGACGTGGGCACCTTCCCCGGCGAAGGGTTGGCGGACACCCTCAACAACATGACCATGCTCCGCCGCTTATCCTGTAAGAACTACGATGAGCTCCTCGGCTTCCCCCTCATAGGGGTGCCGATGGTTGCGTGGGGGGATCAGGGGGGATCATCGAGTGACATCGAGTGGAGGGAGGCCTACCTAGCTTCGATGTTGATCACGCGATACGCAGACATCTTGATAATGCACAGCTTGGAGGGATGGGTTCTCCTACCAACAGTCATATTTAGGCAAAACCTCTATACCGACCCCAGGAAGCCGGTGTCCGTTGAACCAGGCATGAGGGTCTTCGGTGAACCCGATGAAAACTCCCCGATGATGTTCACGACCAACTTCGCCCTAACCTACTACACCGTATCATCCGACATCGAGTCGGCGGGCGTCAACTGCTACCTCATGGTGATCGACACGGAGGGTCTATCCGTCGAAAGCGCGGTGGCGGGCCGAAGGCTCACCGCTGACATGGTGGCCGAGGCCATCAAGGAGTTTGGAGCCGAAGAGAAGGTGGGGCATAGGGTGTTAATCATCCCCGGGAGAGCCTCTCGGCTGAGCGGGGAGATCGAGGAGGTCTCGGGGTGGGAGGTCATGGTCGGTCCCCTCGACTCCTCTGGCATACCGAAGTTTCTGGATGAGAGGTGGCGAAAGGGAGGATAGCCGCTTTCAACATCAAGCATATAGTGACAAAGCGTAGAATCTTCCCCATTGTTAACCGTACATGAGGATAGGTCGGAAGTGAAGGCCGCTATCGCCGGCAAGGGCGGGGTCGGGAAAACCCTGATCGCGGGGACGCTTTCGCGTCTCTTAGCCCGCGACGGATACAAGGTTCTCGCCGTAGACGCTGACCCCGCCATGAACCTCGCATACGCGCTGGGAATAACCCCCAAGGTGGCGTCCAAGATCGTCCCCATAACGGAGAATAGGGAGCTCATCGAGGAGAGGGTGGGCTCAGGCCCCATATACAGCCTAACCCCCACCGTGGACGACGTAGCCGAGAAGTTCGGCGTCATTGGACCGGACGGTGTCAGGCTTTTGGTCATGGGCACCGTTCGCTTCGGGGGCTCCGGCTGCATGTGTCCCTCAAACTCGCTGGTGCGCGCCCTGATAAGACACATCACCCTGAAGATGAGGGACGCCGTGCTAATGGACATGGAAGCCGGCCTCGAACACCTCGGGCGGGCGACGGTGCGCGGCTTCGATGTCTTGATGTGCGTCGTGGAACCCGGGGCGCAGTCCATGGAGACCGCTGAGAAGATCCGCCGCTTGGCGGGAGACATAGGGGTGAAAAGCGTCCTAGCCGTTGGGAACAAGGTTATGACACAGGAAGATGAGGGGTTCATAGAGGGGTCGTTGAAAAAAATCGGGTTGGAAACCCTTGGCGTGGTGCCCTTCGACCAAGCAATATTGAGGGCTGACGCCCTCCGCGTGGCGCCGATAGACCACTCACCCTCTTCCCCGGCGATCAAGGCCATCGAGGAACTCGAGGTGAGGCTCAAGGAGAGATTCCTATAAGCTAGATATGGTAGACTCGAAGAGCACGGGGAAATGCGCATCTACGCCTTGATCCAGGGCTGGTACGGCCAAAGAATTACCCTCAACGTTGAGAGGCGCATGCCCGACGCCTGGTCCATCAGGGTCCACGAGTTCCCCGGCGACCTCCCCACCCTCATCGAGGAGCCGAGGGAGCTCATGCCCCGGAGAATCCCCAGGTGCGACCTCATCCTCTCACTGCTGGAGCACCCAGACTTAGCTTCGATCCTGCCAGATATCGCCGAGGCCGCTGGGGCTGAGGGAGTCATAGCGCCCATAGACAACTCGCGTTGGATGCCGCCGGGCACAAAACAACAGGTTTCGAGGGAGCTGGAGAGACTCGGCGTGTCCTCGGCCTTCCCGAAACCCTTCTGCTCGCTGGTGCCTAACTCGGGGAGTAGGGTCATCAACGAGTTCGCGAGGTACTTCGGGAGGCCCGATTTGGAGATACTTGTTGAGGGTGGATTGATCAGGGGGGTCAACGTCCTGGGGGGGTCGCCCTGTGGGTGTACGCACTTCGTCGCCGAGAGACTCGTGGGCATGGAAAAGGATAGGGCGCCGATGGAGGCGGGGCTCCTCGTCCACAACTGTCCTTGCTTAGCCTCGACGGAGTGGGATTCAGAATATGGAGACGCGCTCATGCACACGGCGGGCTATATCATTAAGGGCGCTGTGGAGAAGGCGCTGAGGGATGCCCTAAGCCGGCCAAAAAGATAAGAACAACTTTGGATCGTGTTTAACCGCCTGAGACGATCCATCAACGGGTATACTTGAGCCTAAGACTGCGTATGACCTCATCGCCCCGTCTCTTGACGTCCTCCAGTGCGGCCTCGATCTCCTCGAGGAATCTTCCTTCGGCGAGGCACCTCTCGTAGATCTGGGCGAACCGTAGGAGTGGGCTGAGAATTGGCATCTTCGCGATGCGCATCCTCTCCTTGTCGACGCTTAGCTCTTCGATGAGGGAATTTTCCACACGCGTCAACCTTCCTAGCACGTCGTACAGGAAGAGGTCTCCATCCCCCATCTTCACGCGTATGATGTCTTCAGCCACCTTCTCCTCTGCGTCCTTCGCTCCTCTGAAGACCGTGAACTCACACACAGCGATCCCCACGTCTCTTTACGAGGGAAGGCTTTTAAGCCCATCGCACGAGGCTTGGGGACCAAGTGAAGGAAAATACGTTAATGTTTTATGGGCTCCTGTTTAATTTCATCCCACTGGTTGTCTAAGATTGCTGAAACCACGTTATCGCCTACGACCGTAACTACCGCTTTATGTGGAGTTATGACTTGAGCCAGGGCTTGTCCTGTTCTATCTCCGTATCCTGCGTGCCTTGACTGAAAGGTGATGGTGATGACGTATTGAACTGGGAAGCTTTCACGTATCTTGATGTCTGTAACATCAAGCGTCTCTGGAATGCCGTCGTATTTGAAGGTAGGTGCCTGAACTATGAAGGCCTTCGCTACATCAATAGCGATCTTGTCGTCTACTCCCGGTGTGCTAACTTGGTAGAAGTAAAATCCACTATCGGCACAATTCCCGCCACTATCAGCTTATTCAAGACGTAATTCCCCTCTACCCTCCAGGTATTAAAAATAATATAAAGTCCAATACTCGTTATGAAAGCAGAATAGGTAGCAGGGCGGAAGAGGGATTTAATCTGTTCTTTAGTCAGAGATTTTCACGTAATAAAACGGATAATAAGGTTTTAAACTGGAGTAAACTATTAGAGGGCAGTTGTGGAGTTGAGGTTGTTATGGAGTATGAGATACGGTATAAGCCTTCTTACTCTATGCTGGTTGTCAAATTGGATCAAGGCGATAGCATAACCGCTGAGTCCGGTGCCATGACTTACATGAGTCCAAGTATAGATGTTCATACACGTATGAGGGAGAGGAGCATCCTCGGAACCCTCGGACTTACGTTCCTAGGCAGACAATCCTTCTTCGTGAATGACTACACCGCCCAAGGAGAAGAGGGAGAAATAGCCTTTGTGTCCGCACCAGTGGGAGACATCGAAGTTTTGAAGGTAACCCCCAGTCAAGGATATATAATTCAAAAGGCGGCTTACATCGCATCGACCAAAGACATCGACTTAGACGTCAAGTGGCAGGGTTTTACAAAGGGCCTTTTTGGGCAGGGGCTTTTCATGATCAAAGTTACTGGGGAGGGGTTGCTGTTCATTAATACTTTCGGTGCGATTGACAAACACACGCTTAGGGCAGGCGAGAAACTAGTTGTAGACAACTTCCACTTAGTCGCCTTTACTGACACATGCCAATACAAAGTGGTCAAGTTCGGTGGACTGAAGGAAACACTTCTTGGCGGTGAAGGCTTAGTTACAGAGATAACTGGTCCAGGAGACATCTACATTCAAACAAAGAACCTCAGAGAATTCGTCGACTGGCTCTGGACCCTAATAGAGCCCAGAGTTAGGGCGAGAGCCCGCTAAGCGTCACCATGTCATAACGGCTCTAAGGGAGTTTTAGGTGAAACTGCTAATTTCTCATCGGAATAGCTCATAAACCCATCGTTATATGTATTTTTAGCTAGATGAAAAGTTTGTTGAGTTCTACTCGCTCGGAGAGAAGGAGTAAGTATGGATTAGGTCCCTTCGAGGGCTTCCCTCAGGTTTATCTGAACCGGTCCCAACTTACCCCCGAAGTTGACCGCCGTAATCTTCTTGACGCCCGGCACCTTCACCGCGGCTTGGATGCCCACAGCGGTGGACTTTCTGATGAGGCTTGGCGTAAGCCCGTTGAAGACGAGCTCGTAGACGCTCTTCACGCCCCCCGGCACTTGGGAGTCTGGGAGCACGTCGCGCAGGGTTGGGCAGAAGGGTTGATTCGTGGAGGCCGGTAGCTTATACTTCATGGAGCCCACCTTCGACCCGGATCTAATGATGCCCCCGGGGAAGGGTAGGATGACGCCCTGAACCCTCCTTATAGCCCTCACGGCCTCCTCGGCCGCCCTGAGCCCCGAGTCCCTGCTCTCAGCCATGATGATGAAGTTTCCACCCGCTATGGCCCTGACGACCCCAAACCTATGCTCGATGATGAACTCGCCCTCCATCACCGGCACCCTCCAGATCTTCCTCCCGTTGAGCGTATCCCTCTTCTCAAAGCCGTCTCCGAAGAGGCGTATCTTATCCCCCACCTTGATCCTCTTCTTCGCCTGTGGGAGGGCGTCGAAGGCCGAGGCCGTGGCACAGGTGAGGACGCACTGACTCAAGCGGTTGATCATCTGAACCTTCAGTTCGAGCCCAGTCCTGTGATAGATCTGGATCATAACTCCGGGCCTCCCATCTGGGGTGAGGCGCGGTGGGACGATTCTCCCCTCGATGCCCGCCTCGGCTGGGGAGAGAATAATAGATGATGCGAAGCCCGTGGCGCTCCTCGCCGCGGTTAAGGCCCACTTCCTATCCTTTGCGGTTATCAGAACCCTCCCCGCTATCATGGGAAAAGCTTCGGCGAAGTCTTCATCTCCAATCTCAACCCCATTCACCCTCATGTCCCAAAACCTCCATAACAGAATCGTGAAACGATGGATTTAAATGATGGGAGAAAATCCACAGGCCCCTCTGATGAAGACTTAGCGCAACCCGAAGGATCATAGGGGAAATCGACCCAGCGCTTCCAAACGTGAAGACATAAATAGACAGGTTCCGTTGAGAAGTTGGATTTTTGCTTCGGAGGCTTTCTATAGTTAGGGTTGTGGGGATAGACCCCGGCACCAAGATCTTTGACTTCTGCGGACTGGAGAATGGCAAGATGTTCCTAGACGTGGCGGTGCCATCCGCAGAGATCGGTGAAGACCCCATGATGCTCATAGCCGACGGCTTGGCTGGTGGACGATACGGGGACCTCGTGGAAACCCTCAGGATCAGGGAGGCGAGGGGTATCGATGGGCTGAGGCGTACGCACGAGGTTCTATAGTCTATCAAAGTCGACGTGCTAGGTCAATCCTCAACGGTATTGATTGCTGGTTTCATTAAGGTAGTAGCATTTATGGGCGGCGCTTCGTCATCATCGGTCGTTGTCGGTGCAAGCCCCCCTCCTCGACCACGTATTCCCCATTCTCCGCGTTGTATTCAAATAAGGCGTTAGCATAGACCTCCTTTCTGTCTGCATGTTCTGCGTCGACGGCCATGATAACCTTATAGTCTTCCTCTTGCTCCTGTTCTATAACCCAGCAGAAGCATTGGATCGAGGCGTATTCCTCCCAGCCGGGGATTACCTCTCTAGCGATCTCCCTCACAGCATTCTCGATGTCCTTCTCAACATTCACGCTTAACTGGGCATCTCATTCGACGTTGTCGTTTATCCGAGGCACCGACTGAACCATCGCGAGCGCCGAGGGAGCGCATGCAACGATATGACGGTTAACGTATACGCGAAAATCAGGGCTATCATGGATTAAGATAGTGCAAGCGTAGATACGTTCTTAATATCTCGAAATCTGAAATAATACTCCCTCAACAAATCCCACAAATCCCCCAAGCATAGGGACTATGCTTCCCAGAAAAGTTTACAAGCTTAATTCCTTCGATATATTCTCAAGATCAAGCAATGGAACGCCCTTCATTCTTGAATTAAGAACCCTTCCATTGATGGCGTGGTAATGATGTGGATGGGTGCTAACCTGGATATGATGCCTGGCATTATCCCACCCCAAAATCCTCCTACCCTCTTTGAATATCGTGTAGCTATACTTCGCCGTGGTCTCGTTATAGTATATGTCGAATGTGAAGCCCTTAGGAAGGTGTGCTCTCACCTTCGTTCCTAGGAATTCCACTCTTAGGACGATTTTATATTCGAGAAGCCTCCCTGCGACTTGACGTAGTACTGTTGTAGACATCTAATAGCTTATCTCTCTTAAGATCCTCTCTGCTTTCTCAATCTCCTCTAAAGCATTCCTCCACTCGATGGAATCCTCCCACATATCGTGCTCCTCTAACGGGGTGCCTTCCCTCTCTATCCTTTCTTCTAATTCGTTAAGGCCCACCTTGTACTTCTCCCTAAACTTCCTATCCATAGCCTTATAGAAGTCAATTTCACTCATGAGATGGATCTTAATATCTTCGATTATTTCTTCTCTAACCAGCATCGAGCCCACTCCACATCTATGTAAATACATTTCACCACTTATTTATTTCTTCTTTAGTTAAAGAGATCAATGATCACTTAAGCCATGCTCCGACACCGAAATAACAAAGGGGCGTCCAACCACCCCATGATTATTGGCGTCACATGCTTTATCGATGATGCTTCGGTCGATGAGTGAGGAAAAGAAGCGAAGGGTTCGCTAAGGTATCCAAGGAGGCGGCCCAGGGCGCCGCGCTCATAGCCGACGGCTTGGCTGGTGGACGATACGGGGACCTCGTGGAAACCCTCAGGATCAGGGAGGCGAGGGGTATCGATGGGCTGAGGCGTACGCACGAGGTTCTATAGTCTATCAAAGTCGACGTGCTAGGTCAATCCTCCGCGACCTCGATGCGGGCGCCTCGGTTGTTTGGGGCCGCGCTGAACACTTTCCCGCCGACTCTCTCGCCCATGAACTCTTCCACGGCGGCCTTGAGCCTTTTAGCCATGCCCTCCCCCTCAACCAATCCATAGACGGTCGGACCCCAGGAGCTCTGGCCGGCGCCGTATGCCCCCTCCTCCAGCATGAGTTTCACGCATTCACCGACGACGGGGCTTGAGAACCTCCCACCCTGGGCCTTCCTAAAGTTTTCCCCCACCAAAAACTGTATCTGGGTTAGCGCTTTACCAAAGCCTCCGATGTCCCCCTCCACCAGGGCTGGCAGCAGCCCCATCAGCACTAGTCTACTTATTCTTCCCACGGACTCGGGGGGAGCCCTTGGCAAGGCGCGGAAAACCTGCTCCTCCTCCTCTCCGCTGAGCCCCCTCCGGATGTTCGGGATGGCCACGACGAACCTCCAGGCCTCTGGGAAGGGGCTTTGGAAGACCAGCGGGGGGATGCCTCGAACACTTGGCTTCAGCCCCAACCTCCCGAGTTTGTGTCCCCCGTCTATAAGGAAGCCCCCGTGCTCAAAGGCGGCGGTTCCGACTCCTGAGACGGGTCCCCTCCCCATGGCTGAGGCCAGATCGGTGGTGGGGACGCTCAATTCGAAAAGTTTGGCTAGGGATGCGGCGACGGCCAGGGAGAGCTGGGTTCCAGAGCCTAGGCCCACGTGCTCGGGGATCGTCTGTCGGACGCTGATGTGGGCGCCGCCCCCCGGCTTATAATGTTTGAAAAACTTTTCTGCCAGAAGCCTTGTTTTTTCGGCTTCTTCACCGGATGTGGTTATGCGGTCTGAGGGGGTCGCCTCCAACACGACGTTGGGTTTGTCTATGGCGACGCCGATGGAGCCGTAGATGCGTCCTAGGTCGCCGCTGAGATCCATTATGCCCAGGTGGAGGCGTGAGGGCGTCTCGACGAGGACTCTCATCTCCCACCACTTATGTTATGAGGAAGGCCCCCCTGCGCTTGGATGAGTTGATCTCGAGGTCTTTGCGGCGACTTCACGGCTCCCACACGCCGTTTATATGGATAAAAGGACCCGTGTCACAGTTTTATAGGTTGAAGGGAGATTTAAGTGGTGGCGTCAAGCCCGAGGGAACGGACCATGAGGCTGCCTGACGTGCACAGGGAAAAGCCGGACGTTGCCTTCCCGCTGAAGAGGGTCGGAGTCGTGGGGATAAAGATGCCCATAGGCTTCGTCTCCTTCGAGGGTAAGCCGGTGATGGTGCTCCCCACCTTCGACGTCTTCATCGACCTCCCCGCGGATCAGAGGGGCATACACAGCTCCAGAAACTATGAGGTCACGTCGGAGGTCCTGAGCCAATACGTCGGCAAGATGTACAAGCTCGAAAACCTCTGCGCCGCCATCTCAAGGGAGCTCTTCAGGAGACACGAATACGTGACCCGATCCGAGGTGAGAGCCTACGGGGAAGCCGTCTTCGAGAAGCGAACCCCAAAGACGGGCATCCTAACCTATGAGTCCTGCGACATCATGGCCAAGGCCGTCGCGGACAAGGGTCCGGATGGGGCGATAAGCGTCAAGAAAACCATCGGCGTGGGCGTGGTGGGGATGACGGCGTGTCCCTGCGGTGAGGAAATCCTGAAAGAAGCCTCGCGGAAAGAGCTGAAAGGGGAGCTCAACTTGTCGAGGGTGGAAGCCGATGAGATATTGAAGCGCATCCCCACGGCGACCCACATCCAGCGGAGCTACGGCTCCATCGCCGTGGAGATACCCGAAGAGGTGGAGATAGACGCCATGAGGTTGGTTCACATCGTTGAGGACTCGATGAGCGCCTCCACCTATGAGCTGCTCAAGAGAGCCGACGAGGTGGAGCTGGTCAGGAAGGCCGTGGGCAACGCGAGGTTCGTCGAGGACTGCGTCAGGTACATGGTTAGAAACGTCGTTGAGAGCTTCCCCGACCTCCCCGATCAGGTCTACGTCACCTCTATGCAGAGGAACGAAGAGAGCATCCATAAACACGACTTGGTGGCGGAGAGGAGCGCCACGCTGGGCGAGATCAGGAGGGAGCTGGGGCGCCGGGGCGAGTAGCCTCTCCACTCCATCAACTTTGGTTGTGAATTATCCTCTTCTTGGGGGATTTCCTTTCTCGGCCTCGCGAGTTCCTTGATCTCCATTATCCGTGTCTTATCGCCTCGACCACCATCCCCTCCCTGCTCTGGTATCCGAGGCTTCGCTCAACCTTCGGGTTCTTGTCGATTTCCTCCATCGACTCCTCCGGGACTTCGACCTTGATCATGGTTTAAATCTCAAACTATTTGGTGTCAAGTTGGGATTTCGTCAGCTCTATGCCGCAGTGGCTGCAGAACTTGGCCTCGGCGGCTAATCTCCTCCCACAACTTGGACACGTGACATATTCTTCCGCGGCTTCTCTGATTTTCCTGATGATCAGGTTGGTCCATCGGTCTATACCCCTGAAGAGGGCTGCCGCCACCCTGTAGGTGGGTATGATCGCGACGGTCAGGAATGCTAGCGGGTAGACCCACCACAACTCAGGCATGAGCCCGAGGATCAAACTCCGAAAGGAGACGTACGCGATCCATATGGCGCCCAAGCGAACCGCGTTCGATGCGACGGCGGCGGTCTCGGGGTAGGATGGGAAGAAGTCTCTTGTGGGCGGGGCGATCTCGCGACCGAACTTTAATACCACGGCTATCATGGCTACGCCTATGACGGCGTCTACAGCCGTGGCCACGGTTATCGGAATGTTGGGGATGGGGACGTTTACGCCCGGCGGTCCGACCGATATCGCCCTGATTATCCCCAGCACTATGAGCGAAATCAACAACTTGATTGCTGACCTAAGGATCTCATAGGACCTTTCCCCGCGAACCCCCATGTCTCTCACCTCACCAAACTAGGATACCTCAGTTCTCTTCTTCCGATGAAGTATAGAGCCATCGCAACCAAGGTGACGGCCACGATGGTGGTCATGTAGGCGGGTGTAGTGAGGAGGGGTGTGAGGACCAACGGCACCTTGACTCCCACGCCCAGTTTGGGGTCATGGACTATGCTGTTTCCGCGGGGGTAACATAGGTTTATCAGCGTGCCCCCCTCAGACTGCGTGAGGGATGAGCCCACTGTTTGGTTGTCCCCATCGACGATGACCCAGTCCACCCAAGAGAAGTATCCTTCGGCGATTTCTGACACGACCTTGACCTCCCTCTCCGTGTTGGAGGTCTCCTCCTCGATCTCCATCTTTGAGGTAGCGCTTATCTGCAGCGCTAACATCGACGTCTCGTTTTTGTATGGGAAGTTCTCTATCCCGATGGTTATCTTGGTTTCCGTGGGGCTTACTAGGGTGCCGTTGACTAAGGCATATTTCTCAAAGACGACGGCGATTATCTGGAAGGTGAAGTTGCCTAGGCTGTGGGATTCGAACCTATATCCGGTTTCGTTGTCCTCCGACCTGATGAGAGTTACATTGGGTTGAGAGTATGAGAGTTCAGTCAATTTGATGATTTGAACCGTTGTGTCGTTTGCGCTCAGCGCCCCAGTTCCATCGTTGTCTATGTATTCGACTATTGACAGGAATATAACACCCAGTTTCAGTTCAGCCTCTGTTTCGTTTTCTCCCATCTCTGCCTCGGCCTCGTACTTGACCTCTATGTTGACGCCTTCCTTCGTCTCGAAGGTCACCTTAAATTCGTTCTCCATATCTTCCTTCTCGATTTTTGACTCCACCTTGGCCGAGTCCTCTGAGACCTTGGTTTCGAGTTTCCGCTCCTCGTGCGACTCTTTTTCATCATCGACTCCATCTTTATCATCATCTCTCCTAACAAACTCGGTCTTCTCTACACTGCTGCCCGACACGATGATGTGGCTCTCGTCTGAGCCGTCGGCGATGTCCACTTCCTCGTCCCTAATTTGGAACGTGAATGGGATGCCTTCAGTTTTTGTGGTCTCCTGACCTTCCACTCTGACCTCGGTGTTCCCTACGCCTTTGAACAGGAGATCAGATGGGTCTCCGATCATATCGGTTACGTCCCACTCCGCGTTGAGCTCCACCCTTTCTCCGTCAACGGTGGCCTTGATCCTGAGTCTGGCGTGGCCTTTGACGTACGTCCCTCTCAGTTCGACTGTGGCTTTGAACCTGATATCCGCATCCTTTGGTGGGCTTGAGTCTATGAAAAAGGCGTCCATCAGCCCACTCATAGTTTTGTGTATCGTTCCGCCTCGGGACTTCACCTCGATCTTCTTTAGCTCGGCTTCACCTGACTCTTCTTCTACCCCTCCCTCTTCAGCCTCGAACCCGATTATGTCCCCTATGCTGCCGGCGACCTTGACCTCATACTCGTTTTCGCCGTCCGTGATCTCGATCTCATAGACCCCTTCCTCGAGCTCTATCCCCACAACGGTGTAGTCGCGCTCACCATACTGCCCCTTTAGAAAATCTATGGCTATATTGACGGCTTCGTCTTCTGTGATGGTTGCACCGGCCTCTCCACCCTCCTCACCATGCTCCTCTTCCCCGCCTTCTTCCTCTTCGGCTCCGCCTGTCTCCTCCTCGCCCTCCCCGTCTGGACTCTCCTCTTCGCCTGAAGATTCATCTGCTGAGTCTAGCGCTGCCTTGATGGATTTGATGACGCCCTTCGCTGTCTCTTCGGCGTTCTGGGCGAGTGTTGAGGCGTTTTCAAATTCTACCGCCGCTAAAGCCTCTGTGGCTGAGTGAAGGTAGTCTCTAGCGGTGTCTAGCTCTTCTCTCCACTGCGAAATTTGCGCACTCTCGGTGATAGTTAAACTAGCCTTATCGAGTTTCTCACTTGCCTTTCTGATCCTTTCCTCGGCGTGTTTGATTGCTTCCTCGGCCTTTTCCCGTAGCTCGTCCTCTTCGTCATGCTCGTCTTCTTCCTTATCATCGTTACCCGGACCAGCCATGGCAAATGGTGTGAGGATCGAAGTCAACAAGAGAGTTAAAAGTATTAGAACCAATATTTTTCGATCAAATGGCGCTCGCATTTCTTCCACTCTCCTTTTTTATAGCATTTATTATGCTTTTTAAGCCTTAAAAGGCTTTTGTTCGAGAAAATTCGAACTATTAGAACGATTTGTTAGAGAAAAATCGAATTTCCATACCTCGGATTTTCTCGAACTATGTGAGATCCCTAAATACGTATATCGCGGCGATGTTTAAGTAGGCGACTATCAGTCCAATGGTGGCCGATTTATCGATCTTTAGACCCTTTGATTGGCTTATGACGCAGGATAGCACAGCCAAGGTCCAGCCTTGGAGAAGGGCCAACAAGCCCCTTGCGATCGAAGCATTCTTGAAAATGTACAGACCCAAATTGAAGGTGTCATTCACATACCAGAGGGTTGGAAGGGTCAAGAGGGGTAGCAAAGCGTAAGCCGTGCCGATCAGTAGATAGAGGTCGTCGCCCTTCCTCTTGAAGAGGGCGATGGATAGGAGATCCGATAGGGCAAAGATTAGTAGCCAACTCAAAATGAACTGTATTCCGATTAAGAAGGGTGGCTTCCTCGTTGGATCGAAGAAAAGCATGAGGGGCTCAAGTCTGGACTGGACCGTTATCCAGAGACCGAATCCGATGAGAAACATCGCGATAACTCCGCCCAGCCTTGGATTACCGTAGATTGCTTGGATGAGGTCGCTCGGTAGAAAGATGTTTTTGAAGTATCTCAGTGGTCTGGGCAGGGGTTTTGGAGGTAGATGCGCCGCCGCCTTGGCCGATACCCTCTGATACTCTTCTGAGGAGAGCATCTGGTAGGCGTCTCGGCCCAGGTCGGTGAGCATATAGAGGCGTTCCTCGTCCTGGGTTATGAATCCCTTAAGTACATCGAAGTGATAGTATAACGTACCGACTCGGATCTTCGAGGATCTTTTGATTTCGGTGAAGCTCACCTTGCCCCTGTCACCCAGCATCTCAACGATCTCCCTTCGGATGGGGTGGCTGAGGATGGAGTAAACGTAAAATAGGTCGCGAGTCCTGGACTTCTCACTCAAATAGGTCCCAACCTCCGGCTCATTCCGTTAGTTTTCAATTCTATGAGTGATTCACCGCCTTTAGAATGAAGTGATACTTCGATATCGATTTTGAGGGGAACAAACGTCCTCGACGTACAACTTCTCCTCGCCAGGCGATTGTATGTTTTATTCATGCTAAACACCTATATATTTTGACGGGGTCGAAGATATTTTGCGAATGTCACAGATACGGCGTCAGACAGCCCATCTGAGGCCGAAAGGGGGGTTGAGTCTATGGGTACGCGCGTTGAAAGGGCTTATCTGTGCGGCATAATCCTTAACTTTGGGAGCAAGCCATGAGCGACATCGAGGAAGAGGTCAGAAAATATTTTGATGAGAGCGTAACTGATAGGGAGAGGGCCATCTTCGAGGGGGCCATAACCTTGGGTGCCGTCTACCATCAGTTCGTGGGGACGCCCGTGTGCAGGGATGAGGGGGTCGTCAGAGCCTTGGAGAGGGCGATGAGCGAGTCCATGGAACTTCAGCCCCACAAGGAGGATGTTGAGGTCAAGATAGATTTCGAGGCGCTGAGGAGTGAGAAGAGGCACCCCTATGACTATGAGACCCTGAAGGGCAGACACATGGACGTGAGGGTGGTGTCTCGATACGGCAGAGCCAAGGCCACGCTGAGGATGAGGTATGTCCCGGAGATGGACTACACCCTGATGTACGTCGAGAGGGTCGAAGCCCTCTGATGAGAAAAACGGTTTGATCTTTCAGGGCTGTGGGAGGGTAGACCGCATGCCTTTAAACGTAGCCTGGGGCATCACGGGGGCGGGACACCTCCTCTTGGAGTCCTTTAAGGCCATGTCTGAGGTTAAGGAGAGACGAGGCGCCAAGATCGCTGCCTTCCTCTCCTCGGCGGGCTATGAGTGCGTGAGGATGTATGGCCTGTGGGAGAGCCTCGGGGAGATCTCTAAAAAGATTTATGTTGAGAGGGGTGCGAGCGCGCCCAGGGCGGGCCCCCTCTCCACCGGGCTGTACGACCTCTTCGTCGTCTCACCCGCCACCGCCAACACCGTGGCCAAGATTGTTGTGGGTATAGCCGACTCGCTGGTGACGAACGCCTTCGCCCAGGCACAGAAGGGTGAAACACCTATATTCGTGGTGCCCACGGATCAGGAGCTGGGCGCCGTCACGACGACTCTCCCCTTCAGGGTGGATAGGGGGGAGTGCCGCGAGTTTAGGTTCTTCCTCTCCTGCAGGGAGTGTGAGGCGCAGAGGGCCTGCAAGGACGGGGCCATCGAGGTCGGGGAGTCGGCGAGGATAGACCTCCTGAAGTGCAGCGGGTGCGGGGACTGCGTCCAGGCGTGCCCCTACGGGGCCGTCAAGTTCGGGGAGAAGATTGATATAAAGATCAGGCAGATCGACGTTGAAAACGTGGAGAGGCTGAGGGAGATGAAAGGCGTAACGGTGCTGAAGCGGCCAGAGGGCATTCCCAGGGCGGTCGAGACTCTCATAGCGATGAAGGCTGAGTTGGGGGAGCGTGGTTGAGGGCCTCAGCGGCCGAGATCGCCGAGGACGTCATGAGGGCGGCCCAGCTCGCCGCGTCCCTGGAGGTCAGCGGCTGGCCCAAGCCGGGTAACGTTCATAGGACCAGGGACTTTCTGGACACACGCTTCGAACATTACTTAGCTGGCTCGATCGCCATGGGTCCCGCGGTCAGGGAGGCGGCTCTACAGGGTGTCCGGGTGGCCATCGGGGAGATCGAGGCCTCTGAGATAGGGGTGGGCCGACACGTGAAGCGATCGGTCAGCGATGTGAGGAGGTGGCATGGGGGTGGGAACACCCACCTCGGGGTCAGCCTGCTCTTCATCCCCCTGGCGGCGGCCGCGGGCTTGACCTTCGCCTCCCGTGGAAAGGTGGAGCCTGGACCTCTTCGCGGGAGCGTGAGGAGGGTTATGGAGTCGACCCAGCCCCAGGACGCCGTGGACGCTTATGACGCCATCGTCGAGGCCTCCTCGGCCGCCCTCGGCCGGTTGGGGGACTCGGAGGCGCCCGACTTATTCGATGGGGATGCGAGGGTCAAGATCCTTGAGCGGGGCGTCAGTCTTTATGAGGCGATGAGGGTGGCCTCCCGATGGGACAACGTGGCGAGGGAGTGGGCTACGGGGATGGAGGCGTCCTTCGAGGTCGGATACCCCACCTTTCGGAGGGTGTTCGATGAGACCCGTGACGTCAACATTGCTACGGTGCACGCCTTCCTCACCATCCTGGCCCGTCACCCCGACACCTTCATCGCGAGGAAGGTTGGGGCCAGGGAAGCCGCGGACGTCCGCGAGGCCGTTAGGATCGGGTTGGGGAAAAGCCGAGAGGTTTCGGGGAGGGCTGAAGAGGTCTTGGGGCTCGGCGGCCTCCTCACCGAGGAGGGTCGGAGGGCTCTCTTTGAGCTTGATGAGGATTTGAGGGGTCCGGGGCACGAGTTGAACCCCGGGACCACCGCTGACTTGACGGCCTCGTCTCTCCTAGTCGCGGTCCTGTGTGAGTTCAGGCCCTAGCTGATGGGTTTGATGTAGTCTTGGCCCACGGCCTCGGCGGAGCCTATGAAGAGCCGGTGGTATTCGTCCCCCGATTTTTTGTCGAGGACCCTCTCCACCTTTCCTCTGGCCACGAAGTCTTCTCCCGCTTGTAGGATGTCGCCATAGAGGCCCTCGTAGGTCGTCACCTCTTTGATGTTGATTTCCCTGGGGCCTTCCAGCACCTTGGCGTTCTGGACGCGGTAGGTGCTGGGTAGGAAGAGGGCCTGGGATGCGTCGGTGACGGTGGCCTTGATGGTGGCGATGCCCTCGGGTTTGTATAAGCGGTCTCCGTAGGTCTCGGTGATTTCTTGGTCGAGTCTGATGGGGTGTAGAGAGTAGAAGGTGTCCTCGAAGGCGCCGCGGTTCCACTTTCGGCCAAGTATCATTTTGGCCTCGGCCTTGGTGAGGGGGTGGAGCCTCGCCTTGTTCTCGCACCATCTCTCCAGGGGGGTGCCGCTTAGGCGTTGGATGGGGGAGCGTTTTGACCCGTGGAGGGTTTGGCACGTCTCCCTCAGTCTGAGGGCGTTCTCGCGGCCATAGATGGTGAGGTCGATGTCTGAGAACTCGGGTCTGTGGATGTCTATGAGGATGGACCCGGTGACGCCGAAGAACCTGAGGGGTACGCCGCTCGCCTCGGATAGGGTTGAGGCGAGGCTGAGGGCCTTCTGCTGGAGGGGGTCTAAGGCTTCGGCGGCCTCGAGTTCGTGGAGTTTTTCCTCGGGGTGGTAGCGTTTCTTGACGCGGTTCAGGGGGCAGCAGGACATGGTGGTGTTGAGGACATCGCTATAGAAGACGTATTGGGGGTGGCTCTCCCTGAGGGCTCGGATGTTTTCGAGCAGGGTGGGCATGGCGTAGTCGGGGAGGAGGCGCTCGTATCTTTTTTCGTCCCTCCCCCATTTTCCGGTGGGGTGGGGCACGTACTTCACGTAGGATATGACCTTGTCGGGGGGGTGTAGATAGCCCACCACGCAGGCGAAGAATCCCTCCGGGGTCTCGACGAAGTCTCGATCCCTGAGCGCCCTCACCCTCCACGGCCCCCACCACTTTTACCGTGAGACCCCTATTAATCGGTTGCCCATACGGCCTTAAACCCCTACCCAAGATTTAGAAGACAAATAAAAACAGAGAGATTGGAATAATGTCGAGAAACCAGAATTGCCTTTAGATTTCTTATCGAATCGGTGAGGCGTTGAGATGAGGGTTTCTTACATTAGAATATGTAAATAAAAAAGATAGTGTAGGGAATTACTAACCCTAATTACCAAGGCTCTTTTTCCTTCATGAGTTCTAACATATTCATTATAGGATCTTGCAAGGCTGCTCGCATTGAATATTTCGTGTGGAAAAAGACGCCTAACGCCCCGCCCCCGGGAGATGGGTCGAACCCCATCACAAGGTTTCTCGACCTCAGACAAAATAACAAACAACCTCAAACGAGACATATATATGTCCATGAAACCCCTACTACATGACCCGCATCGGAGGACGAACCCTTGAGACTCATAGAGGTCATCAGTATAGAGGGAATCCCCATGGTGAAGGAGGGCGACGACGTGGCCCAGATGATCTGCCGAGCCGCCGAGGCCCAGGGCACGCCCCTACAGGACGGCGACATCCTCGTCGTCACCCATAAAATCGTTTCAAAGACTGAGGGGAGGGTCGTCAACCTCAAAGACGTAGAGCCCTCACCCTTCGCCCAAACCCTCGCCCAGCAATCCGGCAGGAGACCCGAAGTCCTCGAGCTCGTGCTCAGGGAGGCTCAGCTCATCATCAAGATGCGCAAAGGCACCACCATAACCAAGACCAAGCAGGGCTGGATCTGCGCCAACTCCGGCGTCGACGTATCAAACGTCTCGGGCGGAGACGCGGTGGCCCTGCTGCCGGAAAACTCAGACAGGTCGGCTCAGATAATCAGGAAGCGGATCAGGGAGTTGACCGGTAGGGACGTGGCGGTGATCATCTCAGACACCACGGGCCGACCCCTGAGGAGGGGTCAGATCGACGTGGCCATAGGCGTAGCGGGGATCGAACCCATCCTCGACCTCAGGAGGAAGAGAGACCTCTTCGGCTACACCCTCAAGGTGAAGCAGACCGCCATAGTAGATGAAATCGCCTCAGCCGCCGAGCTCGTCATAGGCCAAGTCAGGGAGATGACCCCCGCCGCCATTATAAGAGGCCTGAAGTATCCCCGAAGCGACCTCGCCACGTCCAAGAGCCTCCTAAGACCCCTCAGCAGGGAGCTCTTCCGATAGCCTAGGCGCCCAATTCCCCCTCAACCAGCCTAAGGTCCTCCCTCGTGATCGCCCCCTCGTGCAGAGCCGTGGCCACGAGGACACCCGATGCCCCCACATCCCTCAGGGTCAAAACGTCCCTAACGTCCCTCACGCCTCCCCCCGCCACCACGGGCACGGCCACCGCATCAATCACCCTCCTGATGGAGGCAACGTCAACACCCCTGCCGCTACCCACCCTCGACAGCTCCAAGACGATGAGCTCCCCAACCCCCACGGACTCCGCCATCCTCGCCGCCTCCCACGGTCTCAAACCCGCCAGATCGCCGCACCTCGAGATGACTAGGCCCTCCACCGAGTCTATGCTAACAGTCACTCGATCCTCCCCCAGCCCACGGAGGATGCCCTCGAGATCCGCGACCGCCCGAAGCGTCTCCGTGCCCACCACGACCCTCGAGGCCCCGCTCTCAACCAAGACCCTCGCCACCTGAAGGCTGTCAACCCCGGCGTCCACCATGAACCTCACCCCACTCACCTCCGAAACCTCCCTAATCAAGGCTGGGTTCAGCGTTCCCCGGGTGATGGCGTCGAGGTCCGCGAGGTAGAGCTCCCCAAAGCCAAAGACTGATCTGAAGGCCTCGGCGACTCTGACGGGGTCTGAGCCCTCGCAGAGCGCGCTCTTCAGGGGGCGATACCTCTCACGTCGCCCACGCCTGGCGTGGACCACAACCCCGTTTAAGACGTCGATGACGGGGATGACCCTCACTTAACACACCTCAGATCCATGATGATGTAAATATTCCCGGATTTATATCATGTTTGAAGAGGCCCCGAAGATGTCCTCCGCTGAAATAGCGGCTCAACAAATCAAGGCCATGAGCGATGACGAGCTAAGAATACTGATTCTATTGGACAAACACCTGAAACGCTTCGAGATCTTCCCCCTCGAAACCCTGAGGAACCTCTCCGGGTTCACGCTGAAATACCTCAGAAAACTAACGTCTTCCCTCGAGGAGAAGAACCTAATCCTCACCCTCAAAACCCCCTACGAGGGCGCCACCCTCCTGACCGCGGGCCTCGACCTCCTGGCCCTAAACGCCCTCACCGCCAGCGACGTCGTAGAATTCTTCGGGAGGAAAATCGGCGTGGGCAAGGAGTCAGACATCTTCGACGGCATCACCCCCGAGGGCGAAAGGATCTCCCTCAAGTTCTACAGAATCGGACGGATCAGCTTCAGAGACGTAGCCAGGAAAAGAGCCTATGTCCCCCCAGAGAGCAGGGTTCCCTGGCTGCTCAGGAGCATAAACGCGGCGAGGAGAGAGTTCACAGCCCTGAAAGAGCTTTATGCCCGAGGCGTATCGGTGCCCCGACCCATAGCGAGGGATAGGCACGTGGTGACCATGGAATACTTGGAGGGCGAGATCGTGGCCTACGCCAAGAAGGTCTTGAACCCCGAGATCGTGCTAGAGGAGACCCTGAGGATAGTCGGTGACGCCTATGAAGCCGGCCTCGTCAACGCCGACCTAAGCAGCTACAACGTCTTCGTCACGGTCGACGAGAGGGTCATAATCATCGATTGGCCCCAAGCCGTGAGGTCGAGCGCCAAGGCGGCCCCCATGAAGCTCCAAAGGGACGTGAGGAACCTCTGCGACTATTTCGAGCGCAGGTTTGGCACCCAAGTAGACTATAAGGAAGAATACGAGAAAATAATCAGCAGAGGTTAATACAGCACTACGATCTCCCATGGTATTGCTTTGAGAGGGATGTGACATTAAAGAGCGGGTTGAAAACGCCTCAGAAGTCGTTCAACAGCTCAAAGAGCCTTCCCGCGGACCGGTGATCTAGCAGACCGGGATTCTTCCATACACTAGGTCCTCACAGAACTTGTCAAGGTTGTCCAACTCCGCCTCGATCACGTCCCTAACGTCTCTGGATACGGATTCTATGCTCGTCCCGGGCTCTGGAATGAGTTGTACGGACGTGATCTTCGGCTGGTTGATGGGCACCCCAATCTGGCTGAGGAGCCACACATAGACCTCCCTTATACCTGAGACGTTCTCATAAACCTGTTCGGCCATCCGATAGCTCAATACATTATATATCTTTCCCACGTGGCTGACAGGGTTTTTGCCGGCGGCCGCCTCTGAGGATGTGGGTCTGTTCAACGGTATGATGCCGTTCACCCGATTCCCCCTTCCCACCTGCCCGCAGTCCGATCCGTCGGCCGACGTGCCCAAGACCGTGAGATACGTACCCCCCAACCCTCTACCCCTCTTGTCCAACGTGTTGAGGTATAGATAAACCCCTTTCGCGTCCACCCTTGACCTAACGAAACCCTCAACCTCCTCAAGTATCTCCCTCTTCCTGCGGAAGTAGGTCTCCTCCCCGTCTATGAACCTGTCCACGAAGGCCATGGCTATGGTTAGGTGGAGTTCATGATCCCTCCTCAGACCCATGATCTTTACGTCCTCGCCCGACCCGGGGAACTCTCTCTTGAAAGATTTAGAGTTTAGGAATTTCTCCGTGTCCAACACAATCCTCTCCGTCTCGGTCATCGGCGCGAATCCCACGGCTGCCGAGGTGTCGTTTGCCCCCAGATACTTGCCCCTCCTCCGAAATATGTCGATCAGAGACGCAGCGCCGCGCTTAAGCTCAACTTGATAATGGACATGCTCCTCCGGATCAACGAACCTTAGATTCTTCTTAAACCACCCCTTAGCCGTCTTCGTGGCGATCTCTTCGACGGGAACCGTTTCACCACCAATCTCGAACGTCGCTCTATCGCCGAAGACCATCAGCATGGGCTTTATAACCTTGCCCCCGCCGAAGCGCGTCTCCACCTCACCGGCTGCCAGCAAACCCTTGTCTATGTTGTGGTGCATGATGGATCCGAACCTCCTTAAGTACTCCTTCGATAGGGCCACGGAGATCTCGTTCATCACGGCATCGCAGATGTAGTCTGGGTGGCCGAGACCCTTCCTCTCACAAATCTCCATCCTCTGCTCCTCGAGGGGAACTTGTTTCAACTCGTTTATCATGATGTTGCTCAACTTCAGCACATCCAACATCTGCTGTCTTCATATCTTCAAAACAACTATAAAAGTGGAATATCCCTCGGGGCTGATCAACTCTATATCGAGGTTCGAATGTTCAAGTATATCAATTACCCAAAATCTCCGAGTTTTCCAACCACTTAGATGCTATATGGGACAGAATGGGAAGACAGCCTAAGGGAACTGATCAAAGATTAATCGGGCGTCCCTACGGTCTTTATCCGTTAGGTTCAACCCTCATTTCCCAGATGGCTTAGAGAATATCGTTTCGATTGGTGATGCTCTTTGATTCATTGTTCCAATTTGACTAGGAGTATGTTGTTTCCCCTAATTAGAACCTTGCCGTACTTCGCCGTCTTGTTCGACCTCTCCTCCATGGTTTCCTCCAACACCAAGTTCATGTAATTGTCTACCTTTG
>JBHHXX010000011.1:0-40304 GCA_046757245.1 Candidatus Geothermarchaeales archaeon
TCGCGGTAGTATCGAATCGGATCGATTCTCCACTTAAAGTAGTCACATTTCCTCCATTTTAGCTCAAGGGTTTTCATCACGCATCGATGTTCGTCACACGTCCAAACTTTATTCCATTGTTGGTGGAGATTCTCACAGTCATAGCAGGTGACATATCCCGTGTGATATCCAATGCTCTCCACTTCGGTTCCTCCCAATCTATTCACATCCTCTACTCGTCTAAGGATCTGAGGTTACTACAAGAGGGAACAACGTTAGAAATTCCAGGTTGTTCTCCGACTTGTGGTTAACTCACGATCTCAACCAAGTATACGTAGCCTCAGGTAATAAATCTTAAGGATTATCGGAAAATTTTTTAGATTGGTATAGCCTGTTCACATGATTATTGTATAGAAGCATTATTCATCCATCTCCTCTTAGAGAGCTATTTCACATAGCACATCTCTGTAATCTAGTCAGAATCCATCTTGAGGATTGGGAGAACCCCCTAAAAGGGTGGCGCCTTCCTCTTCGTGGTGGAGGTGTATGGCACGCCGCTCTCTCTCGATTCCTACCCGCTAAAACTTATATTTCGTCGTCTAACATCCTTTGATAGGGTTATCTGTATGACTTGGTGGGAGGACTGGTTTAGGAGGCGGAGGAGACGATTCCCCTTCTTTGAGGACATCGACAAGATGATCGAGGACATGTTCAAGGACTTCTTCGAGGACCTCCCCAAGGAGCTCTTCAGGGAGGAGAAGCTCCCCGACGGGAGCACCGTGAGGAAGTATGGACCCTTCGTCTACGGGTACTCCATGACCATGGGACCCGATGGGAAGCCCGTCATAAGGGAGTTCGGCAACATGAGGCCATCGAGGATGGGGGTGCCCAAGCCCGCCGAGCGGAGGGAGCCCCTCGTCGACGTCATCACCGGGGACAAGGTCATCCAGGTGTTGGCCGAGCTTCCCGGCGTTGAGAAGTCCGACATCAACCTGAACGTGAGCGAGGACAGCCTGACGATCTCCGTGGACACCGAGACCCGAAAGTACCACAAGGAGGTGGGGCTCCCGGAGAAGGTGGACCCAGACAGCGCCAAGGCCAACTATAAGAATGGAGTCCTCGAGGTGACGCTCAACAAGAGGGAGGAGAGGAAGCCGCCCGGCAAAAGGATCACCATCGAATAGCTCAACCGCCCGACTTCGTCGACACCAGACGATTAACTGATCGTCATCCGAGAAACGTAGCGGAGAAGACCATCCATCTGTCTTAGAGGCCTTACTTAAGGTCGAGAGCGGTGGCGAATCGGCTACAACGGATACGAAACTCTAATCGGCAGGCTGTTGCTAAACACGGTGAATCTCTGCTTAAGAGGCTTGACAAAGACGACCTGCATCGCAACCAAATAAGCGTCCCTAACCCCCAGTCATTCACACGCAAAGATTAGGCTATAAAAAAGCGTTTTAAGAGCAATTTGGAGCCCCGGGCGGGATTCGAACCCGCGATCTGCTGCTCTCCCACCCGCTACGAGGCAGCTGCCTTACCGCTAGGCCACCGAGGCACCACCATAAATTCCAACCCACAAAATAATAAGTTTAAAGGTATACCCATAAATCCCGCGAGGGCCTATTACGGGGTAGAGGGTAGGTCATGATCCCAGAGAGAGAGATCATCAACATCTTGGCGAGGTACCTCTACGGCGAGAGGTGGAGGCCCAACGACGTAGCCCTCCTACCCCTCGGCGAAGGGAGACACCTCGTCTGCAGCATCGACACCCTCGTCAAGAGCACCGACATACCCCCGGGGATGACCCTCACCCACGCCGCCAGGAAGGCCGCCGTCTCAGTGGTAAGCGACTTCTCCTCCAAGGGCGTAAGGGTCGCGGGGATGCTCTTCTCCCTCTCCCTGCCCCCCACCCACACCCCCAGCGACATAGAGGAGATCGGGAGGGGGCTGAGGGAAGCGGCTAGGGAATACTCCTTCACCCTGCTGGGAGGGGACACCAACGAAGCCTCCGACCTCGTGATCACGTGCTGCGGCCTAGGCTTCTCCGAGGGACCCATACCCCCAAGGGGGGGCGCCCAGGTCGGCGACGTGGTGGTCACCACCGGCCTCTTCGGCCTCCACGCCCTAGGCTTAGAAATACTGCTCTCGGGCGTTGAGGCCGAGGGTGAGTTGGAGAGGCTCGCGGTGGAGAGGTTCATCAGACCCGAGGCGAGGGTTGAGCAGGGTGTTTTGGCTGTCTCCAGCGGCGCCGTCACCGCCTCCATAGACTCCAGCGACGGCCTGCTCTCCAGCCTCTACGAGTTGGCGGAGCAGAGCGGGGTGAGGATCCTCGTGGAGTCCCTCCCCGCGCATCCGGGGGTCAGGAAAGCGGCTAGGAGACGTGGTTTCCCGTGGGAGAAGCTCATCCTGGGGGGTGGGGAGGAGTATGAGTTGGTCTTCACCCTTAGGAAAAGTCGGTGGAGTGACCTGGAGGAGGCGTTTTCCTCGGGTGGATTCAAGCTTCACAGGATTGGTAGGGTTGAGGATGGTGAGGGTGTATACCTCTCCGAGAGGGGTAAAATCGTCAAGCTCGAGAGGGTTGGTTGGGAACATTTTAAGAAGTCGTGAATCGAAACCCCACAAGTACGAGATACTATGGGCCGGGTATAAAACCTTGGAGATACTGAGGCACCGCCTGAGGTCGTTGGGTCAAGGCCCTCGGGACGAATCTGGTTCGAGGGTGAATAAGGTCTCAGACGCTTTAGGCCTCTTGCAGCAGTTTGAAGTATTTCTCCCTTGACCTCTCAAGGTATTTCACATCTAGTTTCCCGTGGGGGGTCTCCGTCTCAAGGATTCTCAGCGGCAGCCTAATGGACTTGGGATCAAACCCCTCTCTGAGCTTGAAGCCCAGCTTCTTTCTGAGTATCTCCAAGCCCAACTTTCTCAAGTCCTCCCCGCTCAGCTCGACGCCCACTACCCCCAACGCTGAGCTTACGATTTCTGCCTCAAAGACCCTCCTGGAGAAGAGGCAAACCACGAGGCTGGTGAGGACCTGTCTCCAGACCTCTTCCTCCAGCAGCTTCTCCGCCGACTCCTCAGTACCCGGTAGCTCCCCTCTAGATAGGGCCTTCTGGTCATAACTGTATCCTGCGCTGTCGAGGTGGCTGTGTCTAGACCCGGTAATATAACCAACATAGCAGAGGGGCCCGGTGTGGTATCCGGGCATCTCGTTGCCCCCAAAGGCTAGGGCGTAGTCTCTCCCGCCGTACTTTGTGGAGGCGTGTTCAACGCCCCCAGCTAGGGCCTCATAGAATTCGCTCGATCGAGTGGTGATTTTGTCGATGGCCTTAATGTAAATGTTATAGTCCCCCCACTTGAGTTCCAGGCCCATGGTGTCCTCCTTACCTATGACCCCTCTTTCCATGGCTTCAGTAGCCCAGGCCAGGACCACTCCCGTGCTTATTGCGTCGAGACCCATGGCCTCAACCTTATCCATCAGTTTGAGGAAGCCCTTTGCGCCGAAAACCCCGAGCATGGCTCCCAAGGAGTAGATGGGCTCATAGTCATAGGGGATCATCGTCGTCTTGTAGAAGTAAGGCTCCTTCTCGTAGGGCTCCCTGAGCGCGGCTAGGTGGATGCAGGCGACCGGGCAGTGGGCGCAGGCCACCCTCCTACCCAGATGGTTTTTCATCAACTCTTCCCCGGTGATCTCTCCCTCCACCCCCATGGAGGACCTCTTAAGGTTTGTGGTGGGGAGGCTCCCCATGGCGTTCAGGGGCTCAACGTTCATGGCTGTGCCGAGGTCGTGATACTTCTTCATCAGGGGGGAATCCGTCGCCATGTGGTAGATTTCGTCATAAATTCGTCTATACCTTCGCTTGTCCTCTACGCTAATCGACTCTTTTCCCGAGACTACTACCGCCTGGAGCTTTTTGCTCCCGAAGACGGCTCCTAACCCCAGCCTCCCGAAGTGTCGATAGGTCTCGGTGACCACGGAGGCGTAGGAGACGAGGCTTTCACCCGCCCCTCCGATCCTCATGATTGTTCTGATGCCGGAGCCTGGCTCCAGTTCCCTGATCACCCTCCCCACTGTTATCGCGTTTACGATGCCCCAGAGGCCTGAGGCGTCCTTGAAGTATACTTTATCACCGTGGATCGCTAGGTAAACGGGGGTTTCGCTGCTCCCCCTAAACACAATTGCACCATAGCCCGCCGACCTAATGGCTATCGCGCTTCTCCCCCCAGCGTGGCTCTCTCCCAGATTTCCCGTGAGGGGCGACTTGAACATGGCCACGGTCTTCGAGGCGAGGGGGAAAAGCCCGGTTAAAGGTCCAACAGCGAATATAATGGGGTTTTCAGGCCCGAGCGGGTCGGCTTTTTTGGGGCACTCCTCCAATAGCAGAGCCGCTGCCACGCCTGTTCCGCCCAGATATTCCTCGAAGAGGTCCCCCCTATCCTCTACGTGAAAGCCTCTCCGCGATAGATCGATGTATAGAACTTTTCGGAGCTTAGCCACTCCCCTCAACCTCCTTCACAGTTAACACCTCGTGGGGACAATAGTTGGCGCAATAACCACAATGGATGCAGATGTTGGGCTTGTTCAACTCGACATCCCAGAAGACAGCCCTAATGGGACAGACCTCGAAGCACATCCTACACCCGATGCACCTATCGTGAACGAGCTTAACCCCTCCTCCCTCTCGGAGCTTCAAGGCCTCTGTTGGACAAACCTTGGCGCAGGGAGGAGTCTTACAGGCCCTGCAGACGACCACGACGAAGCCCCTTTCAAATCCTCCAGCGGATCTAACCCCTACCGCCGATTTCGCCAGTCCTCCGTGTCCGAACCTACGACTACAGGCGAACATGCATAGCTGACATCCCACGCATCTGTCCACGTCGGCGACGAATAACCTATTCATACCGATTAACATAGTACTCTCGACATCTAAGAATCTCATTTAGAGCATTAAAGAAAACTATTCTTTAAGGGAATCCACGGTTGGGTCTCACTGACCAACATCTCGCTCATCGACTTAATAAATGAAAACACCGATTGATAAAAGTCTAAGGGCTTTTCAACGCGTATCCACCGCAGGAGCATCGAGGATAAATACTTCAAAAACATCCGATGGAACGGAATTTATGCAAGAGTGCTCGTTAACGACTCAACCTTCTTCCTGAACTGATCCGCCAGCCCCGCTGCCTCATCCCTGTCGCTGGACTCCGCGAAGACGCGTATCAGGGGCTCCGTGCCGCTGGGCCTAACCAAGACCCATTTATCCTTCCCAAACCAGATTTTGACGCCGTCGATGGTCTCAATCTCCTCGTCTCCATACTCCTCGATGAGGGCCTCCACGATCCTATCCCTCACCTCGGGCCTCGTCCTCACCTTGGTCTTCACCTGCCAGAGCCTCGGCAGATCCCCGAAAACCTGGGACAGAGTCTTGCCCTCCTCGACCATCAGCTGGGCCATGAGCAGGGTGGTGATACCGCCGTCCCTCGCCAGGAGGTGGGGCGCGTATATACCACCGCCGTTCTCCTCCCACCCCCAGACTGCGCCCCTATCCCTCATGAGGTAGGACACGTTCCTGCTGCCCACCGGGGTCCTCAAGACCTCCACCCCCATGGGTTGGAGGATGATCTCGGCGGCAGCCGTGGAGGTCACCGGGGTCACCACGACCTCGCAAAGACCCTTCCCCGCGAGGTGTTTGGCTATCGCTATTCCAGAGGCGTCCCCCCACCACGTCTTCCCCCCCTCGTCGCAGAAGATCGCCCGATCCCCGTCTCCGTCGTAGGCCACGCCGAAGTCGGCTCCCACGGCCAAGACGGTCTTGGAGAGCGTCTCCAGCTTTTCTGGGGTTGGCTCCGGGGGGCGGATGGGGAACCTCCCGTCGATCTCGGCGTTGATGGTCATCGCCTTATAGCCTATCCTCTGGAGGATGTGGGGAATGGTGAGGGCCGCGACGCCGTGGCCGGGGTCCACCGCCACGGTCTTCTTTTCCTCACGTAGGAGGTCGGGGTCCACGTTTCTGAGCAAGCTGTCGATGTAGGTAGGGATGACATCCCCTATCCTCCTGATCTCCTTGACTTGGCTCCACTCGCAGAGGGCGTATTCGCCGGAGAGGAAGATCTCCTCGATCTGCCTCTCGGTGGAGACCGGGATCTCGATGCCCTCGGGGCCCACCACCTTGAAGCCGTTGTACTCCGGGGGGTTGTGGGAGGCGGTGGTCATGACCCCATAGTCCAGCTCCGGGTTTTCCTTGACGTGTTTCTGGAGCACGGGGATGGGGGCTAGGCCGATCTCGTAGACCTGGGCGCCCACGCTCAGCAAACCCGACATCAGGGCCTTGGTGAGCATCTCGCTGGAGAGCCTTCCATCCCACCCCACCGCAACCCTCTTGCCCAAGTAGTGGGTTCCCACCGCGTATCCGAACTTAACGGCTATCTGGGGGGTAAGCTCCTCCCCCACCACACCCCTGAACCCATTGGTTCCGAAGAGCCTCTCACTCACATCGAAGCACCTGAGCCTGCTGTATTCCTAAATTCACACGGGTTTTCAGCTTGGAGGATCCAAGGAATATATCGAGATTCCCATATTTCAACGTTGTTGGGAGAGATCTAGCTCTATCTCCCCATCATGGTTCTCCTTTGGGTTTTGAGCCGAACCCCCACGTTGAGGTTCTCAAGTATGGTTTGGACATCTCGTATCCCCAAAACACTTATTCTATTCAGCGTAGTGGGATTCCTAATCGTCTAAAACGTGCGTATTTATCCTTCGGAGTCGTCGATGAATCAAATTTTCTGGTGGATGAGTGAAGGAGAAATAATCTAAGGATCCCCGTGGCTGATTCGAATGGCCTTTCCACCGCCACCGCGTAATGTCTTCACCTGGGGGTGAAGCGGGTCCCCACGCAGTTGTATACATATTTCTCTCTGAATCGGTTGACCAGCGCGACCATGCCCGAGGGCTCTACACAGTGCATGGGGCAGACGTAGCGCGGGTTGTACTCAGCGATTCCCTCAATGGCGGTCTCTAGAGCCCTCGGCGGCATCGCCTCCGTGAGGTGGAAGCCCCCGAAGAGGCAGTAGACATCCTTGTTCAGCTGCTCCGTGAAGTGCCTCAGGATGTTTAACACGCCCGCGTGGGCGCACCCTGTGATGACGGCGAGGCCCCTACCTCCGAGGTCCACGGCGATGGATTGATCATCCATCAGCGGGTCTGGGATCAGTTTCCCCTTAACCTCCACGCAGAGCTTCTTCGACTCCATGGGCGTGTAGCGCTTCACCTCGCCGGAGAGGTAGACCCCCCTCGCTATCTCCTCGACGCCCCTGTTGGTGACGATCTCTCCTCCAGCTCCCTCGATCCTTCCCCTTCCCTCCCCATCGGGCACCCCTATCATGTATTTCTTTCCGCGGGCTCCCACGAGGTATCTCTTCGTGAAGAGATCAGGGTGGATGTGGACCCGCGTCGGCCTGCCTATGGCCTTGAGCGCCCCCACGGTGGAACCCGTGTGATCTAGGTGTCCGTGGCTAAGCGTGATGAGGTCCACCTCGCCCACGGGTATCCTCAGCGCCCCTATGTTGTTGAGGGTATTTCGCGGTGTTAGCCCCGTGTCGAAGAGAATTTTCGTGTCGTCGGCCTCGATGAGGAGGCTCAGCCCATGCTCCGCCACAACCCGGTCTTCCGGCTTGATGAATGAGGCCGTCTGTCGGATGACCCTCTTGGTGGGCACGAGAGCCTGAACCGTGTTGTCGATGATGGTCGTTATGTTTAACTCTCGAACGCTCACGTTGATCTCTCCTCCCTTAATGGTGGCAGAAGAAATATATCGCTTTATCCCATGCGGCCGTTGATTTGGAGCTGTTGCCTCTTCTTGGGGATTCAACTAAGCTGACGGGGAAACGGTGGGGTCTCCTCTTGGGACGAGTTTTAAAGCACCCACTTTCAAAATCTTTATGTGTTTTTCATCAGACACTAGGTGGGGTAAGGGTGAAGATGAGGTATCCTCTGGAAGGCGTTAGGGTCCTAGATCTAACGCGGGTCCTAGCGGGTCCCTAC
Organism: Candidatus Geothermarchaeales archaeon; assembly: GCA_046757245.1. Classification (GTDB taxonomy): domain Archaea; phylum Thermoproteota; class Nitrososphaeria; order Geothermarchaeales; family JAUWBL01; genus JBHHXX01. Next base: position 8,021 of record JBHHXX010000011.1, read on the forward strand.
TGCTCAATGCTGCTGGCGGACCTGGGGGCCGAGGTCATTAAGGTCGAGATTCCCGGGAGCGGCGACGACACAAGAGCCTATGCACCTCCCTACATCGGCGGGGAAAGTGCCTACTTCCTCTGTGTGAACCGAAACAAGAAGAGCGTGACCCTGAACCTGAAAACCGAGAAGGGTAGGGAGATACTCTACGGGTTGGCGGAGAAGTGCGACGTCGCCCTAGAGAACTTCAGGCCTGGGGTGGCTCAGAGGCTGGGGGCGTCATATGAAGACCTCAGGAGGGTCAACCCCCGGATCGTCTATTGCTCCATCTCAAGCTTCGGTCAGAGCGGACCATACCGCGAACTCCGATCCTACGACATCATCATCCAGGGCATGGGCGGCCTCATGGGCATAACTGGCGAGCGGGGGAGGCCGCCCGTCCGGATAGGTGTGGCCATCACCGACATCTGTGGGGCAATGTTCGCCGCCATCGCCATCCTCGCCGCCCTACGCGTGCGCGAAAAGACGGGGAGGGGTCAATACGTTGAAGCAACTCTCCTCGACGGAACGGTCTCTTGGATGACCTACATGGCGGCCAACTACTTCGCCACGGGCCGGTCGCCCGAGCGGATGGGCTCCGGACACCCAAACATCGTGCCCTATCAGGCTTTCCTGACTAAGGATGGGAAATACGTCAACGTCGGCGTGGGGAACGATCGGTTGTGGAGGAGTTTCTGTGAGGCCTTAGGCCTCGAGGATATGGTAGACGATGAGAGGTTCTCAACCAACCCAAAGCGGGTGGTGAACCGAGAGACCCTTATACCATTACTAGCTGAGATCTTCCTCACCAAAACGAGGGATGAGTGGGTTGAGACACTCACGGAGAGGGGCGTGCCCTGTGGACCCGTGTACACGATGGGGGAGGTCTTCTCCGACCCCCAGGTGCTGCATCGAGAGATGCTGGTGGAGATAGAGCACCCCAGGGCGGGGCTGATAAGGCAGATAGGGATACCCATGAAGTTCTCCGCGACGCCCTGTGAGATAAGGCTTCCACCCCCGCTGCTCGGTGAGCACACAGAGGAGGTTCTTCAGGGGCTACTGGGTTACGGTGAGAGGGAAATAGCCGGGCTCAGGGGAGAGGGTGTAATTTAACTCTAGTGGGCTATCACGTATCTCAGAGTTTGAGATCGTCTGTTCCTACCTCTCGCCTGCCCCCCTCTCCGAGACGCCCACTAATGAAGCCTGTTCTCTTCATCTGTTCCACACCCTACACCACCAGAGGAAAGTTTAAACATAGAAAAAGAGGACCCGCGAAATGGTATAAGTGAAGTAATTGTTTGATGGGGGTTGTAACGATATCTGCCGGAATGGAAGAGGGTTTCATCACCGATGAAGCCCTAAATGAGTTTAGGAGGAGGGTTGGGACGAAGCTTCGCATCAGACAATTCAATGAGCTTGCTTCGAAGGACGCCATAAGGAAGTTCGCGGATGGAATAGGAGACCCCAACCCGCTTTGGCGCGATGAGGAATACGCTGGGAAGACCCGCTATGGGTGCATCGCGGCTCCCCCGGCTTGGCTTTACAGCGTCTTCCCGACTTGGGTGTTGCAGGGGCTGCCGGGTGTGCACGCCTTCCACTCGGGAAACGATTGGGAGTTCTATAAACCGATACTTGTCGGTGACAAAATTACCGGCGAATGTGTTTTTACCGGCTTCGAGGAAAAGCCCAGCAAGTTCGCCGGGAGGATGGTGATGGAGTATCAAGAGGCGAGATATCGCAATCAGAGGGATGAGCTTGTGGCCAAGGCAAAGGTGTGGCTCGTAAGAACCGAGAGGCACGCGGCTAGGAAGACGGGAAAGTATCATAAAATCCAACTGCCCCACCCGTGGAGCGAAGAAGAGCTGAGGAAAATCGAGGATGAAGTGCTCGGTGAGCAGATACGCGGCTCGAACGTTCGTTATTGGGAGGACGTCAAGGTGGGTGAGGAGGTGCCACCCGTCATAAAGGGGCCCCTAGGCATAACGGATATCATAGCTTGGTGCGTGGGGTCCTCACCGGTACCCATTTTAGCCCACGGCCTCTCCCTTCGTTTGTACAGGAAGCATCCGGCGTGGGGATTCCGTGATCCCAACACGTTCGCGATGGAGCCGATCTACGGTGTGCACTACAATATATCTGCCGCCGAGGCGGCTGGTCTTCCATTTCCATACGACGTTGGCGTCCAAAGACAGTCGTGGTTGATTCACATGTTTACGAATTGGATGGGGGATGAGGGGTGGCTGAAAAGATGTTACGCTGAATATCGTCGTTTCGTCTATCACTCAGACGTGGTCTGGATTAAGGGAAGGGTAACCAAGAAATACGTCGATGAAAACGGCGAGTACTGCGTAGACATAGAGACTAGCGCCATAAATCAGAGGGGGGAGGACACGATGCCCGGTCGAGGAACGGTGATCCTTCCTTCGAGTGAAGCGGGAACGTGGCCCGTGGAGAACCGATTGCCTCAAAATATTAACAATTAGGGGAAATAAACGAATAATAGCTATACTCTAAGCGCTTCAACTCCAAATCAACCTCCAATGTTTTAAGTGGTTGGAAGCCTTGCATGCCTCTCCTCTAAATTGTTGATAACTATGTATCCTTCATCGAAGTATGCGTCGAATTCCTTTTGAAAAACATCAGCGTAACCTTCGCCTCCATGACCTCCTCGCCTCTACCACTATAACATCTCCTTTGAAAGGTGACTATGCCTCGATCTCCTCGTGAAGTCTCCCTTTTGTTAATCACCTCAAGCTCTGACCGGAGCTCGTCGCCTTGCAAGAGGGGAGCCTTGAACCTCAAATCGTCGATGCCCAGCAGGGCTATGATGTTGTCATAAATCCCAGCCTGGTACTCCAAGCCAAAAGAGAAAGCAATAGTTAGTGGCCCTGGAGCTATCTTGCCCCTAAATCCCTTGCTCTTGGCCACCTCCTCGCTGAGAAATAGGGGGTTGTATGCGCCGATGAAGGAGGCGAAAAGCTCTACGTCGGCGCTACTTACAATCCTAGACCGAGTCACTACTTTGTTCCCAATCTCAAAATCTTCGTAGTAATATCCCATGAACAAACACCTAAAATGCCTGTTTTAGTGAAAAATAAGGAGAATATACGCTCTTAAATAGGTATTTTATGATCGCTCTTTAACCCCCTTGCCAGCTCATGTAGTTTCTTTTTATCGAAAAAGATGCTGTAAGACTCGTTCGATTCTGATAGAAGTCAACCGTCGTTTTCTCCGCCATCTATGAAGATCCACCTCTTTTTCTCCTTTCTCTTTCTCTAAGCTTCTTCCTCTGAATCTTACCCGTTTTGGTTTTTGGTATCTCATCGGTAAACTCTATTTCTCTTGGGTATTCGTGCTTACTCAATCGATTCTTGACATACTCTTGTAGCCTCTGTTTCAACTCTTCGCTCGGCTCAAAATCCGGCTTGAGTTTGATGAAGGCCTTGACGATCTGACCTCGCTCCCTGTGTGGAACACCTATGACCCCGGATTCTTGAACGGCTTCATACTCGTTTAGGACAGCCTCCACCTCATCTGGGCCGATCGTGTATCCCGCGGAGATGATTATGTCATCCGATCTTCCTCTGTGCCAGAAGTAGCCGTCTTCATCCATTACCCCTGCGTCACCCACCCTGATCCATGTGCCTCCTCTTCTCACCGCTATTTCACCAACCCTCCCGGGTGGTAACTTATTGCCCTCTTGGTCGATCACCGCTACTTCTAACCCAAGCATCGGCTTCCCCAAACTTTCGGGCTTGACTCTCCAATCGTTGAATCCAGCGTAATTAAGTATGATAACGCCCACCTCGGTGGACCCGTAGAAGCCGTGGGGAGTGACACCCAACTGCTTCTTAAGCTGGTAAAAAGTATCCAAATCCATCGGCTCACCGGTATAGGTCAGTTTTTCGATTTTGAGGTCATAGTCCTTAACTTTACCAGAAGCCAGAATTTTTCGAAAAACTGTAGGTGCGGCGCTGACGTTGTTAACCTCGAACTCTTCAAGCCCCTCAAGAAATATTTCGGGGTCGAACTTGCCGGAGTAGGCGCCAACGGCAACCCCAAAGGTCAATGGTGCAAAGGTGCCACCCCAAATCCCATGGCCCCAAGTTGGGGGTGATGGACAGAAATATTTGTCTCCCTCCATTATTCCATATCCGAATTTCGCCACGGGTGCGAGGGTTACAACGCTTTTGTGACGATATGGCACTCCCTTGGGCATGCCGGTTGTTCCGCTCGAGTACTGGAGCATCGCGAGATCTTCCGCGGACGTGTTGGACTGATATCTTTGGCCTTCATCTTTGATGAATTCCCGGAGTTCTTCTTTGGTGATTAGGTGTGAAATCGTGGAGGTATCTATCGACTTGGCTCTTTCTTCAGGTATTATCAACATCTTCGCCTTGGAGTCTTTGATTCGATACTCGATGGCTTCGGGCCCGAATAGCGGGGAGCACGGTATCACCACCGCTCCTCTCTTCAACGCCCCGAGCATACCGACATAAAACTCCAGTGACGGTTCGATCATCACGGCTACACGATCTCCTGAGCCTACGCCGACCCCATCTATCGCATTGGCGAACTGGGAGGTGTAACGGGAGATCTCCTTGAAGGTGTAGGCTTCTGAGGAGCCGTCGTCGAACTTTATCCTGAGAGCCATCCCCTTTCCGACGTGTCGATCTATGCACTCGTGTGTTATGTTGAAATTTTCTCGATTACCCTCGAATACACCCCATTTCTCGCTCCACTTGAAATTCTTCTCAGCGTCTTCATACGTACTATAATTTAACGCCATAACTCATCCTCTCCCTTTCACGCGTCATCCTAACAACAGCAAACCTGTTCTCCTAAACGCATTTCTCAACTTCTCCCCCTCAGCTCCTCGATGAGGTGGGGTATGACCTCCCTGGGATCCCCCACGACGCCGATGTGGGCAACATCGAAGATGGGGTCCTCAGGGTTCCTGTGTATGGCGACGATCGTTGGGGAACCCCCCACCGCGCCGAGGTGCTCCAAGGTCCCCGAGACCCCGCAGGCGGCGTAGAGCTTGGGCCTTATGGAGACGCCGGTCAGACCGATGTGGAGGTCCTCAGAGGCCCAACCGAGGTCCACGGCCGCCTTCGACGCTCCCACTCGCCCCCCTAGCGCTTTAGCCAACTCCCCCACCAACTTGAAGCCCTCCTGCGAGACCATGCCCCTCCCACCGGCGACGACGACGGTGGCCCCCTCCAACCCCCTCTCCTCTCCCTCCTCCCTCGTTACGCTGACGATCTCTATCTTAGAGTCGTCTTTGGCGACCTCCACCTCTATGAGGTGGCCCCTTCTCGAGGGATCGGGGAAGGGCTTGTGGAACACGCCTGGTTGAACCGTGGCAATCTGTGGGCGAAGCTTCGGGATGGTCATAGTTGCAAGGAGCCTCCCCTCGTAGACGGGCTTCGTGGCTAGGAGGAGTCTCTCCGAGGGGTCGATGTCCAGCTGTGTGCAGTTGGTGACCGCCCCCGTTTTCAGGCGGGCTGCCAGGGCCGAGGCCAAGCCGTTGCCCACGCCCGTGGCCCCGAGGAGCAAGATCTCAGGCTTGTAGTCTCCAATGAGTTTGGCGAGGATCCTTTTGTACAGGTCGATCCGATAGACCCCCAAGAAGGGGGCATCCAATAGGTAGACCGCGTCCGCGCCGTGCTGGATGAGGGTGGGGGCTAGCCCCCCCACGGCTTGCCCCATCAGAACGGCCTCGACCCGCGCCCCCAGCATGTCAGCGACCCCCCTGGCCTTCCCGAGGGCCTCGAGGGATGCGTCTCTGATGATGCCTCCCCGCTGCTCAGCGAAGACCCACACGTTTCTATACTCCTCTCTGGGCCCCAGGGGGGCCTCAGCGGCCTCGACATCTAGGGGTGGGACTATGGCGTTCTCAGGGCAGTAGTTCACGCAGAAGCCGCACTCGTTGCACACCTCGAGGATTTCTGCCCTCCCCTCCCTCATCACGATGGCCCCGAGAGGACACGAGGGCGTACACGCCTCGCACCCACTGCACCTCTCCCCTACGACCCTCAGGGGCATCCTAACCATCTCTCCCTAGCCGCAGGATGCGTCTGGCCAACTCCCTCGCCGCTTCCGCCGGAGGGTCCCTCAAAATCTCTTGACGCCTCTCCTCCAACTCTGGAGGGAAGACCCTCCTGGTTTGGACGGGGGGACCTTCCGCCTCCAACTCCTCGGTGATGTCCAGGTCCTTCCTGCTCCACCAGGTGACGGTCTTCAAATGGTATGCCTCGTAGATCCCCCAGGTCGAGGGGTAGCGGGGCTTATAGGCGTCCTCGCAGAGGGTTGCGAGGGCTGGTAGAGGCGTCTTCACAACTCTAGCATTGTTCCCAAGCCTCTCCTCAGCCATGAGCCTTCCCTCCTCAAGCCTCACATCCCCGACCTCTGCGACAACCGGTAGGTCGAGCAGCTCGCCGAGCTGAGGTCCCACTTGGGCGTTGTTCCCGTCGAGGCTTCTCGCGCCGCAGAGGATCAGGTCGAAGGCCCCCATCTTCCTTATGGCGTAGGACAGCAGGGTTGCCGTGGTGTGGGGTTCGTCCCCAAAGGCCTCGTCGCAGAGGAGGTAGGCCTCATCAACGCCCATGGCGAGGGCCTCCCTCAGGGGGTCCTCGGCCTCGGTTCGACCCATGGTGATCGTCGAGACCTTGCCCCCGTGGGCGTCTCTCAGGCGTAGGGCGGCCTCGACGGCGACGCGGTCTGGGGGGTTGAGGATGGTGGGTAGGCCTCTGAGGACCACTTTCCCGGTTCGCTTGTCCACGGTGATCCTTTCCGGGGAGTATATGGCCTTCACACACACGATCGTGTTCATGGGGCCCAGTAGCCCCCCTTCTCCAGCACATCCCTGGCTATGATCAGCCTCTGAATCTCGTTGGTCCCCTCGTAGATCTCGGCGATCAAGGCATCCCTGAAGGATTTCTCCACGTTGAAGCCCTCCACGCAGCCCAAACCCCCGTGGATCTGGAGGCACCGATCTATGGCGCGGGTGGCGGCCTCAGAGCAGAAGGTTTTCACCATGGCCGCATCCCTCGTCACCAACTCCCTGAAGGGCCGGGGTACCCGCTCGCCCCTGGCCACCATCTCATAGTATTCATCGACCATGGTCGCCGTGTGGTAGACCATGTATCTCGCCGCGTGGATCTCCATCGCCGTGTCCGCCAGCATCCACTGAACGGCCTGATTCTCGGCTATGGGCTTGCCGAGGCGCCTCCTCCTCTTAGCAAACCTCACGGCGGCCTCCAAGGCGGCCTGGGCTCCGCCCAACGTGCCGGCGGCGAGGCCGCACCGACCCCCGTCGAGGGTGGTCAGGGCGACGATGAGCCCCAATCCGAGGGGTCCAAGGACGTTCTCTCTGGGGACCCTGCAGTCCCTGAAGACGAGTTCCGCCGTTGTTGACCCCTTGATCCCCATCTTTTCCTCGATCTTGCCGACGGAGAACCCTGGGTAGCCCTTCTCCACGATGAAGGCGGTGATGCCACCCGCCGCCCCCAGCATCTTTTCGGTGACGGCGAACACGATGATGATGTCGGCTCGGTCGCCGTTGGTAATGAAGATTTTCTCTCCGTTTAGGATGAAGTCCTCGCCTCTCCGATCGGCGGTGGTGCTTATGGCTCCGGCGTCGCTCCCGGCGGCGGGCTCGGTCAAGGCGAAGGCCCCCAGCTTCTCACCTCGGGCGGCGGGCACCAGATACTCACGCCTCTGCTCCTCTGTCCCATAGAGCCAGAGGGGCGTCACACAAAGGCCTATGTGGGCCCCTACGATGGTGGCGTGGGCGGAGCAGACCCTCCCCAGCTCCTCCAGCATGATGGCGTATCCCACCTCGCCCATGCCCCCTCCCCCATACTCTCGAGGGGCTGGAACGCCCATCAGCCCCATCTCGGCGATCTTCCTGATGTTCTCCTCGGGGAACGCCTCCTCCTCGTCGACCCTCTCCACGGTGGGCTCGATCTCTTCCCTGAAGAAATCCCTACAGGTCCTCCTGAAGAGCTCCTGCTCCCTAGTGAAGCTGAAGTCAAAGGGCACTGAGAATCCCCCTGATAATCGGCTGTGGAAGCCTATTTGCCCTTGAACTTGGGGTTCCTCTTCGAGAGGAAGGCCTCTATGCCCTCTCTCAGGTCCTCGCTGTCGGCGATTTCCCTTATGGAGTCGACCTCCACTTCTAGGGCCTCATCGAAGGATGGCTTCTGAAGGCCCTCGTTGATGGCCCTCTTCGCCGCCCTCACGGCCAGAGGCGCGGACCTCATCGCGATCCGCCTAGCGATGTCGGTGGCAGCCCTCAGCTCCTCGCCGTCGGGCACCACCTTGTTCACGAGGCCAATCCTCAGGGCTTCTTGGGCCGTGATCATCTCCCCCGTGAAGATCAACTCCTTGGCCTTCGCCTTGCCGATGAGCCTAGCCATCCTCTGGGTTCCACCCCATGCCGGTATGAGGCCGAGGCTTACTTCAGGCTGGGAGAACCTCGCCCTGTCAGATGAGATGCGAATGTCGCAGGCCATGCAGAGCTCGTTCCCTCCCCCCAGGGAGAGGCCGTTGATGGCGGCGATCACCGGCTTCGAGAGGTTCTCCACCTTGTTGAAGACGCGGTGGCCGAGTCTGACGACGCTCTCGGCTTCCTTAGGGTCTAACTCTTTGATCATCTTGACGTCTGCGCCCGCGGAGAAGGCGTAGGTTCCCGCCCCGGTGATGACTACCGCCTTCACTTCCTCATCCTCGCTCATGCCCTCTATGGCGTCTTCCAGTTCATCCAGCACCTTGAGGTTGAGGACGTTCACTGGAGGGTTGTCGAGGGTTATGATGCCCACGCCCCCCTCCTTCTTCACTCGGAGGAACTCATACTCTCCCATGTTCCATCTACCCTTCAACCAACTACTCCTCTGGGTATTCGTAGAACCCTCGACCCGTCTTCCTGCCCCAGCGCCCAGCGTGATACATCCTCTTGATGATCTGCACGGGCCTCTGCTGGGTGATGCCCCCCTGCATCCTCCTAACGTTCTCGAAGGAGTGGTAGAGGACATCTATCCCTATGAGATCGGCCAGCTCAAAGGGCCCCATGGGCATGCCAGCGCCGGCCTTCATGGCCAAGTCGATGTCCCTGAGGGAGGCCACGCCCTCCTCGTAGCAGGCGAAGGCCTCGTTGAGCATGGCCCCAAGAACCCTGTTGACGAGGAAGCCAGGCGTCTCCTTGACCCTGATGGGCTGCATGAAGTACCTATGGTTCCTGAGGGATTGGGCGAAGTCGATGACGTCGTTGACCGTCTCCTCGCTGGTCTCCAAGCCTGGGATGACCTCGATGAGGGGCAGCGTCACCGGCGGGTTGAAGAAGTGCATCCCTAGGACTCTGTGGGGGCGCCTCGTGGCGGAGGCGATCTCCGTTATGGAGAGGGTGGAGGTGTTCGTCGCCAGGACGGCGTGGCTGGGACAGACCTCGTCAAGCTTCCTGAAGACTTTCTTCTTCACCTCTATGTCCTCCAACACCGCCTCGATGACGAGGTCGACCTCCCTGAAGTCCCCCCAGCGGTCGGTGCCCTTGATCCTATTCAGTATCTCCCCCTTTCTCCTCTCATCGTAGGTGGGTCTTAGAGTTTCCCTAACCCTCCTCTTCTGTTCCTCCGTGAGCTTGACGCCGTCCCTCTCCTCTACCCTCTGGATCTCACGTTCGGCCTTGGTGAGGTGGAAGCCTACGAGGTCGTCGAGGAGCTTCTCGATGTTTTTTAGGGCCTTGTTCACGAGGTCCATGTTCACGTCCTTGAGGAAGACCTGCTTCTCGTTGAGAGCCATGATGTCTGCGATCTGGTGGCCCATGACGCCGGCGCCCAAGACGCCAACCTTCTCAACAAATAGAACCATACTTATCCCCTAGGCCGAGGGCTCCAGATACCCGAATGACCCATGGCTAAATAAAGATTAAAGGCTGATGCGATTAGTACTCCATGTGGCTTGGGAGGAGACGTTTATCCCGTCTGAGATGGGTTGATCTTCTGTCTATTCAAGCTTGTTCCCCAACACTCGGCGGATGATCCTCTCCACGTCACCAAACTGTTTTGAGGAAAATCTGAATACAAGCTCCTCCTCTTCCCCCTCTACGAGCGCCACAAACCCTATCCACGAGACCAAAAAGCTTTTTTGTAGACTCACCGATGAGACGTCCCCGTATTGAATCTCGAAGTTGTCCCTATGGAGGTGGAGAATCTCGTCGGGCGTTTTACCCTCAAACATCCTTCGCCGCCTCTCCCGATCCCTCTTGGCCAGCCACAACCCTACGACACCGCCGCTACTTGCCCAGCCTTCAAACCCCGTCTTCGCCGCCTTGCTGAGGGTGATGGCGGCCACGATCCCCTCATTTGTAAAGAATAGGTCGCAGAACTGCGTGAGACCAGACTTTCTCGTTATGTTGGCGTCGCGTATGACGCCGATGATTTTCTCAACCATCTCCCATCTACCCCTAACAAGCTATCCCCAGGGCGCCCCCGATCACTCCTAGAATCATGGCGAGAGCGCCGAAGAACAGCTGCTCCAACCCCCCGGCGAGCCCCACGGCCAAGAAGCTGAGGGCCGAGGAGAAGAGCACCATGGCTGACCAGAAAACTCGGTGCTCTGAGTCACGGTACAGGAAAACCGCCCCCACCAAGATCAAAATTCCACAGGTGAACATGATGCTGATGGAAAAGGCGTGATAGGTCCAGTCGGAGCCCGGCGAGTTCAGCACGATGAGTATCCCCGCTATGATCGAGAGGATGAATGCGACCCTGAGGTTCCTCCTACCGCTCAATCTCGTTCACCCACCCTCTCGAAGACGATGCCGGGCCTATAGGAGCGGTTAAACCTCACCCTCTCTCCCAAGGAGATCTCCCCGTGGCCGGCCACGAATGGTATCCACCCCGTGACCCTCCCCCCACCGTCTAGATCCACGATGACCCACGCGAAGGGCGTTTCGTTGATGAAGGCCTCCGGCGATAGCCTCTGAACCGTGTAGGAGACGATTCGGCCGGTGCTGTTAAGGTCAACCACCCTCAAATCAGCGCCGTGACACTTGGGGCAGTAGACGATGGGGGTCACCTGCCTGTGGCCGCAGCCCGCACACTCATAACCCCTAATCTTCCCTTCCCTCACGGCCTCCAGAAATGCCTCCACGGGCGTGGTCTCCACCATGGTTAAACCCTCCTGAGTATGTGGACGGCGCAGCTCCCCCCCGTGGCCCCGATGTTGTGGGTTAAGGCCACCTCGGCCCCCTCCACCTGCCTCCTCCCCGCCTCACCCATGAGCTGCTCATAAACCTCGACGATCTGCCCCAGGCCCGTGGCCCCCACGGGGTGGCCCTTGGCCTTGAGGCCGCCCGAGGGGTTTATAGGTATCTCCCCGTCGATCTTCGTCAGGCCCTCCTCCGCGGCTCTGCCGCCCTCACCCTTATCCACGAAGCCTATGTCCTCGGTGGCCATGATCTCCGCTATGGTGAAGCAGTCGTGGACCTCCGCGAAGTCTATGTCTTTTAGGGTTAGGCGCGCCTGTTCGAGGGCCTGCTTCGTCGCCAAGACCGTTGAGGATATCGCCGTGAGGTCCTCTCGGTCGTGGAGGGCACCGGGGGCGCCAGCCCTCCCGGACCCGATGACCTCTATGGGGGTGTCTGCGTGCTTCTTGGCCACCTCCTCAGAGCAGAGGATGACCGCGGCTGCACCGTCGGAGAAGGGGCAGCAGTCGAAGAGCTTGAGGGGGCTGGTTACCACCATGGAGTTCAACACGTCATCGATTGTGATGGCCTTGTGGAAGTGGGCCTTGGGGTTGTGCATCGCGTTCCCATGGTTCTTGACGGCCACAGCGGCCATCTGCTCCTCGGTAGTGCCGTATTTGTTCATGTGGGCCGTGGCCATGGTGGCGTAGAGGCCGGGAAAGCAGACGGCGTTGCCACCCTCCATGAGGTAGTCGGAGCCGTAGGAGAAGTAAGTGGTGGCCGTGAGGGTGTCCAACTGGCTCACCTTCTCAGCACCGGCAGCGAGCACGACATCGTAGAAGCCGCCAGCCACGTTGACGTAGGCCTCCCTGAGGGCTGAGCCCCCGCTGGCGCAGGCCGACTCCACCGTCGTGGCCGGGACCTCGGGTACACCGAGGGCGCTCATGACTATGGGTCCCAGGTGGGCCTGCTTCTCAACGATGCCGAAGGCGTTGGTGACGAAGGCCGCCCCTATATCCCTTGCCTCGACTCCCGCGCACTCTATGGCCTCCCTCGCCGCGGTGACGGTGGCCTCCCTGGCCGTTTCCCTCAGCTTTCCAAACCGTGTTTGTCCGACCCCCAAGACATAGACCTTCCTCATGTCGCATCGAGCTTAATTAGTCTGTGACGGAAAATAAGCTTTCATTTAACGCTTATTCCTCCCTAGCTTATTTTAAGGAGATCCCTGGCGTTGTCTCGTAGGATCCTCCCCTTCTCTCTAACCGTCAGGAAGGGGGACTCCCTCACGTGGTTCACCGCCTCGGCTACGCTGGCGCCCTGAACCACGGGGTAGTCCGATCCGAAGAGAACCCTGTCCAAGCCTATGGTTTCCCTCAGTCTTTCGACTACGCCCTCATCCCCCATCATGAAGGTCACCGCCGAGAGGTCAACCCAAACCTCATCGTGCCTCCCACCCATCGCTAGGGCCTCCTCAAGCCAGATCCCCGGTCTCGCCGAGCTGTAGCTCCCCATGTGGGCGAGGATCACCCTCGTGTCATACGTCTTGAGCAGAGGCTCCAAGCGTCGAGGGTTCGCGTCCTCCGAGAGCCCCGGGACCTCCCAGGGACCCGGGTCGCACCCGGTGTGGCACGTGATGATGAGGCCCTCGCCCTCGCAGAGTCTCCACAGCAGGCGCGACTCCTTGCTCCTCACTGGGTTGAAAAACTGGAGGGTGGGTGAAATCTTGACGCCCCTGAGGTTTAAACCCTTGATCTCGTTCAACTTCTCTCGGACGTATTGCTTTCCCTTGGTCACGTCCACGGAGCCGAAGCCGATGAAGCGTTTAGGATGCCTGTCAACCATCTCCGCCACAGCCGAATTCGTCACCTTGGCCAAGCTGAGGATGCGCCTCATCTCGCCCTCAACCCTCGGGGCATCCCAGACGTAGGAGTCGAGGAGACGCTGGAGCACTACACCGCGAATCTCCTCCAAATCCAGTCTCTTTGGGTCCACGTCCATGGCCAGAAGAACCCCTTGGGATACCTCAGCCCTGTCCATCTCGGCCAAGAGCTCCTCCTCACCCACCAAGGGATGTATGTGGACGTCTATGACTTCGTCTTTCTTGGCCGAGGCCTTGTTGACAGCCCCATGGCCGGGGGAGGCTTCCTCGGGGAGACGCATAAAGATAAAAATACAATCACCATCTTATTTCCGTGCAGAATTGATCGAGGTTTTTCCATGGAGAAGAGACCTTGGCTGAAGTTCTGGCCCGAGGGGATACCCCAATCCATCGAGTACCCCGAGGCGGCTCTCCACGAGCTCTTGAGGGCCTCGGCCCGGGGACACCCCGAGAAGACGGCGATCATATTCGAGGGTAGGACCCTAACATTTAGGGAGTTGGATGCTCTCTCTGATCGATTCGCGGCCGCCCTCAGGGGCACGGGGATCAAGCAAGGCGACAAGGTGGCCCTCTTCCTCCCCAACATCCCCCAGTTCGTCATCAGCTTCTACGGAGCCCTGAAGGCCGGGGCCGTCGTCGTCCCCTGCAACCCCCTGTACAAGGAGAGGGAGCTGGGGTATCAGCTCAACGACTCCGGGGCGGAGACCATCGTGGCCCTCGACCTCCTATACCCCGTGGCTCAGTCGATAAGGGGTGAGACTCAGCTGAAGAACTGCATCGTTACCAACATTGCGGAGTATCTACCCGCCTTCAAGCGCCTCATAGGGCCCCTGCTGAAGAAGGAGCTCAGGAAGAGGGAGTTCCCCAACACCCTTGAGTTCCAAGAGATGCTTAGAAAATATCCCACGGAGCCACCCGAGGTGGAGGTGGACCCTGGGGGGGACGTAGCCGTGCTCCAGTACACGGGGGGCACCACGGGGATATCCAAGGGAGCGATGCTGACCCACCAAAACCTCGTCTCCAACACCCTTCAGGTGAAGAACTGGCTCCCCTTCACGCTGGAAGACATCCATCTGGCCGTCCTGCCCTTCTTCCACATCTTCGGTCTGACATGCGCCATGAGCGCCCCCTTGTCCTCGGCCAACACCATAGTACTCCTACCCCGCTTCGAGGCCAGGAAGGTCCTCGAGACCATACAGAAGTATGGGGTCACGCTCTTCTGCGGCGTCCCCACCATGTACATCGCCCTCATCAACCACCCAGACATTTCGAGGTACGACCTCACCTCCATCCGAAAGTGCATCTCAGGGGCGGCACCCCTACCCCTGGCGGTCATGAATAAGTTCAACGCCCTCACCGGGGGGAACCTCGTGGAGGGCTACGGCCTTACCGAAGCGAGCCCGGTGACCCACTGCAACCCCCTCGACAGCAGGGAGAAGGTGCGACCGGGCTCCATAGGCATACCCTTCCCCGACACCGATTCGAGGATCGTCGACCTCGAAAAGGGCAGGAAGGCCCTCCCCCCAGGCGAGGTCGGTGAGCTCGCGGTCCGGGGTCCCCAGGTGATGGCTGGCTATTGGAAAAAGCCCGGGGAGACCAAGAACGTCCTCAGAAGGGGTTGGCTCCTCACCGGGGACATCGCCAAGATGGACGAGGACGGATACTTCTACATCGTGGACAGGAAGAAGGACATGATCGACGCGGCCGGTCTCAAGGTCTGGCCAAGGGAGGTGGAAGACGTCCTATACGAGCACCCCGGGGTTAGGGAGGCCGCTGTCATAGGGATACCAGACCCCTACCGGGGCGAGACCGTGAAGGCCTTCATAGCCCTCAAGGAGGAATACGAGGGCAGGGTGGAGGAGAAGGAGATCATCGACTTCTGCAGGGAGAGAATCGCCTCCTATAAGGCGCCCCGCGTCGTCGAGTTCAGGAAGGATCTACCCAAGACCCTCGTGGGCAAGGTCCTGAGGAGGGTTTTAAAGGAAGAGGAGGGAAAGAAGTAGGCCCCATACGGGGGAGATGCCCAAGATATGCCGAGGGGTTAGGCGACCGGTTAATCCTCATAACCCAGCAAGACTTTGGCTATGACGTTCCTCTGGATCTCCGAGGGATCACCGTAGATAGCCGTGACCCTGGCGTCTCGAGCGAGCCTCTCCAGCGGATAATCCCTCATGTAGCCATAGCCCCCGTGAACCCTGATGGCATTCTTGGTTGCCCTCACGGCCGCGGAGGATGCGAAGAGCTTCGCCATCGACGCCTCCTTCCTGAAATCCTCCCCCCGATCCCTCAGGGCCGCGCAACGATAGACGAGGGATCGAGCGGCCTCGGTCTCGGTGGCCATGTCAACGATCATGCGCTGGACGGCTTGAAACCTACCTATGGGTTGGCCGAACTGCACCCTCTCGTTTGCATATTCGACGCATCTCTCCAGGGCGGCCTGGGCGATCCCAACAGCCTGAGCCGCTATGCCCAACCTTAGGTTGTCGAGACCCACCCTCGCGATCTCGATTCCCTCACCCACGTCGCCCAACAGATTCTCCTTCGGTATCAAGCAGTCGTTGAGATAGAGGGGGGCGGTGGAGGTCGCCCTCACGCCCAACATCCTCTCGGGTCTCCCGAAGGATAGGCCTTCCAACCCTCTCTCGGCGATGAAGGCGCTTATGCCATCCCTCTCACCTGTCTTGGCGAAGACGATGTAGGTGTCGGCCTCCCCGCCGCCTATGACGAAGCGCTTGGATCCGTCCACCGCGTAGCCCTCACCGCTAAGTCGGGCCCTCGTCTGGACGGCCCCTATCTCAGAGCCCGAGGCCGACTCCGTGAGTCCATAGGCTCCGAGCCTCTCACCCCTGGCCAGGGGGGTCAGAAAAGCCCTCTTCTGCTCATCCGTCCCATATCTATCTATGACTGAGCACACGAAGGCGTTGTGGACCACCATGAGGGCGGCCGTTGACGAGCAGCATCTCGAGACCTCCTCGACCGCAACCACGAAGCTCACGAAGTCTGCTCCAGCTCCCCCGTATTTCTGGGGAGTGCTCATGCCCAGGAGGCCCAAGGGGGCCATCTTCTTGATCGTCTCCCTCGGGAACTCGCGGTCTCTGTCGATTTGGGCGGCGATGGGCTTGATCTCCTTCTCCGCGAACTCCTTAACCATGGCTTTGATCATCTGCTGTTCGGAGGTTAAGCTGAAGGCCATTGCTCATCCCTACGCATCGAAGCCCTCTAAGCAGCGATGGATCATCCATCAATTAGAGACTGAGGTGTGGTTTATTAAACTTGGGAAGCGCGCCTCGGGGGAGAATCTTCCCCTCCCCCCTGCGGAGGAGGCTGTTCGACGATCTTGACGTCCTCCTCCTCGAACCCATCCCTCCATACATAGGACCCTACTTCGACCCCTCCCCCCATGAGGGATATGATCAGGTAGGAGTGCCCCGGATAGTAGGCCATTCCTCTGTCTATCCCCGAGGGCCTGGCGGGGAAGTGGGGGTGGCTGTGGTAGAAGCCGATGATGTTCAGCCCTTGCCCCTCAATCTCCTCAAATATCTTAATCTGTTCCTCTGGGTCGATCTGGTATCGAGTGGGGGATCGGAGGATGTTCCTCGTGGGGTATACCCTCACCACGACTCTCTCCCCACCCCTCAGCGTCCCGGCTAATATGCCGCAGGCCTCGTAGGGGTGTTCAGCCCGGCAGTGCTCGATGACTCTATCCAGATCTTTCCTGTCGATCATGATCGTCATAGCAGATCTCTGTCTTCAGGCTTCAAAGCCTCTTCACCACTCTCGGTATTGCTCTTTCCACTCGTTGTAGGGGCAGGACTGCCAGCAGTAGCTTCCCCCCCTATACTCGCATCCTTGGCACACATCCTTGTCGAAGACCATGACCCCTCACCAAAACGTCGCGTTCTTGGTTATAAGACTTTTTGCCTGCCCGCTAAAACCTCGGGAAGCGGCTGAGGAGGAGAATTAGGAGTAGCAGGACGCCAAGTAGGATCAGGATGGGCGAGGTGACCAAGTAGAAGTCACCCCGGCGGTAGACGTAGATCAAGATCGGGGGCAGCTTCTCCAGCGGGGGTGCATATCGAGCCGCGACGCCTATTAACACCAGCGCGACGCCGATGATGATCACGGCCACGCCCAGGCTTATGATGGCTCTAAACATCTAGACCACGATATCCCTAGCCTCTAGAGTAAAAAAGCTTTTCCAAACTTGCCACGGCTCTTCCCACGCTTTTGAGTCGATTCATTCAAATGGATTTTAGGTGAGGGGCATCGAGAGGCTCCACGGGCGAGGGGTTCAGCTTAACGTCTATGGGATTCCGATTTTAATCTCTCCCCGTATTTGATCGTGTCTTCCCTCACCCACTCGGAGACGACGTATCTCCCCATGGATCCGTCGGGCCTTCTGGTGACTACACACTCTATGCCCGCGTTGATGATGGCTCTACGACACCGGTCGCAGGGCTTCGCCTCAGCGATGGACCCGTCCTCATAGTTCTCCCCGTAGATGTACATGGTGCCGCCCAAGACGCTGGCGCCGTTGCGGGCCGCATTGATTATGGTGTTCTCCTCCGCGTGGACCGCTAAACAGTAGTCGTATCCAGAGCCAGAGGGGGCCCCGACCTCGTCCTTGAGGCACGCCCCCCACTCCAAGCAGTCTTTAACCTTCCTGGCGGCGCCGTTGTAGCCGGTGCTGATGATGGCGTCGCGCTTGACGACGATGGCTCCGAAGCGCCTCCTGGAGCACGTGGCTCTCCCACAGACGGACTTTGCGATGTCGAGGTAGTAGTCATCCTTTCGAGGCCTCATCTCATCACCCAAGTGTGGTCAATTGATAATCATATCTCCCGACCTAACTTAAGTTTTAGCCTCTGAAGCTGTTTAACTGAATATAAGCCTCTCGGGCGATAGGCTATGTGTGAGTTATCGAGGAGGGTAGATGGATGAAGGTCTTCCATCATAGAGATGTTGAGGAGGAGGCTGAGGAGGGAGCCGTAAAAACGAGGGTGAGGCGGCTGATAACCAAGGAGACCGGGGCTGAGAACTTCGCGATGAGGCTCTTCACAATGGAGGCTGGAGGCTCAAGCCCCCTGCACAGCCATCCGTGGGAGCATGAGGTCTTCGTCTTGGAGGGTCGGGGCCTCGTGAGGGGGGAGGAGGGGGAGAGGGCCTTCGGGGAGGGCGACGTCATCTTCATCCCCCCCAACGAGATCCATCAACTGAGAAACACCGGGGATGTGGACGTCAGGTTTATATGCCTCATCCCCTACAAACACGTAGAATCCAAGTGAATTGGAGGTTTGGATGGACCCCATAGGGGGTTAATGCCCATCTTCAAGGTTTCGACCCCGCTATTTTTAGAATACTACAAAGCAATTGCTCTTCAGATCATAGACCTTCCCGGTGCGCTGATAAGCCTTCGTAGTTTGTCGAGCCGCTGAGGCGTCTTGAATCCCAATAGCGATAAACTTTTTAGGTTGTTATGTGCGTAATCCAGCAACTCTGCCCTCTTTAAAATTCGATAAGTCTCATCGATATCTGCCTCATCGCATATGAGGGCCAATCTATGTACGTCACGAGGGTCTATGTTTTTTGGCTGTCCGATCTTTGTCGCTATCCAGGATTCCTTAGTTAATATTTTTACATTGAAGTTGTCCAATTTTATTAGGGTTGTAGGGTACAATTTCGGTTCTCGTTCATTTATATATTGCCATAGTTCTACCGCTAATCCAGCACCAGAGTCAAATGCAATGCTGAAGGAGATTCTTCTTCCTTTCCTCGTTGCTACATCAACCTTCTTTACCTCAGTGGCCCCAATTTTTAGATATTTATTCTGTAATTGAGTGCTAAAGTCAAACTCCTCCTCAGGAGTAGGGAAATCTATGACTGCAAGATCGAGGTCTTTTGTTCTAACCGGCCTCATGAGAAAGGAGAAGGCAACGCCTCCGAAGACGATATAGTCACGACTTTCCGCATTCAGATATTCAAGGGTTTCTTTAAAAAACTCAATCCACTTATCAAACTTCACGGTAATTCTAGGATCCCCATCAGCGCTGCTCCAACTCATAAATAGACTATCTCCTTACTTGCTTGTTCAATAACCTCATTATATGGGATTAATGGTTCCCCCTTCACGTGTTTCAATTCGGGGTGTCTGTGTAAAATTGTATTGCGTACCTCGAGAAAGAATGGGTTAGTCCTCAGTCCTTCCGCCGTTACGGTCCAAAATGCCTCCTTAAAACTCGAGAGAAATCGCTGAAGCAACTCTCCGACGTTATACTTATCACTTCGATCCTCAAGATATTCCTTGTCTACTGAGTGCTCTGAGTACAGCATTACAGTTAATTGACGAAATATTTTACCTTCTTCGTCGAACCACTTCTGGAGGGCTCTTACCAGCAAGTCCTCAACAGAAGCCGCGATAAATGTTGTGCCCCTTGAATTTTTGAAAATAGAGCTCCTCGCTAAACCAATCCAATCCGTTTCCTCCATAACTGAGAAGTAAGGAAGCGACTCATCGTATTCGAAAGCCACCCCATGGGCTATATAAGCTTTCACACCCATTTCAACGGTTGGTTTACCGCCTGTCGAGGAGTAGAATACAGGTCGTTTTTTCAGATTTAACCAACGTACATCTATCTTCCCTACTTCGTACTCCTCAGCAACCCTTTTAGCCACCACGCCCGACGCAACTAGGATACCCAGTATTTTCTTCAACGTACCATCCTTCGCAACAACGTATCTAGTAGCGTGTAACAATCCATTAAATGAGATCTCGTGACGTTTATCTATCTCTTCGTAAATATGTTGCAGTACTAAGGGGTTCTGCCATTTCGCCTTACGCATTCCCACTCAAAAATACTAATGTTCAATTACTAATAAATTTTTCTATCCTATAAATGGGATAGAAAAAATATTTACTTAAGATTATTTCCCCTTAAATTGTTCCCAACCCTATCAAGTCGAGATTTTACATCTCTATATTGCGCGTATCTTCAATCTTTTAAATTTAAAAGTTTAAAAAAAATTGTGTGCCACCTCTGGATTAAGTGGAATTGCTTGTTCTACTTCTACTAGCATTTTTATATTTTATATGTCCTTACAAGCTAATTCCTATCCTTGCGATAGCGAATTCACGATGACCCAGTATCTCCGACTTCGTCTTCTCACCCGAGACCACCTTGATGATTGCCTCGAAGATCCTGTGCCCAACCTGCTCGATGGTCTCCTTCCCTAAGAGGATTGATGATGCGTCGACGTCGATGTTATCCCTCATCCTCTCAAGCGTCTTTGGGTTGCCCGTGACCTTGATGACCGGGGCGATGGGTGAGCCCACCGGCGTGCCCCGACCGGTGGTGAAGACGATGATCTGAGCGCCCCCGGCGAGCATACCCGTGACCGACTCGACGTCGTGTCCAGGCGTGTCCATCAGCACCAACCCCCTTCTCCTCGGCCTCCCCCCATACTCCACCACCTCCCGGATGGGCGAGGTACCCGCCTTGTAGACGCAGCCCAGGGACTTCTCCTCGATGGTGGTTATCCCCCCCTCGATGTTCCCCGGGGCAGGCTGACCCCTCGTGGGGTCTCCCCCCACGTCCCTAATCCTCTCCTCCATCCTCCCAACGACCTCAAGGATCCTCTGACCTACCTCCCCGCTCTCCGCCCTCCCAGCGATCAGGTGCTCAGCCCCGATCAACTCGGTGGTTTCGGCGAGGATCGACGTGCCACCAGCCTCCACAACCATGTCAGAGGCTACGCCCACGGCTGGGTTTGCCACGATGCCCGAGGTCGTGTCGGACCCTCCACACTCCAGCCCTATGGTGAGGCGTCCAACCTCAAAGGGCTCCCTCTCCAACCCCGAAATCTCCGCGGCCATCTCCTCAACGACCTTCACTCCACGCTCAACAGCGCGGAGGGTTCCCCCCACCTCCTGGATGATGATCTTCTCCACGGGCTTCCCCGAAGGTCGGATGCCCTCAAAGACCTCCTGAGCAGACACGGTCTCACATCCCAATCCAACGATCAAGACCGCTCCCACGTTGGGGTTGTTCCCTATGCCAACGAGCGTTCGAGCCGTCTGTTTGTAGTCATCGCCCATCTGGGCGCACCCGTGCTGGTGGGGCAGGGCCACCGCCCCCTCCACTTGGCTGGCGATCTTGAGGGCGACCTCGCTGGCGCAGACCACCGTGGGCATGACGACGAGGTGGTTTCGAACACCCACGGAGCCGTCGGGCCTTCTGAAACCCCAAAAACTCATTTCCTCCCGGCCTCCCCCCGTCCCAGGCGGAGGCTCTCCACGTTTTGCACGTGTACGTGCTCTCCCTCGCTGATCGGCTCTGTGGCCCTCCCGATGACCTCACCATACTTATATATAGACTGGTCTCTCTCGATCCTCCTCAAGGCGAACTTATGGCCGAAGGGTATCGATTGCCTAACTACGATCTCCCTGACTTCTTGGCCCACCCTCACCGAGATCCTAGTCCCAGCTTCGACGTCGGCTAGGGCGGTGGCCACGTTATCCCTGGGGTTCATCACGACGGACCTTATTGACATATCCAACCACTTCCCACTAAATCCTCGATCTCTCAAATAAATCTTGATGTCTCAACCAGTTTATGAGTGAATTCATTGAAGCCTCTGTTGCGTGGTTCCGACGGAATATTCGAGTAACCTGTAAATAGTAGGAGGTGGATGGGAACTGTTAAAATGGCCGCAGCGTATAACACGGCACACCCCAATTTTGCCTTCGGCAACTACATATACGTGAAAAACGTTATATGAAATGGTGGATGAGGTGATAAAATATGAGAACACATATTGAGGAGATAAGGAGAGAAATTCTCCCGGTTCTGAAGCGTTACGATGTGGTAAGAGCGGCAATATTTGGTTCTTTTACAAGGGGCGAAATGAGGGAGGGTAGTGATATAGATATCTTAGTAGAGTTTAAAGGTGAAAAAAGTCTTCTTGATCTTGCAGGACTCAAAATAGAACTGGAGGAATTACTAGGAAGGAAAGTTGACGTGCTTACATACAATTCTTTGCATCCTCTTCTTAAACATAAAATTCTAAGTGAACAAGAGGTGATTTTGTGAAAAAAGACCCTAAAATTCTTATTGAGCATGTATTGGAATGTATAGAGCGAATTGAGGAATATATGAAAGGAATAACAAAGGATGAGTTTTTCAATTCAACACAGCTCCAAGATGCTGTTATTCGGAGAATCGAAATTATTGGAGAGGCTGTTAAAAACATTCCAGTAGAGATAAAGGATAGATATCCTGGTATCCCCTGGAAGCCGATAGCTGGGATGAGAGATATCCTTATCCATGAATATTTTGGAGTGGATTTAGAACTAACATGGAAAGTTGCTAACGAGGAAGTCATTGAATTGAAAAAGAAGATATCAGAAGTGAAGAAAGATTTAGAGGAGAAAAATGGTTAATAAATTAGAATCTGTGCCGCCACTTCATATAATAGAGTGAATAGGTTTTGAGGGTTTAGAATGAGCGGCGAATACGTCATAGCTCACCTCTCCGACGTCCACGTGGGTGAGAAGGGATTCAGGAAGGACAAGGTCCAAGCCTGTATAAGGGAGGTCAATGAACTCTCACCAAACCTGGTCGTCGTGACGGGCGACCTGACGTCCGACGGCCTCGTCGAAGAGTTCAGGGGGGCGAGGGAGTTCATAGACGAACTCGAGGCGAAGACAGTGGTCGTCATGGGGAACCACGACGCCAAGAACTTGGGCTACCTCCACTTTGAGGAAATCTTCGGGGGTAGGATGGCAACTTACGAGGACGATCGCATCTACCTCGTGGGCGTGGACAGCACCCAGCCCGACGTCGACGAGGGACACATCGGCCGCGAGTTTCGGAGGAGCCTCCACGACCTGATATTGGATGCCCCGAGGAATAAGGTTAAGGTCTTCGTCCTCCACCACCACTTGGTCCCGGTGCCCATGGCTGGGAGGGAGAGGGATATACTGGTGGACGCGGGCGACATCCTTATGATGCTGATCAAGGATGGCGTCAAGGTGGTTCTATGCGGCCACCGCCACGTCTCTTGGGTCTGGAGCATAGAGGGCATGGTCATCATCCACGCGGGAACGGTGGGTTCGAGGAGGGTAAGGGGCATGATCGGTCAGAACTACTCCATCCTCAGGATGGCCGACGGGAAGATGTCCATAGGCCTAAAGCGCATCGGCGAGCCCGAGGAGACGCTGAGAGCCCTCGAGATCGACTGAAAAGCCCTGGGAAAGGGTTTAATTAAATAATTCCCACGCGGGATTCATATTAGATAAAAATGGTCGAGATGCTGAAGCCGACTAGGTTCAAGTACTTCGCCAAGAGGTATGACCTTGAGAGGCTTCTCTTCAACCGGTTTCACAGGGCTGCCTCAGCGAGGGGCTTCATGACCCCCAAGGAGTTCTTCACCGTGGTTGCTTGGAGGGCCGACGTAACAAAGAACGTGATCAAGAAGAGCAACGTCAACCTGAAGGAAAAGATCAGGGCTGCCACCAGAGACGTCCTCGACGACGAGGCCACGGGGACGCTGAGGGAGAAGCTCGAGAGACTCCTCCAGATCCACGGCGTGGGCATACCCGTAGCCTCAGCCGTCCTCGCCGTCTGCTTCCCCGATAGATACGCCGTTCTGGATCCTAGGACCTGGGACGTACTCTATAGATGGGGCGTGGAGGGACGGCTGAACCGAGAGTGGGGCTCCATCAAGCGGAAGACCGTCTCCACCGATAGGGAGCAAGCCCTCAGGGACTACATGAACTACAACCGGGTGCTTTCGAGGCTGGCCGACCATGCCTTTGAGCATCTGCCGAGACATAAGAGGCTGCGGGCCATCAGCAAGGCCCTATGGGCCTACGAGGGCGAGATGAGGCTGAGGCGCTTCCTCAGGGGCTTGAAATAAATCTACCCACCGGTGGCGGTGAAGTCATAAACGGGAGAGCCTCAACCCACTCATCACACTCAGCCCAGGTTACCATCAAAGGATACGCATTAGTTTAACCGTGATGGTTGGACCACCTATAGATTTAGGGCCCAAAAAGGGGGTTTGGATGAAGCAGAGAGGCGACGATAAGACCGAGAGGCTCATAGTAGAGATCGACGGGGATCTTCTCCAAGAGCTCCTCGAAAACGCCCGGGTGATACACCCGAGGGAGGTCATCTTGATCTTGAGGGGGAAAATAAAGAGGAAGAGAGGGATGAGGAGGGTTTCCATATCCGACTATCTCTTACCTCCTCAGGCCCTCCACGGCACCTCCTCCTCCAGCTTCAACCTCCACATGCTCCCCCTAGATTTCTCCATGGTTGGCACTCTGCACTCCCATCCCTCGGGCCTCTTGGAGCCCTCCGTCACTGACCTCAACCAAATGGTGGGTCTCTTCGCCGTGATAGTGGCTCCTCCATACAGGGGGGTTGGAGACGTGGCCGTTTTTGACAGGATGGGCCGACCCCAGACTATCGAGGTTAAGTGAGCGCCAAGCTATTCGAGGTCTTTTAAAATCCCCCTGTACTATGAGCGGCGTCTGCCTATGTCACATCAACGATAATTTTGTTTACCCCCCCGATCTTTTGGTTGGCCCACCCACGGCCTCCTCTTCCGATGGAGGGGTGGAGGAACTCAAGCGCAGAAGGGGCATGCTCAGTCTTCATGATAGTAAAAATCCTCTGTAGGAATTGTGGCATGCTGATCCACATAGGCTCCAGCCTCGAAGACCTCTACAAGTTCGAGTACTGCTTCAGATGTAGGAGGCTCCTGAGCGGAAGACCCGCGGAATCCGAGCTGGCGAAAACCGAGCTGAAGACGCTCACCTAGGTGGACGCCGCGGAGGCTTAGCCACCGATCTCAACGCCCTGTCTACACGCTTAATTTTCACCCAAAGCCAAGAATTAGGGTAGCGGTGTCGAAGGCACGGTAACGTTACATGATGAAGGTCAGCGTGTTAAGGCTGGGTCATAGGGTAAAGAGGGATGACAGGGTCACCACCCACGTCTTCCTGGTGGCTCGAGCTTTCGGGTGTGAACGGGGAATCCTGAGCGGCGATAGAGACGAGGCCATCCTCGACAACATAAGGGACGTGGTCGATAGGTGGGGGGGAATCTTCGAGGTGAGATACGAGGGGAACTGGAGGAGGGTGATAAGAGACTGGGGGGGTCTAAGGGTCCTCCTCACCATGTATGGGCTTCCCATCCAGGAGAGAATCGGGGAGATACGGGGGTCGAAGCGGGATTTGCTGATCATCGTGGGGTCCGAGAAGGTCCCCGGAGAGGTCTATCGGATGGTTGATTGGAACATCGCCGTCACCAGTCAGCCCCACTCAGAGGTCGCCGCTCTCGCCGTCTTCCTCCACATGCTCTTCGAGGGGAAGGAGTTGGAGGGGGAGTTCAAGGACGCCAAGATAAAGGTGATACCTCAGGAGAAAGATAAGAAGGTGTTGATAATCTCCGAGGATCAACCGGGGAGGGAAAACCATTCTTAAAAAACCGATGACCATAGTTTACGTGTAGCGGGTGAGGATGGATGGCTAAGGACTTCAAGGCAGAGATCATGTGCGACCAGTGCCGACGATTCGACTGCTGGAAGGGATACCCCGAGGAGGTTCCAGACTTCTGCCTCTCCAAAGGGTTCAAGGGCGCATTGGAGGAGGCGAGGGAGGGCTACCACACCCCCGGGAACGCCGAAGTTTACTTGGCAGCCTCGAGGATCATTAAGGAGGGCTATGGAAGATGGACCCGCCTCGAGGAGGTCATCGAGTTTGCCCGGGAATTGGGGATTAGAAAGATCGGGATGGCCATCTGCTTGGCGCTAAACCGGGAGGGGAGGGCGGTGGCTGAGCTCATCCGGGGGGCGGGTTTCGACGTCTTCTCAACCCTATGCAAGGTGGGGGGCTTGGGTCAAAGGGAGTGCGGCGTCTCCGAGGAATACGTGTTTGGAACCTACCCAACCGCGTGCAACCCCATAACCCAGGCTAAGATATTGAACAGCTTTGGAACGGAGCTTAACATCATCATCGGGCTGTGTCTAGGCCATGACATCCTCTTCACCAAGCACTCTAGGGCGCCCGTGACAACCCTCATCGTGAAGGATAGGGTGACGGGTAACAACCCCGAGGCCGCACTGTCCTCCTTTGTCCACCGGAGGCGCCTATGGAAGAAATACTGCGGGAAAGAGGTCTATTAACCTTCATAACCAATTCGATTGGTGGAGGATTCCGACATGGTCATCAAGATCCGTATACACGGTAGGGGTGGGCAGGGCGTCGTCATGGCCGCCCAGATGATCTCCGCCGCCGCCTTCCACGAGGGCCTCTTCAGCAGATCCTTCGCGACCTACGGCATTGCGAGGAGGGGCTCCCCCGTGACGTCCTTCGCGATGGTGGGCGAGAGGAACGAGATGACGAGGTCCAAGATCTATGAGCCCGACTGCGTCATCGTGCTCGACCCACGCCTCCCAAGGGTCTTAAACGTGTTGGAGGGCATCAGACAAAACGGAACCCTCATCCAAAACACCGCCAAGTCCCCCGGGGAGGCCCTGGAGGCGCCGAAGTCTGGGGTGAAACGGCTGAGGGTAGGAGTCGTCGACGCCACCTCAATAGCCCTGAGGGTTTTGGGAAGCCCGGTGACGAATACGGCCACGCTGGGCGCCTTCGCGAGGGTCACCGAGATGGTGAGCCTCGACTCTATGCTGAAGGCCGTCGAGAGGAGTTTTAAGGGAGAGTTGGTGGAGAAGAACCTAGCCGCCACCAGGCTGGGGTATGATGAGGTTAGGGTGGAAACTTTTGGGTGAGTCAGATGGGGATGAAAGCCCTTGAATACATAGAGTTTGGGAAGGCTCGGTTGATAGGGACCACGCCGAGGGACGACTGGAGGGTCAGAAAGCCCGTGGTAGACGCGAATCTCTGCAGGAGGTGCTGGCTCTGCCTAGACTATTGCATCGAGGGATGCATGAATAGGATGGATGAGGCCGTCGTCATCGACCTCAGGTTCTGCAAGGGCTGCGGCGTCTGCGCCAACGAGTGCCCGGCGGACGCCATCGAGATGGTGGAGGAGCGGGGGTGAGGGCGTCGCCGATGTCCGTCGACGTTATGACCGGTAACAGGGCGATAGCCCACGGCGTGAGGCTCTCCAGGGCACAGGTGATCGCGGCCTACCCGATTACGCCTCAGACGACCATAGTTGAATACCTGGCGGGCTTCATCGCCAACGGGGAGCTGGAGGCAGAGTTCATACACATCGAGGGCGAGCACTCCGGGATGTCAGCGCTCTACGGCGCTGAGCTGGCGGGGGCGAGGACCTTCACCGCCACCTGCTCCCACGGCTTAGCCTACATGCATGAGCCCATCGCCCAAGTCACCGCCTACCGCCTCCCCATAGTCATGGCGGTGGCCAACAGGAGGCTGGGGAGCCTACACACGGCTCAACCAGACTACACGGACACCATGCCCGAGAGAGACTCTGGATGGATGCAGTTCTACCTGGAGAGCAACCAGGAGGCCTTGGACATGATCATCCAGGCCTACAGGGTGGCGGAGGACGCGAGGGTCACCCTCCCCGCCATGGTCTGCATCGACGGCTTCTACCTCTCCTACTCCAATGAGCCCGTGGAGATCCCCAGGCAGGAGGACGTTGACGCTTTCCTACCCCCCTATGGAGCCCGCCACATCATCATGGACCCCACCACCCGATTCGAGACGCCCCTGCTTACGGAGCCCCAGGAGCTCATACCCACCTACGAGCGCCTCTACAGCGAAGCCATGGACAGGGCGAAGGGGGTGATCGAGGAGGTAGACGAGGAGTTCGGGGAGGCCTTCGGGAGGCGATACGGCGGTCTAACGGAGAGATATCTCTGTGAGGACGCTGAAGCGATCCTCATCACCCTGGGGTCGATGACGACGGCGGCTCGGAGGGCCGTGGAGAGGCTGAGGGAGAGGGGTGAGAAGATAGGCCTCGTCAAGCTGAGATCCTTCAGGCCCTTCCCCACCGAGGATCTGAGGGAGGTCGCCGCCGACGTGAAAGCCGTGGGAGTCGTGGATAGATCCGTGGCGAGGGGCGTGGGCGGCGGTGGGGGACCCGTCTTCGCCGACGTGAAGGCCGCCCTGTACGATTTAGAAGAGAGACCCCTGGCGCTGAGCTTCATCGCCGGCCTCTTTGGCCGAGACATAGGGGTGAGGGACTTCCTGTACATGGCTGGGAAGACCCTCAAGGCCGCTAGGGATGGAGGAACGGAGGTCGTCGACTACATGGAGGACCTCGAGGCCGTCGGGAGGTATTCGCCGCCCCCCAAGCCCCCGATCCCCATGCCCGAGGCGGTCTTCTGCCCCGGGGTGAGGGGGTGCACCGGCTGTGGCCTCACCTTGGCTCTTAGGCACGCCTTAGACGTGCTGGGGAGGGACACCGTCATGGTGACGCCCTCCTCCTGTGTAGCCGCCAACCTCGTGGGTGCCCCCTTCACTTCGCCGATAGGCGTCCCCCACGTGATCTCAAACCTCCCAGCCTCGGGTGGCACCCTGACGGGTCTGAGGAGGGGCCTCAGGAGGAGGGGTAAGGCCATGGTGAACGTCGTTGGCTTCTGCGGCGACGGTGGCACCGTGGACATCGGCCTCCAGTCGCTCTCGGGCGCCGCCGAGAGGGGGGAGCCGGTCATATGGATATGCTATGACAACGAGGCCTACATGAACACGGGGATTCAGAGGAGCGGGTCGACGCCCCTCGGCGCGTGGACGACCACCACCCCCGTCGGCTCGAGGTTGAGGGGGAAGGGGGTGCCCCGAAAGAACATACCCATCATGTTGGCGCTCCACGGGGTCCCCTACGCCTCGACGGCCTCCATAGCTTACATCCACGACTTCAGGAGGAAGCTTGAGAAAGCTTCAAAGATAACGCTGGGGGGTGAGGGCCTCGCCTACATCCATCTCCATCAGCCCTGCACCACGGGGTGGCGCTTCCCCCCAGAGAAGACCGTTGAGGTGGCGAGGTTGGCGGTTCTGACGGGCGCCTGGCCCGTCTTCGAGATCGAGGGGGGCGAGCTGAAGATCAACATAAGGCTGAAGCAGCTCAGGCCCATCCAAGAGTATCTGAGGCTCCAGGGGAGGTTTAGACACCTCACGGAGGAGGAAACAGCGAGGATACAGGGGACCGTTCAGAGGAGGTGGGAGGAGCTGTTGAAGCTGGAGAAGACGGGTCTCCCAAGAATCTTCTAGCCCCCTGAAGCGCTAGGAGACGCATCGAGGCTCAGACAGATCTCCTAGAGAAGTAAAACTCAACGTTATCGACGTCCTTCGAGGGCGAGTTAGTAGAGGAGGTAGTTGGAGTCTTTCATAGGGCAATATCCCCCTATAGCGGGGTAAAGACATCTGCGATTAATCTTATAAGATGCGCCTCAACCATACTATTGGGGTTCGATCTGATTTGGACGTAGAGGAATTAGTGAAAAAGATCCAGATGAAGGACCTAAAGGCCGCGGCAAGGGAGCGCGGCATCAACTTGGGACGATGCCCCACCAAGCTGAGCATAGCCAAGAAGCTTCCCAAGGAAGTCCTGGAGAAGCTCGCGGGCCGCTGAAAAGCCAGGGTGGCAAACCCCTCCCCACCCCGGGGGGCGATGGAGAGGGGCTATAAGTTTGCTTAGAGCCCAGCCACCGACTCGAGCGAGGATATAAGTGAACAACCCCATTATTTGTCAAGGAAGGCTTTGAGAGGTATCGCCTTGACGACCCAAGATGGGCTCATCGACGAGATCCTTAGATATAGGCCCGAGATCACCAGGGAGAAGGTCCTCGAGCTAGCCAAGAAGAGGATGGAGGAGATCCCCAACATCTCAGAGTACACAGCCATCCTCCTCGTCGCCGTGGACCTAGGCGTGAAGCTCTCCCTAGACGTCTCCTCCTCCACCCCCATCGGCAAGCTGGTGGAGGGTCTCAACAACGTGACCGTCAGGGGCCGCCTCGTCTGGCTGAAGGGGGAGAAGCAGTTCCAGAGGAGGGATGGGAGGGTCGGCCTCTACGTGAGGGGTGGCCTAGGCGACTCCACGGGGCTCTGCGGCGTCGTGTTCTGGGATAGACCCCTAAAGAACCTTGAGGAGCTGGGGGCCCTGGAGGGGAGCGTGGTGGAGCTCTCCTTCGCGCGCACGAGGAGCTCCCTCACTGGTGACCTAGAGCTCCACGTGGGCATCCGGGGAGAGGTGAGGGATCTCCCCGAGGAGGATGAGAAATACCCTCTACCACGAGACTTTCTAAAGCCCCTCCCCGAGATCTCCGCGGATGAGCGTCGGGTGCACACCCTCGGCCAGGTGATGAGTGAGCCCATGATCACCGAGTTCACCAGGGAAGGTGGTGAGAAGGGCGTCGTGGCTAGGCTGAGAATCACCGATGGAAAGATCTTTCGGAGGCTGGTCCTCTGGAACGAAATCGTCGAGGAGTATAGCTGGGTCAAGCCCGGGATGACCGTAGCCATCTTCAACGGGAGGCCCAAGCTTGGGCTGGACAACGAGGTGGAGATCCACCTAGGGAAGACCTCCCACCTGACACCCCTACCCGAGGCCAAGGCCGAGCTCAGCTTCCCACCCACGCTGCTGAGGAACCTGAAGCAGGGCTTCAACATGGCGAGCGTCTTCCTCCGCGTGGACGCCGTTGGACAGAGGCGATCCTCCACCACGGGGAAGCCCGTGGTCTCCATCCACGCCTTGGACTCCTCCGGGGATGCAACGGTCACCTTCATAGGGCGGGGGGTTGAAGGGATAGAGAGGGTCAAGCCTGGGACCTCCCTCTCCATCGCCGGGGTGCGCTCCCGCACGAGGGGTGAGGAGGCCTATCTCTTCTGCGACGACGCCTCCAGGGTTGAGTTTGAACCCACGCCTCCCGGGGGCTTCGAGCTGCCTACCGTGGTGACGGGCTTCACCTCCTTCAAGGACATCTCGGTCTTCCACAAGGTGATCAACGTGAGGGGCGTGGTGGTCAAGGCTCCCGTGGAGGGGGAGGCCACGGACTCCGGGTTTCCCCCGAGGGGGGAGCTCTACGTTGAGCAGGGGGGTAAGCCCGCCAGGATCACCTACCTCGGCTCCATCAAGGATTACACCACCGATGAGCTGGGGGTCAACGATGAGGTCGAGGTCTATGGGGCGTGGGTTGACGCCTCCTCCCTCATAGGCTCCCTCCACTATGTGCCCCTGAGGCTGAGGGCCTACTCGAGGATCAAAAAGATTTAGCTCTCTTGTGCGACGGGGTCGATCTACCTCAACTATACCCACGAACGGTTTTTTCCATCGAGTGGTATTAACTAAGATGCCCGGTTATTCATGGTAGGTTAAGGATCGATGCCATCGGAAGAGTTTAAACGACGACGCTGATGGAAGAAGCTGTAGACACTCAAAATCTACTCCATTCGACACTTTGTTTTATTTAACACTCTTAGTCCCCTCATTTTGGTCGATTATCTGGCCCAAACGTCGTCATCGAGGATCGATTTCCGATGTTAGGCGACACGTATAATACGCCGTGTTCTGCCACGCCGCTGTTCATGGTGAGAGAACATACCTCGAATTGATAAGGAAAGACCTCAAGGACGTGGAGTTGAGGAAGGTAGATGGACCCTGGAGGAGATCCTCACCCTTGATTATAGGAGAATATTACCAACCCTCCAAGATGTAGGGGATGCGATGCGCTCGATAAGGGAGATTCACCCCTTAGTATCCATGGAAAGAACGCCGAAACACATATGTTTCCGACGAAAATATTTTATGTGTTCCCTTTGAAAAACAATATTAATCGGGCAAAAAACAAGATCTCAACGGCCCTAATTCCGCTGTTCATACTGTCAGCCATCCTAGGAGCGGGAGTCAAGGCAACAACTTCTACACCCGCCCCCTCGGGTCAATATCCGGCTTGGAGCCCCGACGGGAGAAGGATAGCTTTTTCATCTGACCGGATGGAGAGCGTGGACATATGGGTGGTGGACGCCGACTGGGGCAACCTAAGACGGCTGACAAGGGACAGATCAACCGATTCGTGGCCGACGTGGAGCCCCGATGGGTCCAAAATCGCCTTTACATCACACCGATCCGGCAACTACGACATCTGGGTCATGGACGCTAACGGAAAAAACAAGGTCCAGCTCACAACAGATCCAGCGTGGGACATGGACCCGGCTTGGAGCCCCGACGGCAAAAAGATAGCCTTCACATCAGATCGGAGCGGAA